>NZ_CP197645.1:3965000-4407178 GCF_052232875.1 Stenotrophomonas sp. PUT21 | reverse complement strand
TTTCCGTCAACACCTTCTTTCGAAGAAGTTGAAGTCCTGTTCCTTCGCGGTTGCCGCCTTGCGGCGGCCCCTGCGTCGGGGGAGGGAAAGTATGTCCCTATCGGGGTCGTTTGTGAAGGGGGTAGACGACATTTTTTCACGTCGCCTCCCTCCCATTCATGCTGGAAGGGGTCCGGATCGCCCGAACCCCTTGTGCCGCTTAGGCCGCGACCAGCAACACGCGTGCGAAGGTGCGCTTGCCGACCTGCAGCAGGCCTTCAAAACCGGGCACGAACACCTGCTGGGCGTCGTCCACCACCTCGCCATCGACCTTCACCGCACGCTCTTTGAGCTTGCGCGACGCCTCGGAGTTGCTCGGGGTGAGGCCGGCAGCGGTCAGCAGCGCACCAATACGCAGGCCTTCGGCCGGAATGGACACTTCCTGCAACGGCAGCAGGGTCACATCGCCCTGCCCGGTCACCGCGGCATTCCAGCCGGCGATGGCCTGCTCGGCCGCGGCGGCATCATGGAAGCGGGTGGTCAGCTCACGCGCCAGGCGCAGCTTCACCTCACGCGGGTTCAGCCCGCCCGCCTCGACCTGCCCGCGCAGGGCCTTGGCCTCGGCCTGGCTGATATCAAAGGAGAGCAGCTCGATCCAGCGCCACATCAGGTCGTCGCCGATCTTCATGGTCTTGGTGACGATGTCGATGGCCGGCTCGCTGATCCCAATATAGTTGTTGAGCGACTTGGACATCTTGGCCACGCCGTCCAGGCCTTCCAGCAGCGGCATGGTCAGCACGATCTGCGGCTTCTGCCCGTAGTGCTCCTGCAGGCCACGGCCCATCAGCAGGTTGAACTTCTGATCGGTACCGCCCAGTTCGACGTCCGCTTCCAGCGCGACCGAGTCATAGCCCTGCACCAGCGGGTACAGGAACTCATGCAGCGCGATGGACTGCTGGGCGGCATAGCGCTTGGCGAAGTCGTCGCGCTCGAGCATGCGCGCCACGGTGTGCTGGCCGGCCAGGCGGATCATGTCCGCGGCGGCCATCTTGCCGAACCATTCCGAATTGAAGCGCACTTCGGTCTTTTCGCGGTCCAGCACCTTGAAGACCTGGTCTTCATAGGTACGCGCGTTGGCGAGCACATCTTCCTTGGTGAGCGGCTTGCGGGTGACGTTCTTGCCGGACGGGTCGCCGATCATCCCGGTGAAGTCGCCGATGAGGAAGATCACCTGGTGGCCCAGGTCCTGGAACTGGCGCAGCTTGTTCAGCAGCACGGTATGGCCCAGGTGCAGGTCCGGGGCGGTGGGGTCGAAGCCGGCCTTGACCCGCAGCGGACGGCCGCTTTCCAGACGCTGGCGCAGTTCGTCGGATTTGAGGATCTCATCGGCGCCTCGCCCGATCAGGGCAATGGCTTCTTCAATCGAGGACACGTGACAACTCCCGGCAATGCCTTATTTATATGAATGACGTTAAGTACAAGTTAACCGCAGGTGCTTCACAAAAACCAATAGGCACAAGGGTTTGACGCGGTATTTATACCTGTCTATGTTACCGACGTTTGGGCCCGCGCTCCCGGGCCAGCCAGGAACAGACCGACGATGCTCAATTCCGATCAAGGCCGCGCGCGCAAGCAGCGCTTCAAGGAACGTCTCCACGTCCTCCACGACACCGCCCTCCATCGGAAGCTCAAACAGCATCTTCCCGCGGCCTTCAACCAGCGCTGGACCCGCCGCCACTGGATGCACGCCAGCCTGTTCGCCACCATCGGCGCCCTGGTGGCCACGATCGTCCCCGGCTTCTCGCACACCATCGATTCGCCCTACTCGGTCAGCCATTCGACCCTGGCGCTGCCGTTGCCGCCGCTGTCGCTGGAGCGCCAGCAGCAGACCCCGGGCGACAGCTGGCAGGTGCTGCGCGTGCAGCGCGGCCAGACCCTGAGCAATCTGTTCGACCAGGCCGGCATCCCGGCCACCGTGATGCACCAGGTGCTGGAGCACCCGGGTGTGCGCGACTCGCTGACCAAGCTGCGCCCCGGCGCGGAGATCGCCTTCGACCTGCCGCTGTCCGGTGAGTTGCGCACGATCCGCTTCGACCGCGATGCCGACAACCGCGTCGAGCTGTCCCTGGCCGGCGACAAGATCACCGAGACGGTGAGCAAGCGTGAGACCTCGACCCGCCGTGTGGTCGCCAGTGGCGAGATCACCAGCTCGCTGTATGCCGCCGCCCGCAAGGCCGGGCTGTCGCCCTCGGCGATCGCGACGATGACCGACGAGATCTTCAAGTACGACATCGACTTCTCCAAGGACCTGCAGCCGGGCGACCGTTTCAGCGTGGTGATGGATGAGACCTGGCGCGAAGGCGAGAAGGTCGACACCAGCAAGATCCTCGCGGCGACCTTCAGCTCGGGCGGCAAGACCTACAGCGGCTTCCGCTTCGACCGCAACGGCAAGTCCGAATACTTCGACGCCAGCGGCCGGCCGCTGAAGAAGAGCTTCATCCGCATGCCGATCCAGTTCGCGCGCCTGAGTTCGAGCTTCGGCGCGCGCAAGCACCCGGTGCTGGGCAAGATGCGCATGCACAAAGGTGTGGACTACGCCGCGCGCACCGGCACCCCGATCATGGCCGCCGGCGATGCCCGCGTGCAGTTCGCCGGCGTGCAGCGCGGCTACGGCAACGTGGTGATCCTCGACCACGGCCGCGGCCACACCACGCTGTACGGCCACATGTCGCGCTTTGGCAGCATCAAGACCGGCCAGCGCGTGGCCCAGGGCACGGTGATCGGCTACGTCGGCTCGACCGGCATGGCCACTGGCCCGCACCTGCACTACGAATTCCGCGTCAACGGCGTGCACCGCAACCCGCTGTCGGTGACGATGCCGCCGCCGGAGCCGCTGCAGGGCGCCGAGCTGGCCGCCTTCCGTGCGCAGACCGCGCCGGCATTGGCGCGCATCCAGGGCATGGAGAAGCTGATCTACGCCGATGCCAGCCCGGCACCGGATGCGAAGGCCGCTGATACCGCCACGGCGAAGGCCGGCAAGCCGGCCAAGTCCAACCGCGGCTGATCGCATCGATTGACGGCGGCAACGGGTTGCGCGGAAGCTGCACGCAACCCGTTGGACCGCCTGGCCATGACCTCTGCTGTTGATCCCACTACCCCGCTCTACCTGGGCCTGATGTCCGGCACCAGCGCCGACGGCATCGATGCCGCGCTGGTGCAGTTCCCCGCCGAGGGCGGTTGCCGCTTTGTCGACGGCCTCACCCACGCATGGGATCCGGCGATCCGCGCCGAGCTGATCGCCCTGGGCGAAGGCGGGACCATCACCTCACTGGACGCACTCGGCCGGCTCGATGCCCAGGTCGGGATCACGTTCGCCGCAGCCGCAAACCGGCTGCTGGACAGCGCGCGCATCGACCGCGGCCAGGTGCACGCGATCGGTTCGCACGGGCAGACCGTGCGCCATCGGCCGCTGGCTGATCCCGCCTTCACGATGCAGATCGGCGACGCCAACCGCATCGCCGAACTGACCGACATCACCACCGTGGCCGATTTCCGCCGCCGCGATGTGGCCGCCGGCGGCCATGGCGCGCCGCTGATGCCGGCCTTCCACCTGGCGATGCTGGGCGACAGCGACGAAGACCGCGCCGTGCTCAATCTGGGCGGCATCGGCAATCTCACCCTGATCCCGCGCCAGGGCACACCGCGCGGCTTCGACACCGGCCCGGCCAATGCGCTGATGGATGCCTGGTGCCAGCGCCATCGCGGCGAACCGTTCGATGCCGATGGGGCGTTCGCAGCCAGCGGCCAGGTCGATGCGGCGTTGCTGGCGCGCTGGCTGGCCGATCCGTGGTTCGCGCTGCCGCCGCCCAAGAGTACCGGGCGCGAGCAGTTCCACCTGGATTGGGCGCAGGCGCAGCTGGGTGAGGGGCAGGTGTCCGGCGCGGATGTACAGGCGACCCTGCTGGAACTGACCGCCGCGACCGTGGCCGATGCGCTGTTAGCGCACCTGCCGGGCGCGAAGCGGATCCTGGTCTGCGGCGGTGGCGTGCGCAATCCGCAGCTGCTGCGGCGCCTGCGTGCGCGGCTGCCGGGCGTGGTGATCGAGTCCAGCGCGGTGCACGGGCTGGATCCGGATTATCTGGAGGCGATGGGGTTTGCGTGGCTGGCGCAGCGCACGCTGGCGGGGTTGCCGGGCAATCTGCCGAGCGTGAGTGGCGCGCGGGGACCGCGGATTCTGGGGGCGATCCACCCCGCCTGAGGGGCGTGGTGCCGGGCGCCGCGTGCGGCGGTGATTGCCGATGCGCGGCTCGGCGGGTGCCGCCGTTACAGCCCCTGCGCGTCCGGCAGCGCCTGCAGGGCGGCGATCGCATCGGCGAGCGCATCGACTTCAGGATCGTGGAAGCCACTGCGGACCTCCAGTTCGCTGGCGAACAGGCCCTGTTCCAGCAGCGCCACGCAGGTGTCCTCGCGGGTCCAGCCGCGCGCCACCGCGATCCGGCGGATACGTTCCAGCAACAGCGGGTCCACATCCCGCAGCAGTAGATCAGCCATCGTTTTCCCCGTTGGCGCGCCGCCCTCCCCGCGGCGGCTCTGCCGGCATGATCCATCAGGCTCTGCCGGCACGCAAACCACTCAGGCCGTGCTGCGGTCCCGGATCCGTGGCCACAGCCAGATCAGCAGCAGCAGGGTCGGGATGACCGTGGTGGCGCTGAGGATGAAGAAGGTGCTGTAGGAGCTCGCCTCCACGATGTAACCGGAGACGCCGCCGACGAACTTGCCCGGCAGGTTGGCCAGCGAGACCAGCAGCGCGTACTGGGTGGCGGTGAAGTTGCGGTCGGTCAGCGAGGACATGAAGGCGACCAGCACCGTGCCGGCGAAGCCCTGGAACAGGTTGTCCGCACTCAGCGCCGCATAGAACGCCCACAGCTGGCCCGGGTTGTGCGCCATCAGCAGGAACGCCAGGTTGGACAGTGCCACGCCCAGCGCGGCGACCAGCAGCATGCGGCGGAAGCCGAATGCAGCCACCGCGATGCCGCCAAGGAAGGCACCGCCGATGCCCATCCACACGCCAAAGAGCTTGGAGACGGTGGCGATGTCGGCCTTGGTGAAGCCCGAATCCAGGTAGAACGGACCGGCCATCACTCCGATCACCTGATCCGGGAACTTGTAGAGCCCGACGAAGGCCAGCAGCACCAGCGCCAGCACCACGCCATTGGTGCTGAAGAAGCTGGCGATCGGCTGCCAGAAGGCCCCGAAGAAATCGATCCGGCGCTGGATGCGCACTTCCGGCTGTTCCGGCTCGCGGCACAACAGCGTGGTGATGATCGGCAGGATCATCAACGCGGCCATGGCCAGGTAGGCCACGATCCAGCTCTCGAACTGCGCCAGGTACAACGCGCCCGCGCCGGCCAGGATCAGGCCGATGCGATAGCCCAGCGTATAGGTCGCGGCCAGCGCCGCCTGGGCGCTCTCCGGTGCGATCTCGATGCGGTAGGCATCGACCACCGAATCCTGGGTGGCGCCGGCGAACGAGGCCACCAGCACCCACAGCACCAGCGGGGTGACGCCGAGCTCGGGGCGGACGAAAGCCAGCGCGAACAGCCCGCCGGTTACGCCGATCTGCGAGGCCAGCAGCCACGAGCGGCGGCGGCCGAGGAAGCCGATCAGCGGGAACGCGTAGCGGTCGATCAGCGGCGCCCAGACGAACTTCATCAGATAGAAGAAGCTGGCCAGGCTGATCAGCCCGATGCTGCCCAGGTCCAGGCCGACATCCCGCAGGCGCGTAGACAGGGTCTGCGAGGCGATCAGCAGGAACGGCAGGCCGCTGCCGAAGCCCAGGAAGGCCATCGTCAGCGCCGAGGGCGTACCGAAGGCGCGCTTGATCCCGGCCCAGCCCTTGTAGGACACCGGCTCGACCGCTTCGGTCATGGGGCGTAGTCCACCGTGAACGGCGCATGGTCGGAGAAGCGCTCATCGCGGTACACCGAGCAGCTGCGCAGGCGGTCACGCAGGCCCGGGCTGACGAACTGGTAATCGATGCGCCAGCCGACATTGTTGGCGCGCGCCTGGCCGCGGTTGCTCCACCAGGTGTAGTCCTCGCCCTGCGGGTGCAGCAGGCGGTAGGCATCCGTCCAGCCCTGGCCGGCGGCGATGTCCAGCGCCTGGTCGGCGTCCACGCACTGGCCGTTGAGCCAGTCGCGTTCGGGCGGCAGGCAACCGGAGTTCTTCTGGTTGGATTTCCAGTTCTTGATGTCCAGCGCGGACCGCACGATGTTCCAGTCGCCGCACAGCACGTAGTCGCGGCCGCTGGCCAGCCAGCCGGCCAGGATCGGGCGCAGCCACTCCATGACCTCGTACTTGAACCCCTGGCGCAGATCGCCCGAGCTGCCCGAGGGGATATAGAAGGAGACCACGCTGAGGTTGCCGTAGCGGGCCTCGATGTAGCGGCCTTCATCGTCGAACGGGGCCCAGCCCAGCGAGGTGATCACCTGGTCCGGCTCGCGCTTGCTGTAGATCGCCACGCCGCTGTAGCCCTTCTTGGTGATGGCGTCGCGGTAGAAGCAGTGGTGGCCGTCCGGGCGGAACATCGGGTCGGTCAGCTGGTCTTCCTGGGCCTTGGTTTCCTGGATGCACAGGACGTCGGCGTCCTGGGCGCGGAACCACTCGAGAAAGCCTTTGGTGGCGGCGGAACGGATGCCGTTGGCGTTGAAACTGATGATGCGCATGCTGACCCGGGTCTGGAACGATACCCGCAAGAGCATACCGTTTCGGCCCTTGCAGGGGCTGGCTGGAAACGGACGGTGGTACCACCCGCGGGCAGCTGACGATGCCGTCTCGCCAACCCGTGCGACACCGGGCCGCACGTCCCGCCGAGCGGAAAAGTGCGGGCATGCATTAGGATTTGCGCTCCAAATGAATTGAATTGAGTCTTGATGAGCGACCATCGCCACCGTTTCCTGCAACTGGCCCTGACCGCCGATGCCCTGCGTTTCGGCCAGTTCACCCTGAAGTCCGGCCGCCTGAGCCCCTATTTCTTCAACGCCGGCCGGTTCGATTCCGGCGCGCGCATGTCCCAGCTGGCCGCCTGCTACGCCGATGCCGTGGAAGCCACCGGGCTGAAGTTCGACGTCGTGTTCGGCCCGGCCTACAAGGGCATTCCGCTGGCCACCGCGACCGCCTGTGAATTCGCCCAGCGCGGCCGCGACCTGCCGTTGTCGTTCAACCGCAAGGAAGCCAAGGACCACGGCGAAGGCGGCAACCTGATCGGCGCGGACATGAACGGCAAGCGCGTGCTGATCGTCGATGACGTGATCACCGCCGGCACCGCGATCCGCGAAGCGCTGGCGATCATCAAGGGCGCCGGTGGCACCCCGGCCGGCATCGTGGTGGCGCTGGACCGCCAGGAGATCGCCTCGGAAACCGACCGCCGTTCGGCCGCCCAGGCCGTGGCCGAAGAAGCCGGCATTCCGGTGGTCGCCGTGGCCACACTGGCCGACCTGCTTGATTTTGCCTCTGGAAATCCGGAACTTGTCGGCTACCGGCAGCCGCTGGAGGACTATCGTTCCCGCTACGGCAGCCGTCCTACGCGTTGAGAGCAGGGGGCTTTCACCATGTCCAGGTTTGCCACGTTCACCGTTGTCGGCCTGCTGCTGGCCGTGCCGCTGTTGCCTGCCCAGGCGCAGAAGCGCACGGCCGATGCGACGCCGAAGAAGCTGTACTGCTGGAACAAGGGCAGCGAGCGGATCTGCAGTGATGCCCTGCCCCAGGAGGCGGTGAACAGCGCGCGCGAGGAGTTCAACCTGCGCAGCGGCATGCGCAGTGGTGAAGTGCAGCGCGCGTTGACCGACGAAGAGCGCGCCGATGCCGCTGCGCAAGCCGCGCAGCAGCGGCTGGACCTGGCCGCCGAGCAGACCCGCCAGCGCACCGAGCAGGCGATGCTGGCCACGTACGAGAGCGAGGACGATCTGCGCCGGGTGTTCGCCGAGCGCAGTGGCATCCTGGACAACAACATCCATACCGCCAGTTACAACGTGGCCAGCGTGCGTGATGCGCTGGTCACCTTGCTGGCCAGCGCGGGCAACCGCGAGCTGGACGGGCAGCCGGTGCCGGACAAGCAGGCCGAGCGCATCCGCGAGCGGCACGCCGAGCTGGTCGCGCAGCGGCGCATGCAGGCGTCGTTCGAGCAGCAGCGCCGGGCGCTGGATGTGGAGATCGAGAGCACGTTGCAGCGCTATCGGTTGCTCAAAGGTGTGGGGAGCGATCCGCGCGGGTAAGGGCGGAGGTGCGATGGCGTTGAAACGAAGGCGGCCTTGGGGTCGCCTTTTTTTATGCACTTTTTACGCGGGGCGCAGGTTTGGGGCGTGGAGCGTTTATGCCGGGCAGGCAGACCATGAGCGCCTGACGTGGAGTGGTTCCACCTGGACGTCCCATGAGCCCGTATCTGCCTGTCTTCCCCGCCGGTGCCCCGTGCACCGGGTGCCCCCTTTCCCGCGTTTGAGGCCACGACCATGTCTGCCTGGCTTTCCCTGCTGTGCGGCGTGCTGGTGCTCGTTGCCGCCGCCTACCTGCTGTACGTCGTGCTTCGGCCCGAAACCTTCTGACCGGAGCTGACCATGACCGAGATCCTGTTGATCCTGCTGGCCAGCATCGTGCTGGCCTTTCCGCTTGGGCTGTACCTGGCCCGGGTGATGCGCGGTGGCCCGATGCGCGGCGACGCGCTGTTCGGGTGGATTGAAAAACCGCTGTACCGGCTGCTCGGGGTCAACCCGGCGCGCGGCATGTCCTGGCGCGGCTACGTGGGTGCCTTCCTGCTCAGCAACGTGGTGATCGCGGTGCTGGTGCAGGCGGTCTTCATGACCCAGGCCTGGCTGCCGTTCAATCCCGACCAGATCCCCAACATGCGCTGGGATACCGCGCTGCACACGATGGTGTCCTTCCTGACCAACACCAACCAGCAGCACTATTCCGGTCAGGCGCAGCTGTCCTACTTCTCGCAGATGACCGCGATCACCGGGCTGCAGGTGGTGACGCCGATGATGGGCCTGGCGCTGGTGGTGGCCACCCTGCGTGCGCTGTTCGGCGCGCGCCCCGAGGATGTGCCGGCCGACCAGGCCGCGCTGCTCAGTGCGGACCGCCGTGTCGATGTGGGTAATTACTACGCCGACGTGGTGCGCTCGTGCGTGCGCTTCATGCTGCCGCTGTGCCTGCTGTGGGCGGTACTGCTGACCAGCCAGGGGGTGCCCTCGACGCTCGCCGGCGGTCCGCAGGCGACGCCGATCGATGCCGCCGCCGGCATGGAGACGCAGAAGCTGCCGCTCGGCCCGGTCGCGGCGATGGTCGCGGCCAAGCAGCTGGGCACCAACGGCGGTGGCTGGTACGGCCCCAACAGCGCGATGCCGCTGGAGAACCCGACCCCACTGTCCAACGCGCTGGAACTGATCGGCATCCTGCTGATCCCGATCGCGGTGATTTTCATGCTCGGCGCCTTCACCGGGCGCAAGCGCCTGGCCGGGCTGGTGTTCGGCTGCATGCTGGCGATGTCCAGCGTGTCGATCGCCGCCACGGTGTGGCTGGAAGGTCACTCGGCCACAGCGGCCAGTCCGCTGCTGATGGAGGGCAAGGAAGTGCGCTTCGGTGCCGATGGCACGGGCTTGTGGGCGGCGATCACCACGCAGGTGTCCAACGGTTCGGTCAACGGCATGCATGACTCGCTCAGCCCGCTGGCCGGCGCCGTGCCGATGGTCAACATGCTGGTCAACGCGATCTGGGGCGGCATCGGCTGCGGCCTGCAGCAGTTCATCGTGTACCTGCTGCTGGGCGTGTTCCTGGCCGGCCTGATGACCGGCCGCACCCCGGAACTGTTCGGCCGCAAGCTGGAGACGCCGCAGGTGCGCCTGCTCGCGCTGCTGGTGCTGCTGCAGCCGATCACCATCCTGGGCTTCACCGCGCTGACCCTGGCGATCCCGTCGATCACCGGCACCTCCAATCCCGGCTTCCACGGCATCAGCCAGGTGTTCTACGAGTACACCTCGGCGTTTGCCAACAACGGCTCGGGCTTTGAAGGCCTCGGCGATGCCACGGTGTGGTGGAACCTGAGCTGCACCCTGGTGCTGCTGCTGGGCCGCTACCCGGTGCTGGTGATCCCGTTGATCGTTGCCGCGCAGCTGGCGGCCAAGCGGCGGGCGCCGGAATCGGCCGGCACGCTGCAGATCGAAACCCCGACCTTCGCGCTGACCCTGATCGCGCTGATCGTCATCCTCACCGTATTGCAGTTCATGCCGGCACTGGTCCTTGGCCCGGTGGCCGACCACCTGTCGCTGACGCTGCACTGAGACCGCCGCCCATGAGTACGTATCCGTTGAACGTTTCTTCCCACCGCCGCCAGCGCCTGCTGGATGGCGCCGGCTGGCGCCGTGCCCTGCGCGATGCCGTGATCAAGCTCTCGCCGCGGCATCTGCTGCACAGCCCGGTGATGGCCGTGGTGATGGTCGGCACGGTGGTCAGCGCGCTGGTCACGCTGACCGGCAATGCGCCGCTGGGCTTCGGCCTGGCGGTCACCGCGATCCTGCTGCTGACGGTGCTGTTCGGCAACTTTGCCGAGGCCGTCGCCGAAGCGCGCGGCCGGGGCCAGGCCGCCTCGCTGCGGCGTGCGCGCCAGGACCTCAGCGCGCGGCGGTTGGCCGCCGCGCATGCCGGGGCCAGCGAGACCCAGGTCCCGGCCGCCGAACTTCGCCCGGGCGACCATGTGATCGTCAGTGCCGGGGAGCTGATCCCGGCCGATGGCGAGATCGTGCAGGGCCTGGCGACCATCAACGAAGCGGCGGTGACCGGTGAATCGGCCCCCGTGCTGCGTGAAGCGGGTACCGACCGCAGCGGCGTGATCGGCGGCACCAAGGTGCTCTCCGACCAGATCATCGTGCGCATCACCGCCGAGCCGGGCCACAGCTTCCTGGACCGGATGATCGCCCTGGTGGAAGGCGCGAACCGCCAGAAGACCCCGAACGAGGTTGCCCTGACCCTGCTGCTGGCGGCGATGACGCTGACCTTCCTGGTGGTGGTGGCCACACTGCCGGCGATCGGCGCATTCGTCGGCGTGCAGGTCGATCCGCTGCTGCTGATCGCGCTGCTGGTGTGCCTGATCCCGACCACCATCGGCGGGTTGCTGCCGGCCATCGGCATCGCCGGCATGAACCGTGCGCTGGCTGCCAACGTGCTGGCCAAATCCGGCAAGGCGGTGGAAGTGGCCGGCGATGTGGACGTGCTGCTGCTCGACAAAACCGGCACCATCACCCATGGCGACCGCCAGGCCACGCACTTCCATGCGCTGGCGGGGATTGATGCCACGCAGCTGCGCGAAGCAGCGCTGCTGTCCTCGCTGGCCGACCCGACGCCGGAAGGCAAATCGGTCGTACGTCTCGCGCGTGAGCAGGGCTGCACCACCGCCGAGCCGGAGCGTGCGGACTATCTCGCGTTCTCTGCGCAGACCCGCATGTCCGGTGTGGATCTGGACGGCGGCCGCCGCATCCGCAAGGGTGCGTCCGATGCGATCACCGCCTATGTGCGTGAGCTGGGCGGCACCGTACCGTCGGAGCTGCCGGGCCGCGTGGAGCAGGTGGCGCGCAACGGTGCCACCCCGCTGGTGGTGTGCGAAGGCCGCCATGTGCTGGGCGTGATCGAGCTGTCAGACGTGGTCAAGCACGGCATGCGCGAGAAGTTCGCGCAGCTGCGCGCGATGGGCATCCGCACGGTGATGATCACCGGCGACAACCCGCTGACCGCCGCGGCAATCGCCGCCGAGGCAGGCGTGGACGACTACATCGCCGAGGCCCGCCCCGAAGACAAGCTCGCGCGCATCCGTGCCGAGCAGGCCTGCGGGCGGCTGGTGGCGATGGTCGGCGACGGCACCAACGATGCGCCGGCGCTGGCCCAGGCCGACATCGGGCTGGCGATGAACTCCGGCACGCAGGCCGCGAAGGAAGCCGGCAACATGGTCGATCTGGATTCGGATCCGGCCAAGCTGCTGGCGGTGGTGGAAGTGGGCAAGCAGCAGCTGATCACCCGCGGTGCGCTGACCACGTTCTCGCTGGCCAACGATGTCTCCAAGTACTTCGCGATCCTGCCGGCGCTGTTCGCCTCGACCCTGCCGGCGATGCCGGCGTTGAACGTGATGCACCTGTCCAGCCCGCGCAATGCGGTGCTGGCGGCGCTGATCTTCAACGCACTGGTGATCCCGGCACTGATCCCGCTGGCGTTGCGCGGGGTGCGTTTCCGCCCGGCCACGGCGACCGCACTGCTGCGCCGGAACATGCTGGTGTACGGCCTGGGTGGCGTGCTGCTGCCATTTGCGGCCATCAAATTGATCGACCTCTTCCTTGTCTCGGTGTTCGGCGCATGAACCGCTCGCTAGCTGCTTCTGTTCCCCGTTCGGCGCGCAGTCGCGCGGCCGCCTCCCTCCACCTGCAGCAGGACAGCGCCTGGCGCCCGGCCCTCGTGCTCGGCGTGAGCAGCCTGCTGCTGCTCGGCCTGGCCTATGCAGTGGCCACGACCAGCGTGAGCCGGCTGCTGTTCCCGGCGCAGGCCGATGGCAGCCTGCTGATCCGCGACGGGCAGGTGCGTGGCTCGCAGCTGATCGCCCAGCCGTTCGTCGGCGATGGCTACTTCCAGGCGCGGCCCTCGGCGGCCAACTACGACCCAATGGCCGCGGCCGGCAGCAACCTGGCGCGCACCAATCCGGCGCTGCAGGAACGGGTGCAGGCGGCGATCACTGCGGTGGCCGCACGCGAAGGCGTGCCTGCTGCGCAGGTGCCCGCCGATCTGGTGACCCAGTCCGGCGCCGGCATGGACCCGGAGATCTCCCCGGCCGCCGCGCAGGTGCAGATCGCCCGTGTGGCACGCAGCCGTGGCCTGCCTGTCGAGCGTGTCAGCGCCCTGGTGCAGGCCCACACGCTGGGCCCGCAATGGGGCGTGTTCGGCCAGCCGCGGGTCAACGTGATGACCCTGAACGTCGCGCTGGACGCGCAGCAGGGCACTGCCCGGCTGTACGGCATGCCTTGATGCGCTGCGCACCATCCCGGGCGCACAATCCCTGCCCATGAGCGACTCCCGAACCCGCCAGGCCGATGCCCTGGTCGACACCCTCCAGCGCGAGGCCGGCGGCAAGCTCACCGTATTCCTGGGCGCGGCGCCCGGCGTGGGCAAGACCTTCAGCATGCTCACCCGCGCGCATGAGCAGCTGCGCCGCGGTGTGGATGTAGTGATCGGGCTGGTGGAAACCCACGGCCGCGCCGAGACCTCGGCGCTGCTGGCGGGCCTGCCGCAGGTGCCACTGCTGCAGCGCGAGTACCAGCAGCACGCACTGGAAGAAATGGACCTGGATGCGGTGCTCGCACGTCGCCCCGCCCTGGTGCTGGTGGACGAGCTGGCCCACCGCAATGTGCCCGGCAGCCGCCACGAACGGCGCTGGCAGGATGTGATGGAGCTGCTCGATGCCGGCATCGATGTGTGGACCACGGTCAACATCCAGCATCTGGAAAGCCTCAACGACGTGGTCATGCGCATCACCGGCGTGCGGGTCAGCGAGACCGTGCCCGATGCGGTGCTCGACCGCCTGCACGACATCGTGCTGGTGGACCTGCCGCCGCGCGAGCTGATCGAGCGCCTGCAGCAGGGCAAGGTCTATGTGCCCGAGCAGGCCGCGCAGGCGCTGCAGGCATTTTTCTCGCCGGCCAACCTGACCGCACTGCGCGAATTGGCGATGCAGGAAGCCGCCGACCGCGTGGACAGCAGCCTGCGCGAGACCCGTGCCGCGCGCGGCGAAGGCAACCTGCCGCTGCGCCGCCGTGTGCTGGTGGCGATCGATGGCGGCGGCCAGAGCGAATACCTGGTGCGGGTCGGCCGTCGCATCGCCGAGCGCCGCGATGCGCCGTGGACGGTGGTGACCGTGCAGACGCGCGCGCATGACGAGCAGACCCGGCGCGAAATCGATGCCGCCTTTGCTCTTGCCCGCCGCCTCGGTGGCGAGGCCGAACTGCTGCATGGCTCCAGCATCGCCGATGCGCTGCTTGACCATGCCGCGCACAACGGCGTGTCCACGCTGGTGCTGGGCCGCACGCGCGAGCGGCCGCTGGCGCGCATGCTCAACCGCACGCTGACCCAGCAGCTCATCCGGCGTGGTGCGCATTTCGAGATCACCATCATCGGCACGCCGCAGGCACGGGCGCGGGCGCGCCGGTCCGGGTTGTCGATGCCCAGCCGCAGCGCCGGCAAGGATGCGCTGCTGGCGCTCGGCGCCACCGCGGCGGCCTGCCTGGTGGCGCTGGTCGCCGAGCGCTGGATCGGGCTGTACGACCTGTCGATGGTGTTCATCGTGGCGGTGGTGATGGTCGCCGCGCGCAGCCGTACCAGCGCGGCGGTGATCGCAGCAGCGCTGTGCTTCCTGGCCTACAACTTCTTCTTCATCGCACCGCGCTTCACCTTTGCGATCAGCGCGCGCCAGGGCGTGATCACGGTCTTCCTGTTCCTTGCGGCGGCACTGGTTGCCGGGCGGTTGGCCTCGCGCCTGCGCATGCAGGTGGTGGCGTTGCGCGCGGCCAACCGGCACGCGCATGCGCGCCAGGCCCTGGGCCGGCAACTGGCCAGTGCGCCCAGCAACGAGCAGGTGGCGCAGGCCGGCCGCGAGGCGCTGGAACAGGCGATGGACGCCCCAGCATGGCTGCGCATCGGGCAGTACACCAGTGCCAGCGGCAGCGCCGCACCGGGCGACACCGATCTGGCCGCGGCCGACTGGGCGCACCGGCATGGCCAGCCCAGCGGCCGCTTCACCGATACCCTGGCCGGTGCAGGCTGGTGGTTCCTGCCGCTGCTGGATGGCGACGACCGGGCGATCGGCGTGGCCGGCATGCGCTTCCCGCGCGAGGCGCCGCGGCTGACGCCGGAGCAGCGGCAACTGGCCGAGGCGATGGTGGACGACATCGCCCAGGCCGCGCTGCGCACCCAGCTGGTGGCCGACCTGGAAAAGGCGCATGTCAGCAACGAGACCGAGCGGCTGCGCTCGGCGTTGCTGTCGTCGGTCTCGCATGACCTGCGCTCGCCGCTGGCGGCGATGATCGGCTCGGCCGACAGCCTCTCCAGCTACGCCGATGCGATGGACGCCAGCGACCGGCGCGCCCTGCTCGATACCATCCTGGTGGAAGGCGAGCGCCTGGACCGTTATATCCAGAACCTGCTGGACATGACCCGGCTCGGCCATGACGGGCTGCAGATCAACCGCGACTGGATCGGCGTGGACGAACTGGTCGGCTCGGCCGCGCGCCGCCTGCAGCGCTATCAGCCCGATGTGCTGCTGAAGCTGGATATTCCCGCTGAGCTGGCGCCGATCTGGGTGCATCCGGCGCTGGTCGAGCAGGCCGTGTTCAACGTGATGGAGAACGCGGCCAAATTCTCCCCGCCCGGTGCGGCGGTGGAGGTGCAGGCGCGGCTGGTCGAGGGCGAGCTGCGCATCGACGTGCTTGACGCCGGCCCTGGCATTCCCGATGACGAGCGCGCGCGCATCTTCGACATGTTCTACAGCGTGGAGCGCGGCGATCGCGGCCGGCATGGCACCGGGCTGGGCCTGACCATCTGCCAGGGCATGATCGGCGCGCATGGCGGCAGTGTGCAGGCGCTGCCGGGCCGCGACGGACGCGGTACCCTGATCCGCATCACCCTGCCCTTGCTGCACCCCCATCCTGCCGATGACAACGACGATTCCTGAGGCTTCCCACGGCGTGCCCCCGGCGCGCGTGCTGGTGATCGACGATGAAGCGCAGATCCGGCGCTTCCTGGAGATCAGCCTGCGCGCGCAGGGCTATCGCGTGTCCCAGGCCGCGACCGGTCAGGCCGGACTGGAAGCCCTGGTCGGTGAAGGGGCCGATCTGGTGATCCTGGATATCGGCCTGCCCGACATGGAAGGCCATGACGTGCTGGGCGAGCTGCGCCAGTGGAGCCAGGTGCCGGTGATCATGCTGACCGTGCGCGCCAGCGAGACCGAGAAGGTGCGGGCGCTGGATGCCGGCGCCAACGACTACGTGACCAAGCCGTTCGGCACGCAGGAACTGATGGCGCGCGTGCGGGCGCTGCTGCGCTCGCGCACGGTGTCCAGCGAGGGCGTGCTGCCGCAGTTCGACGACGGGCACCTGCATATCGACCTGGTGCGGCGCGAAGTGACGCTGGACGGTGCGGCGGTGGCATTGACGCGCAAGGAATATGCGCTGTTGTCGCTGCTGCTGCGCAATGCCGGGCGGGTGGTGACCCAGCCGCAGATCCTGCAGGAGATCTGGGGGCCGACCCACCAGCACGACACGCATTACCTGCGGATTCTGGTCGGCAAGCTGCGCCACAAGCTGGGCGATTCGGCGCTGGATTCGCGCTATCTGTTCACCGAGCCGGGCGTGGGCCTGCGCTTCAAGGGGTAGGTACCGACCGCTGGCCGGTACCCACGCCGATCAGAAGCCCAGTTCCACACCCGGCAGCAGCGGCTGCAGCTGCGCGCGGAACAGTGCCTTGATGCGCTCCAGCGCCGCCTCGTCATCGGCCTCGAAGCGCAGCACCAGCACCGGTGTCGTGTTCGATGCGCGCACCAGACCCCAGCCATCAGGGAAGTCGGCACGCAGGCCATCGATGGTGGACAGGCGGGCGCCGGCGAACGGCGAGTCCTCCACCTGCACCGAAGAAATGAACAACGACACCAGCGCGTGCGGCGTGCCCGCGTCCACCGGCACCTTCAGCTCCGGAGTGGAGATGCTGTCGGGCAGTTCGTCGAGCACCTCCGAAGGCGTCTCGTCCCGCTGGGCCAGAATCTCCAGCAGGCGTGCGGCGGCGTACAGGCCATCGTCGAAGCCGAACCAGCGCTCCTTGAAGAAGAAGTGCCCGCTCATCTCGCCCGCCAGCTCGGCGTCGGTTTCGCGCATCTTGGCCTTCATCAGCGAATGGCCGGTCTTCCACATCAGCGGGCTGCCACCGTTGCGCAGCACGTAGTCGGACAGCTTGCCGCTGCACTTCACGTCGTAGATCACCAGGGCGCCCGGGTTGCGCATCAGTACGTCGGCCGCGAACAGCATCAGCAGGCGATCGGCGTAGATGATCTTCCCTTCGCGGGTGACCACGCCAAGGCGGTCGCCATCGCCATCGAAGGCCAGGCCGATATCCGCGTCGAAGCGCTTCACGGTCTGGATCAGGTCTTCCAGGTTGTGCGGATCGCTCGGGTCCGGATGGTGGTTCGGGAAGCTGCCATCCACATCGCAGTACAGCGGAATGACTTCGGCACCGATCGCTTCCAGCAGCGGCTGGGCCAGCTCGCCGGCCACGCCATTGCCCGCGTCGGCAACCACCTTGAGCGGGCGGTCCAGCTGCACGTCATCGGCGATGCGCTGGATGTAATCGGCGTTGACCTCGCGGGTCTGGAAGCTGCCCGGCTCGGAGGCCACGTGCAGCTGCCCATCGCGGATGCGGTGGTACAGCTCGGTGATCGCATCGCCGGAGAGCGTTTCGCCACCGACCACGATCTTGAAGCCGTTGTAGTCGGGTGGGTTGTGGCTGCCGGTCACCGCCACGCAGCTGCCGGCGCGCAGGTGGTAACTGGCGAAATACACCACCGGGGTCGGCGCCAGGCCGATGTCGGTAACGTTGCAGCCGGCACGGCGCAGGCCTTCGATCAGACCAGCGGTGAGTTCCGGGCCGGACAGCCGGCCATCGCGACCCACCACGATATCGCGCAGGCCCTGGACCTGCAGGACCGAACCGATCGCCTGCCCGATCAGGGCGGCGACCTTGGGGGTCAGCTCGCGGCCGACCACGCCGCGGATGTCGTAGGCACGGAAGATCTCGGCGGCGACGGTTTCGCCCGGCACGGCCGGCGGCGGCGTTGCCGCTGCCGTGTCATCGGTGCGCTCGCTGGCGGTCACCGCGAGCGGGGCCTGGGCCAGGCTTTCGCTCAAGGTCGGGCCGGTGTCGGCGGCACTGTCGGCGGCGCCGCGGCGGCGTGGCAGCGGCACCTTGCCTTTGCCCAGCACCAGCAGCACGGCGATCAGCAGCAGCAATACGGCGACGACCGCGCTGGAGATCGCGCCCAGCCCCAACGGGCCCGGCTCGATGTCCGGCACCGCGGCAGACAGGCGCAGGCCACTGGCGCCGATCGGACGCGCCAGCGCTTCGGCACCGCCGGACAAGGCGCGGCTGCCCTGTTCAACGACGTTGTGGTTGCCTTGGCGCAGCGCGAGGTAACCCTCGCCCGGCACGGCAACCTGGTCGAACACGCCGGTCAGCCGCAGCAGCGGCTGGCGCACATAGACCACGGCCGCCCCCTGCGGGCCAAGCTCCACCGCCGCGGCCAGGCCGAGGCGCTGTCCACCCGCATCGCGCACCACTCGACCGACCGGCTTGTCATCGGCGATGGCGGCTTCGAGCAGCGCCAGGCGCGAGTAGCCGAAGGCCTTGGGATCGGCGTAGGCCGCATCGAGATCGGCGGTGAGGATCTGGACATCTTCCACACCCGGCCAGCCTTCGCGGATGGCGACGGCCGCCCCTTGCGCGTTGCCGCTGGCCAGTGCACTGGCAACGCGCTCGGTCTTGATGATCCTGGCAAGCTTGCCCAGCTGTCCGGTCAGGGCCGTCTGCAGCCCCTCGACCATGCGGTCGCGCGACTGTTCCAGCTCGGCGCCCACCGCTGCCTGGCGCCATTGGCGCACACCACTCCACCCGAACCAGACCGCCAACAGCACCAGCAGCACGGCCAACAGCGGCACCGAGCGCCCTGTCGTGAACCGCGGCCGTCCTTCCGCCTTCGCCTTGCTCATGACGCTCCCCTGTCAGCGCACCCCGGTATGGCCGAATCCACCCGTTCCCCTGGCGCTGTCGGTGAAAGTATCCACTACCTGAAGCGCCACGCGTGCAATCGGCAGTACCACCAGCTGAGCGATGCGATCGCCGGGCTGCAGGGTGAACGGCTCACGCCCGCGGTTCCAGGCGCTGATCAGCAACGGGCCCTGGTAATCGGCGTCGATCAGGCCGGTGCCGTTGCCCAGCACGATGCCGTGGCGATGGCCAAGCCCGGAGCGCGGCAGCACCACGGCGGCCAGGTTCGGGTCGGCGATGTGGATGGCGATGCCGCTGGGAATCAATGCGGTGTCACCCGGCTGCAGGGTGAGCTCGGTCTCCAGCGCGGCGCGCAGATCGAGCCCGGCGCTGTGTTCGGTGGCGTAGGCCGGCAGCGGCCATTCGTCGCCGAAACGCGGGTCGAGCAGCTTGACCTGCAGGGGCTGGAGGGAGGAATCGATGGTCATGCGTGCAACCTCTGGGCAATCAGGGACAACAGTTGTTCGGCCAGCACGGCCTTGGAGGTGCCGGGGAACACCTGTTCGCCGCCCTGCCAGTAGGCCGTGGCCGCGTTTTCATCGCTTTCGAAACCGCCGGTGCTGATTCCGACCTGGTTGGCGATCACCAGGTCCAGGCGCTTGTCGACCAGCTTGCCGCGCGCGTACTTCTCCACATCGTGGGTTTCGGCAGCGAAGCCGACCACGAGCTTGAGCGCGTTGGTCTGCGCGGCGACCTCGGCCAGGATGTCCGGCGTGCGCACCAGCTCCAGGGTCAGGCTCTGGGTGCCGGCGGTCTTCTTGAGTTTCTGCGGGGCGACCTGGCGCGGGGTGTAATCGGAGACCGCGGCGGCGCCGATATAGATGTCGGCCGGCAATGCACCAAGCACCGCTTCGCGCATCTGTGCGGCCGAGCGCACATCGACACGCTGCACGCCGGCGGGCGTAGCCAGCTGGACCGGGCCACTGACCAGCACCACCTGCGCGCCGAGGCGGGCGGCCGCGGCGGCCAGGGCATAGCCCATCTTGCCGCTGCTGCGGTTGCCGACGTAGCGCACCGGGTCGATGTCTTCATAGGTGGGACCGGCGCTGATCAGCACGCGCAGGCCCTTCAGTTCGCTGGTGACCGGCGGCTCGGCGGGGGCTGGCGCGTGCAATCCGGCCAGCGCGGCCACGATCGCGTGCGGTTCGGTGAGCCGGCCGGGGCCGGATTCGCCTTCGGCCAGTGGACCGTCTTCCGGCCCGATCACCTGGGCGCCGCGCTCGCGCAGCAGGCCGATGTTGGCCTGGGTGGCCGGGTGCAGCCACATGCGGTGGTTCATCGCCGGGCACACGGTCAGCGGCGCGGTGGTAGCCAGGCACAACGTGGTGACCAGGTCATCGGCGTGGCCGTTGGCCAGGCGCGCGAGCAGATCGGCGGTCGCCGGGGCGACCACGATGCGGTCGGCCCAGCGGGCCAGCTCGATATGGCCCATGGCCTGCTCGGCCGCGCTGTCCCACAGGGTGGTGCGCGTCGGCTGGCCGGACAGCGCCTGGAAGCTCAGCGGCGTGACGAACTGCTGGGCCCCGGCGGTCATCGCGACCTGCACCTGGGCCCCGGCATCGCGCAGGCGGCGCACCAGTTCCAGCGACTTGTAGGCAGCGATCCCGCCACCAACGCACAACAACAGCTTCTGGCCTTCCAACGGGCGCGCGGCCGCCGGAGAAGCCTGGGGGGAGTCAGCCACCTTGGGTGTTCCTGTCGAACCGAGGCGATTAGCTTACCCGATGGTCCGTAAGCCGCCTGATGCGCCAGCGGCATAAGGAGGCAGGTTTTCGTCATAAGCAACCGCCGGACTTGGCACGATGCCCTGCATTTACCGACACGATGCCGCCCGGTTCACCGATGGTGGCCCGCCCGGCCCCCGATGGAGACTGAGGCCATGTCGATCCGAGACTGGCCCACGGCCGAGCGTCCCCGCGAAAAGCTGCTGGCCCAGGGCGCCGGCGCGCTGTCCGATGCCGAACTGCTGGCGATTTTCCTGGGCTCGGGCCTGCGCGGGCGCGATGCGGTGGAGACCGCGCGCGACCTGCTGCAGTCCCATGGTCCCCTGCGCAACCTGCTCGACCTTCCTGCCAGCGCGCTGGCCGCCCTGCCCGGCCTGGGCCCGGCGCGCAGCTGCAAGCTGGTGGCCGGGCTGGAACTGGCGCATCGGCATCTGGCGGCGGAACTGGCACGGGGCGAAAGCCTGCGCGACCCGGCCGCCGCCGGGCGGTACTTCAAGCAGCGGCTGCGGGCGCGGCCCAACGAGGTCTTCGCCGCCCTGTTCCTGGACAACCAGCACCGCACGCTGGCATGCGAGGAGCTGTTCAGCGGCACGGTGGATGCAGCCCCGGTCTACCCGCGTGAAGTGGTCCGCCGCGCCCTGCTGCACAACGCGGCCGCGGTGATCGTCAGCCACAACCACCCCTCCGGCAGCGCCGAGCCCTCGCTGGAGGACCGCCGGATCACCGCGCTGCTGCAGCAGGCCCTGGCGCTGGTGGATATCCGGCTGCTCGACCATGTCGTGATCGGCGACGGGGCACCGGTATCGATGGCTGCGCGCGGCTGGATGGGCGCCGGAACCGCCTGATCCGGGGCGGAAAACGGCGCCGCTCGGTCCCGGTTCAATGGATCGGGGTGGCTTCTGGGCTAAAATTGCCGATTCCGCCGCTCCAGTCCCAAAGCAGGCCTTGTGAAAAATCTCCTCCGCGCCCTGATCAGCCAAGGCATCGAAGCCTTGCGCGCCAACGGCACTCTGCCGGCCGATACCCTGACCCCGGAATTCGTGGTCGAACGCCCGAAGACCCGTGAGCACGGCGATTTCGCCACCAATGCCGCGATGCTGCTGGCCAAGCCGGCGCGCAGCAACCCGCGCGCCCTGGCGCAGGCGCTGCTGGATGCGCTGCCCAAGAGCGATGACGTGGCCCGCGTCGAGATCGCCGGCCCGGGCTTCATCAATTTCCACCTTGCCCCCAGCGCTTACCAGCGCGAGGCGACCAGCGTGCTCAAGGAAAGCGCCGATTACGGCCACAACCTGAGCGGCAACGGCCGTACCGTGGGCGTGGAATACGTGTCGGCCAACCCGACCGGTCCGCTGCATGTCGGCCACGGCCGCGCGGCGGCGATCGGTGACTGCCTGGCGCGCCTGCTGGAAGTGAACGGCTGGAACGCCAAGCGCGAGTTCTATTACAACGACGCCGGCGTGCAGATCGAGAACCTGGCGCTGTCCACCCAGGCGCGTGCGAAGGGCCTCAAGCCCGACGACGCCGGCTGGCCGGAAGCGGGCTACCGCGGTGATTACATCGAGGATGTGGCCAAGGCCTACCTCGCCGGCGCGACGGTGGAGCTGGAAGGCCACTCGGTGGTCGGCGAGCGCGACCCGGACAACCTCGATGCGATCCGTCGCTTCGCGGTCGCTTACCTGCGCAACGAGCAGAACCAGGATCTGGCCGCGTTCGGCGTGGACTTCGACATCTACTTCCTGGAAAGCTCGCTGTACAAGGACGGCAAGGTCGAAGAGACGGTCGCCCAGCTCAATGCGGCCGGCCACACCTATGAGGAAGGCGGCGCGCTGTGGCTGCGCTCGACCGACTTCGGTGACGACAAGGACCGCGTGATGCGCAAGTCCGACGGCACCTACACCTACTTCCTGCCGGACGTGGCCTATCACCTGAGCAAGTGGCAGCGCGGCTACGAGCGCGCGATCACCGAACTGGGCGCGGACCACCACGGTTCGCTGGCGCGCGTGCGTGCCGGCCTGCAGGCGCTGGACGTCGGCATCCCGAAGGGCTGGCCGGAATACGTGCTGCACCAGATGGTGACGGTGATGCGCGGCGGCGAGGAAGTGAAGCTCTCCAAGCGTGCCGGCAGCTACCTGACCCTGCGCGATCTGATTGAAGAAGCCGGCCGCGATGCGACCCGCTGGTTCCTGATCGCGCGCAAGCCCGATTCGCAGCTGACCTTCGATATCGATCTGGCCCGCCAGCAGAGCAACGACAACCCGGTGTTCTATGTGCAGTACGCGCATGCCCGCGTCTGCAGCCTGCTGCGCCAGGCGCAGGAGAAGGGCCTGAGCTACACGCCGGCCGAAGGGCTGGCCGGTCTGTCCTCGCTGGGCGATGACGCCTCGCTGTGGCTGATGGTGGAAATGTCGCGGTTCCCGGAAGTCGTCGAAGCGGCCGGCCTGGCGCTGGAACCGCACCTGATCGCGCAGTACCTGCGTGAATTGGCGCACGCCTTCCACACGTGGTATCACGGCACGCAGGTACTGGTGGCCGACGAAAGCGAACGCAACGCCAAGCTGACGCTGGCCTGCGCCGCGCGCCAGGTCCTGGCCAATGGTCTGAACATCCTGGGCGTATCCGCCCCGGAAAAAATGTAAGCAGTGGAGAAGCAGTAAATGGCAGCACGACGCGGCAAGAGCCAGGCACGGCGCAACAGCAACCAGGGCACCCCGGGATGGGTGTGGCTGGTCGCGGGTGTGGCGATTGCGGCCGTGGTGTTCCTGGCGGCACCCAATCTGTTCAAGAACGACGGTGACGGTTTCCTGCGGGTCGGCCCGCAGCCGGACCCGAACGCCCAGCCAGCCCCGGTGAGCGATGCCGACACCGATGTGGGCACCGAGCTGCCCAAGCCGGGTGCCGCCAAGCCTGCCGAACCGGCCAAGCCGGCAGCGACGCAGTACGACTTCTACACCCTGCTGCCCGGCAAGGAAGTGGAAATGTCCGATGCCGAGCTGGCCGCCAGCGCACGCGCCGAAGACCAGCGCCGTGCCAAGGCCGAAGCGCAGCGCGCGCAGGCCGCGCTGGAAGGCCGTCCGTTGCCGCCCGCACCGGCGCCGACCAGCACCGCCGCGACCACCACGCCTGCGCCGGTCAGTACCGCGGCGTTGCCGGCCCCGGTGAATGAACGTCCGGCCGCGACGCCCGCGCCGGCTGCCGCGGCACCGGCGGCGGTGGCCACCGTGCCCAAGCCGGATGCACCTGCGGCCACCGCACCGGCGGCCGCCGCCGCCGCCGATCCGGCCGCGGGCAACGTGCGTTACATCCTGCAGGCGGGCGCCTTTGGTGCCTCCGGCGATGCCGAAGCGACCAAGGCCAAGTTGGCGATGATCGGTTTGGCGGCGCGTGTGGAATCGGCGCAGATCAACGGCAAGACGGTGTACCGCGTGCGCATGGGGCCGTATGGCAGCGCCGGTGAACTGGCCGAAGCCAAGCAGAAGCTGGATGGCACCGGGCTGCAGGCGATGGCGATCAAGGCGCAGTAAGGCGCGCTGCGACGGATACAGGAACGCCGGGCATTGCCCGGCGTTTTTTTTGATCGCCCAGAGCAGCCGGCCAACGGTCGGCTCTACCGGGTGGGGGTCCGGTTGGATCAGTCGCGCGCGACCTGGAAGCCGGCGAACGATTGGCTGACCGGCATCACTTCGAGGCGATTGATGTTCAGGTGCGCCGGCAGCGAGGCGACCCAGAAGATCTGCTCGGCGATGTCGTCGGCGGTCATCGGGTTGGCACCGGTGTAGAGCTTGTCCGAGGCCGCCTGGTCGCCATGGGTGCGGACCACGGTGAACTCGGTTTCGGCCATGCCCGGCTCGATCGTGGTCACGCGCACGCCGCTGCCGTGCAGGTCCGAGCGCAGGCCCAGCGAGAACTGGCTGACGAAGGCCTTGGTGCCGCCGTAGGCGTTGCCGCCGGGGTAAGGGTACACACCGGCCACCGAGCTGATGTTGATGATCGCACCCTTGCGCGCGACCAGCTGCGGCAACAGGCGATGGGTCAGCGTCACCAGGGCGGTGACATTGGTGTCGATCATGGTGCGCCAGTCTTCCAGCGAGGCGCTCTGGGCCGGGGCGGTGCCCTGGGCCAGGCCGGCGTTGTTGACCAGCAGGTCGATGTCGGCGAAGCCAGCCGGCAGGGCGGCCAGTGCCGCTTCCATCGCCACGCTGTCGCGCACGTCGAACACCGCCGCGTGCACGCGCTCGGGACCGTAGGCATCGACCAGCGGCTGCAGGCGTTCGGCACGGCGCCCGGTGGCGATCACGCGCCAGCCGGCCTGGGCGAAACGGTGGACAGCGGCGGCGCCAAAGCCGGAGGTGGCGCCGGTAATCAAAGCGGTACGGGTCATCGAGGTACTCCGTGGAGATCCCGACCATTTTCGCACCGATGCGCGCCCGGTGTAGCGCCGGGCGCCGCCCGGCTGACCGGCGCCACGGGTCGTCCCGTCATCGGATGCGGAACACGCGTGCCTTGGGCAGGTCTTCGTCCACCTGCAGGAACCAGCGCCCGGCGATGCCCGGCACCACGACGATCTCGGGGTTGCTGCGGGCCGTCTTGAGCTTCATATCGCCCTTGAGCACCTGCCACTGCTGGCCGTTGTCGAGGGTGAACACGGTGCCCGGTGCCCAGCCGTCCACCTGGCCGGTGACCTTGGCGTTGATGGGACCGTCATCCAACCCGGGGAACATCGGGGCCGGCGCCCCCGCTCCGCCGGCCGACGGCGCCGCACCAGCCACCGGCGCCGGGGCATCGGCCTCGGCCTGGCGCAACAGGCGGTTCAGGGCCTGCAGCTGGGCCGGGGTCAGCCCGACCTCGGCCAGCGCCTGCGGATCCAGCCGCTGCTCCAGCGCCACATAGGGGGCCTGCGCCCATGCCGGGGCCGCCAGCAACATGCCCACACACCCGAGTACCTGCCACCTGCGCATTGCCTGCTCCACTGCCTGTCGATGCCTGATCGCGGCACTGTGCTTCACTTTCATGGCAGCCAGATGACAGCGACCACCGGTCGCAGCCGGCCACGCGCCCGGCACGGGGTAAAATGGCCGCCAGCCGCGCAGCCGCGCCGGCGGTATTGGACGTCCCATGATCAACAACGATGTACTGCGCAGCATCCGCTACATGCTCGACCTCAGCGACGGCATGATCGCCGACACCTGTGCCCTGGCCGATCCGGCCTTCGTGGTCGACAAGGCCGATGTGGCCGGCTGGCTGCGCAAGGAAGACGAAGAAGGCTTCGTGCCCTGCGACGATCGCACCCTGGCGCATTTCCTGGATGGCCTGATCGTGCATTTCCGTGGCCGCGACGAGAGCCAGCCGGTGCGCCCGGTGGAAAAGCGCATCACCAACAACCTGGTGCTGAAGAAGCTGCGCGTCGCCTTCCAGCTGAAGGATGTGGACATGCACGAAGTATTCGACGCCGCCGGTTTCTCGGTCTCCAAGCCGGAACTGTCCGCGCTGTTCCGCCAGCCGGACCACAAGAACTACCGCGCCTGCGGTGACCAGATGCTGCGCAATTTCCTCAAGGGCCTGACCCTGCGCGTGCGCGGCGCCTGAGTGAAGCCTTGGTGCGTGGCTCCGGTGCCGGGGCCACGTGCTGCAGCAGTTCCTCCATGAAGGCCCGCGCCGCTGGCGTGGGCAGGTGTGACCAGACTGCATGCACGCGCCGCGTCGGTGCTCCCTGGATCGCCACACAGGCAACGCCGCTGAAACCGGCCGCGATGGCCTGCGGCACGATGCCGACCGCCAGACCCTGCTGCACGAAGCGCTCGACCAGCGCCATGTGATTGATCTCGAACGGCACCCGATGCGGCAGCCCTGCAGCGGCGAAGACTTCATCGGTCTGGCGGCGCGCACCGCTCCCATGCGGGAAGTCCACCAGCGGCAGCTCGGCCAGCGTCGCCAACGAGAGCCGTTTACGGCTCGCCAATGGGTGGTCGGGGGGCAGCACGGCCACCATCGCCTCCTCGGCCAGCAACTGATGCTGGGTGCCCTCGATCGGGGTATCCGGCGACAACCCGACCAGCGCCACATCCAGCCGCCGCTCGCGCACATCGGCCATCAGCACTTCGCTCTTGTCCATGCGCAGTCGGAACTCCACCTGCGGGTAGCGCCGGTGGAACGCCGCCAGGCAGGCGACCAGATCCACCGCGGTCAGCGAGGTGATCTGACCGATGTGCAGAATGCCGCGCACCTGGCCACCGACGGCGGCAACGTCCTCGCGCAGATGCCGCAGCGAGGCGAGCACCTGGCGCGCGTGCGTCAAGAGTGCTTCACCGGCGGGCGTTACCCTGACCTGACGCGGCAGGCGCTCGAACAGCGTTGCCTGCAGTTCGTCTTCAAGGTGGGCGATCTGGTGGCTCAGCGCCGACTGCACGACGTGGCAGCGCTGCGCGGCACGGGTGAAGTTGCCCTCCTCGGCCAACGCGACCGCGAACTCGAGCTGCTTGAGGTTCATCGCGCCATCTCATTTTCAGATGCATCGGATGATAACTATTCATTTCCCTCATTTGCTCATCAGGCGGACACTGGCGCCCCTTCTCTCCCGGAGCCCGTCATGAGTAACGACGTGCCCTCACCGCTCAGCCGTTGGCAGGTCCTGTTGATGGCCTTCGCCACCGGCGTAGCCGTGGCCAGCAACTATTACGCGCAGCCGCTGCTGCATACCATCGCCGGCCAGTTCGGCGTGTCCTTCGCGCGGGCGGGCACGGTGGTGACCGTGGCCCAGCTGAGCTATGCGGCCGGCCTGATCCTGCTGGTGCCGCTGGGCGATCTGTTCGAACGCCGCCGGCTGATCGTGGTGATGTCACTGCTGTCGGCGGCGGGGCTGGTGCTGAGCGCGCTCAGCCATCAGTTCGTGTGGCTGCTGGTGGGCACCGCGCTGACCGGCCTGTTCTCGGTGGTGGCGCAGGTGCTGGTGCCGTTCGCGGCGACGCTGGCGCGGCCCGAAGAACGCGGCCAGGTCGTGGGCACGGTGATGAGCGGTCTGCTGCTCGGCATCCTGCTGGCACGCACCGTGGCCGGCGCACTTTCCTCGCTGGGCGACTGGCGCACCGTGTACTGGATCGCCGCGGCCGCGCTGGTGCTGACCACGGGCATGTTGTACCGGCATCTGCCGCGCTTCCATCAGACCGCCGGGCTGGGCTATCTGCAGCTGTTGCGCTCGATCGGCACGCTGTTCGCGCAGGAACCGGTGTTCCGCCTGCGCACCGTGCTGGGTGCGCTGAGCTTTGCGATGTTCGCGATCTTCTGGACGCCACTGGCGTTCCTGCTCGCCGCCGAACCGTATGGCTACAGTGATGCGACGATCGGCCTGTTCGGGCTGGTGGGTGCGGCCGGCACGCTGGCGGCCGGTGTGGCCGGGCGCATGGCCGACCGTGGCAAGGCGGCGCTGGCGACGACCGTGGCGCTGGTCCTGCTGGCCGCATCATGGCTGCCGCTGGGCTTTTCCACGCACTCGCTGATCGCGCTGGTGGTGGGTGTGATCGTGCTGGATCTGGCCGCGCAGCTGCTGCATGTAAGCAACCAGAACGTGGTGTACGCACTGCGTCCGGAAGCACGCAACCGGCTCAACGCCGGCTACATGACCGGCTATTTCATCGGCGGCTCGCTGGGCTCACTGGTCTCGGCGCAGGTGTTCGATCGCTTCGGCTGGACCGGCGTGTGCGTGACCGGTGCCGGCGTCGCGATGGTGGCCATCGCGGTGTGGGCGGTGGCGGTAGTACGCCGGTAGAGCCGACCGTTGGTCGGCTGCATTGTGCGCCGCCTGGGGCAGCCGACCAACGGTCGGCTCTACCCGGTGGGGTTTGCACCCGACGTTTGGAATATCGGGTGAGGTTGGCTCAAGCAGCCGACCAACGGTCGGCTCTACCGCGCGGGGTTGGTGGGCGCTCCGTTAGAAGGCGGTCTGCACCGCGAACTCGATGCGCGATCCCGCATTGCCCGGGAACAGCTGTTTCGCGGCACGGTCGGTGTCGTGCCCGGTCACCCGCAGTTCCCACGGCCCGTGCACGCGCCACACTACGCTGAGCTGTCCATGCAGGTAGTCATCGGCCTGCGCGCTGTCCAGCCAGTAGTGGCCCACCGCGCCTTCGATACGCCACTGCTCGCCCAGCGGCAGGCGTGCGCCGAGCTGGGCATAGGTGCCGCCGTGGCCACCGGCCAGTGCGTTGTCGGACACCCCGACCTGCAGCCAGGCGCGTTGCCGCCAGGTCACGGCGCCGTTGAGCTCGGTCCAGTCCAGATCGACGGTGCTGGAGGGATAGACGTAACGGGTCAGGTTGACGTCCACGCTCCAGTCCGGCGCCACCGCGCCGCTCCAGCCGGCCACCACATCGAACTCGCTGCGTGCGCCGTTGTCCGGCCGGAACGAGACGCCCGAGCCCCAGGCCGAGGCGTACCAGCCATGGGCCGCGCTGAGCTTCACGCCGGCCTGCACGGCCGGATCGCCGTCGCTCTGGGAACTGCCGCGCCAGACATAGTCCGAGGTCAGCGTCGCATTTCCTTCCACCGCGGCCGCTGCCGCCCCGCTCATGACCAGCCCCACCAGCACCACGCCGCCGCGCAGGCGCCGTTTTGTTTGATTACCCACCACGTGTCCCGCTCCAGATGACGGCCGCGCCGTCGAGAGCGACAGTGTCCTCAGGCACCGCGTAAAGCCGCCATGGCGTTGCCGGGCGATCGGCGCAACGTTTCTGTAAATCCTGCGTCGGGGTGGTGCCCGGGGGTGCGCGGTATCATGGCCGCTCTGACCTGTTGCGAGTAATGGCGTGGACGCGATCCTGACCCCGGTATCGATTGGCGAGCTGATCGACAAGATCACCATCCTGGAAATCAAGGCCGAACGCATCGCCGATGCCGGCAAGAATGCCAACGTCCGCAAGGAACTCGACGGGCTGTGGCCGCTGTGGCAGCAGCAGGTCGGCGCGCAGCCCGGTCTGGAGGCGTTGAAGTCGCAGCTCAAGGCGATCAACGAGCGCATGTGGGAGATCCAGGACCAGCTGCGCGACAAGGAAGCAGCGCAGGTCTTCGACGATGCCTTCATCCAGCTGGCGCGTGGTGTCTATGGCACCAATGGCGAGCGGGTCAAAGTGAAGAACGAGATCAACCGCATCGCCGGCTCGCAGCTGGTCGAAGAAAAGCAGTACCAGGGCGAATAAGCCCGCCGGAACGCGCCGGGCTCAGTGCCCGGTCGCGGCCATGAAGCGTTCGCGGTCCTGCTGGGTACGCCGGCGGATTTCCGCCAGCGCTTCGTTCTCGGTGGCTTCCAGCATCGATTCGAACAGCCGCTGGAAATGGTTGCGCATGGCCGACCGCGCCGCTGCCGGGTCGCGCTGGCGCAGTGCATCCAGAATCCGGGTGTGTTCCTCGTCGCGGGTGTCATCGTCGTTGTGGCAGACGTTGGCATACACCTGCTTGACCCGCGGCAGTTCGTTGCGCATCCGCCAGATCAGCTGCACGCAGTGCTCCACCACCGGGTTGCCGGCGATCCGCGCGATCGACAGGTGGAACTGGCGGTCCGCCTCGCTGGCCGCTGCTTCACCCGAGTTGGGGTCGACCATGGCCGCGATCAGGCCGGCCAGGTCCTCCAGTTCGGCATCGGTGATGCGGCTGGCGGCCATCGCGGCCGCCTCAGCCTCGATCACCGCACGGGCGGCGGTCAGGTCGAACGCCGAGACGTCGGGCAGTGCGCCCGGCGCCTGCGACGGTTTGGCCTTCACGTACACGCCGGAGCCGGTCTTGATGGTGATCAGGCCCTGCGCTTCCAGTGCGATTTCCGCCTCGCGCACCGTCACCCGGCTCACGCCCAGGCGTTCGGCCAGGTCGCGTTCGCCGGGCAGGCGCGAGCCCGGCGGGAATTCGCCCTTCTCGATCAGCGCGACGATTTCGGCGGCAATGGACTGGTACAGACGGGGTTCGGACATCATCAAAGGCCTGGCTGACAGGTGGCTGGGGACTCAGAAACGGTAGCGCACCCCCAGATAATACCGCCGCCCGTACGTGGTGTACTCGCGGAAGCTGCCGAGGATGGGCATATCCGACACCCGCGGCTCATCGGTGAGGTTGCTGGCCGACAGCGACAGCGACAGGTGCTTGTTCACTTTATAGGTGGCGCGGAAGTCCAGCGAGCCATTGTCCCGCACATACCGGTTCTGCGACGGGTCGCCGACAAACTGCTGGTAATAGTCGGAGCGGTACTTGTAGATCGCCTGCAGATCGAGCTTGCCCAGGCCCCAGTACACCTGCGCCGAGGCCACGTGCTTGGACAAACCGAAGATGTTGGCCGGCTCGACGATGCCCGGGGTGACCACGCCGGTGGCCGGGTCGGTGGACTCGCCCAAGCGCAGGTCTTCGGTCTTGAAGTTGGAATCGGCGTAGTTGTAGCTGGCCTTCACGCCCAGCCCGGAGAAAATGCCCGGCAGGTAGGAGAAGCTGTGCGAGGCGGTGAATTCCACGCCGAACAGATCGCTCTTCTGGTCGCTGGTGGCCAGCTGCTCCACCGGCACGGTCACGCTCTGGCCGTCGATATCGAAGGTTTCGTTGACGATCACCGGCATCGAGCCGCCGTTGAACTGCTTGTAGTACAGCGCACCGGACAGCATCGTGTCTTCGTTGGCATACCACTCCAGCGAAAGGTCGCCGTTCCACGACATCAACGGCTTTGCGCGCGGGTTGCCGGTGGCCGTGATGCTTCGCAGCGCATCGCCCACGCTGTTGAACTCGGTATCCACCTCACCCAGGTTGAAGGTGCGGCCGAAGCCTTCGGCGGCCAAGTCCGGGCGCGACATCGCCCGATACGCACCGACCCGCAGCAGCAGGTCCGGGCGCAGTTCGAACGCTGCATTGAAGCTGGGCAGCCATTCGGTGTTGCTGGATTTGAGCACCTGCGAGGTGAAATCGCCGGTGGGCTCCAGGGTCACGGTGCCGTCGGCATTGTTGATCACATCCAGCCCGCTGCGCAGGCCGACCGAGCGCACTTCCGTGCGCACCCCACGCACGCCGATGTTGCCGGTCACCGGCAGGCCGAACCATTCGGCGCTGTAATCGCCCATCAGGTACAGCGCGCTGGTTTTCTCGGTGACATCGTTGTTGGCCGGGTTGCGCAGGTCCGCGCTCAGGCCGGTGTCGTCCATGCCGGTGAACGCCTTGAACAGGCAGCGGCTGTCGAAGCTGGCCCACTGGTCGATGGTGTTGCCGCTGGCATTGGCCAGGAAATCGTCCTGCGGGAACGCCTGGCGGCAGGCGAGGTTGGCGGCGCGGATCGCCGCGACGTTCGTGGTGGTCACATCCACGGTATCGGTGTAATCGGTGTAGGTCGCCTCGGAACGGCGCAGGCCACCCTTGATCGCGGTGAAGAAGCCGCTTTCCGGGGTAAAGGTGGCATCGAAACGGCCAGCACGGATGGTGTGCTCACGGTGCTGCTGGCGACGACGCACCAGCGCCGAGTCGGTGAAGTTGTCCGGGTTGTTCACGTCGAACGCCGGATCCAGATAGATGCTCGGCACATCGCCGCTGTAATCGTAGGTGTAATCCACGTAGCGGGTGTTCTTGATGCCGCCGACCGGCCTGCCGTTGACGTCGGTGCGGCCGGCGCGCAGGCGGGTGCTGCGTTCGATCTGATCGCGCTCGGTGTTGGAGTAGGACAGATCGGTGGACAACGTCCACGCCGGGCTCGGCCGGAAGATCACGTTGAGCCCGCCGCCGGTGTATTCCTCCTGCCGCTCCAGGAAATTGCCGGTGGAATCGACGGTTGTGCTGCCGGTGTGGTGCAGCAGCGCGCCATCGTCGCTGACCACGCGGTTGTTGAGGTTGCGCATCATCGAGGACAGCGACAGATCCGAGCGGTCTTCGGTGTAATCGCGCTTGGAGTGCTGGTAGTCCAGGTTCACTTCCACCAGGTCGCTGGGGCGCCACTGGAGCGCGGCGAACTGCGAATCGCGCTTGTCGTGTTCGATGAACTGGCGATAGATGCGGCTGCTGGGCACCAGGTAGTACGGCACGCCGTTGGCGACCTGGTTGCCGTTGACCTGGGTGCAGTTGCGGGTCGCGCCGACCACTTCACGCCCATCGCAGGCCACCCAGGTGGAACTGCTGGAGAACATCTCTTCCGGGTTGCTGCCTTCCAGCGCCTGCACGCCGATGGAGACACCGAGCTTGCCGCCGTTGCCCATGTCGAACTGGTCGATGTAGCTGGCGGTACCGCGCCAGCCGACGCCGTCCTTGTCCTTGAGGCGGTCATCGTAGTCCTGCCAGGTGCCGCGACCATCGAGCTGGAACGTGCGCTTGCCGTACTCCAGTGGCTTGACCGTCTCCATGTTGATCGTGCCGGCCACGCCGCCTTCGACGAAATCGGCGCGCTGGGTCTTGTAGATCGCCACGGTGTTGATCAGCTCGGAGGGGAACTGGTTGAAGTTCACCGAGCGGTCGCCACTGCCATTGGTGGCCTCGCGGCCATTGAAGGTGGACGAACCCAGGAACGGGCCCAGGCCACGGATCGAGATTTCCGACGCACCGCCTTTTTCACGGTGGGTGGAGGCGCCGGTGATGGTTTCGATCGCCTCACCGATCGAAAGCGCCGGCAGGTCGCCGATATCGTCGGCCGCCAGCACGTCGGAGACCACGGTCTCCTCGCGCTTCTTGTCGATCGAGGTCTGGATGGTGCCGCGGATGCCGGTCACCTGGACCTGATCCAGCGTGGTGGCTTGGGCCGGCGGGGTGGGCGGCGTATCGGCGTCCTGTGCATGGGCCAGCGGCAGGGCCGAGGTGGCACACAGGGCATAGAACAGCGCGCTGTGCAGCGCGGTGTGGCGGAGGCCTCGTGGCGAGGCCGTGCGGCGGTCATGCAACATCGTGATCTCCCTCCCAGGATGGATCGTCCGATTACACGGATTCGATCCGGAAGATTCACGACTGATGAACCAATGTCAATGAATTGGTACTAAAGTCTACCCCGCACTACCGTCCAGACCACTTTGCGCGGAATTAATGTGCGGACGCAGCAGAAAAATGCGCAAACTGCAGACCACATGCGCCTAAAGTGGTATGCGATTGTGGTTGACGCTCGCGCCCGGCAACCTGTTAGGATCGTGGTTCGCGTCAGTCGCCACGGTTCATCTGGGAGGGTAAGCCCGTGACTTTGCAACACTCGCATGCGCCGTTGGCGCGGCGTCCCATGGCCAAGGCATTGCTGTTGAGCCTGTCCCTGGCGGCATTCCCTGCCGTCGCGGCCGATTATCTGGTACGCGACGCTGTTGCCTATGCCAACGCGACCCGCGCGCTTGCCCCCGGCGATACGGTGATCCTGGCCGACGGCGTCTGGCGCGACGTGGACCTGCTTTTCCGGGGCACCGGCAAAATTGGTCAACCAATTAAGCTGACGGCGCAGACCCCCGGCAAGGTGATCCTCAGCGGCCAATCCCAGCTGCGTCTGGCCGGTGAGCATCTTGAGGTGTCCAACCTGGTGTTCCGCGATGGCTGGGCGCCGGGCGGTGAAGTGGTCTCGTTCCGGCGATCGGCCAGCGAATGGGCCAACCACAGCCGGGTGACCGGGGTCGTGATCGACCGCTACAACAAACCGGACCGCCAGCAGTCCGATCACTGGGTGGCGCTGTACGGGCAGCACAACCGTTTCGACCACAACCAGCTGGTCGGCAAGACCAATGCAGGCACCACCTTGGTGGTGGTGCGCAACGCCACCAGCGGCCTGGACAACCAGCACCGCATCGACCACAACTGGTTCGGCCCGCGCCCCAACCTCGGTTCCAACGGCGGCGAGACGATGCGCATTGGCACCAGCCACGATTCGCAGTCCGATTCGCGCACCATGGTGGAGAACAACTGGTTCGAGCAGTGCGATGGCGAGGTGGAGATCGTCTCCAACAAGTCCGGCGGCAACACCTACCGTGGCAACGTCTTCCTGGACTCGCGCGGCTCGCTGGTGCTGCGCCACGGCCACGGCAATCGGGTCGAACGCAATGTGTTCCTCGGCCATGGCAAGGCGCATACCGGCGGCGTGCGGGTGATCAACCGCCACCAGACCGTGCGCGACAATTACTTCGAAGGCATTGCCGGCGACAACTTCGCTGCGGCCTTGAGCGTGATGGCCGGTACCCACAACGCGCCGTTGAACCGGTACGAGCAGATCGATCACGCGGTGATCGAACGCAACAGCTTCATCCAGGTCGGCACCCTGCTGCTGGGCGCGGGGCTGGATGAGGAGCGCAACGCGATGCCGGTGAACAGCCGCATCGCCGGCAACCTCTTCGTCGGCGATGGGAAACGCGAGCTGCTGCGCACGCAGGGCGATCTGTCCGGCATCACGTTCGCCGCCAACGTGCAGAGCCCTGCCGCGTCTGCCGGCTTCCCCGGCGGTGTCAGCGGCCAGACCCTGACCCTGCAGCGCGCGGCCAACGGCCTGCTCTACCCCACCGCGGCCGTCGATGCCGGTGCCCCGCGCGATCTGAACCCGATTGCCCGCGACCAGGTCGGCGTCGACTGGTATCCCAAGACCCTGCCGACCACCGCCTTGGACAGCGGCGCGGTGCACACGGTCGCACCGGGCGAGGACACCCTGACCGCCGCCGTGGCCGCCAGCACCCCCGGCGACCGCCTGCAGCTGCAGCGCGGCCGCTACACCGTGAGCCAGGTACTGGCGGTGGACCATCCACTGAGCGTGGTCGGCCCCTCGCGTGGCCAGGCCAGCGTGCAGTTCTCGCGGCCCAGCCTGTTCGAGATCGGCGCGCGCGGTTCGCTGCGCCTGGCGCGGCTGGACATCGACGGCGCGCTTGCCCCGGATGCCGCCGGCAACGCGGTGATCCGCGTGCCACCGGGCAGACAGGCCTTCAACTACACCCTCCTGCTCGAAGACAGCCACGTGCACGGGCTGACCGCCAACAAGGCCTTCGATGTGATCACCACCGGCAAGGGCAGCCTGGCCGCGCGGATCGCGCTCTCGAACGTGACGGTGGAGGACATCACCGGCAGCGTGATCGCCGCGGCCGCCGAGACCGACGACCTGGGCACCTACAACGCCGAGCAGGTGGATCTGCTGGACTCCACGTTCCGCCGGATCGGCGGGCCGGTACTGAGCCTGTATCGCGGTGGCACCGACGAAAGCACCTTCGGCCCGGCACTGCAGGTGCACGGCAACCAGTTCGAGCAGGTGGGCGTAGCCGATGACACCAGCCTGCGCCTGCATGGCGTGCAGTTCGCCAGCATCCGCGACAACCGCTTCGACCGCAGCGGCCGCATCCGTTTCAGCCATCGCGTCGGGGAACCGACCCTGCGCATGGGCGACAACCCGCTGACGGCCACCGCGCCGTTGCTGTCCGATACCCCTGTTGAGGCCCTGCCATGAATCATGCCCCGCCCCTGATGCTGCTGCTCGCCGCCACGCTTGGCGGGGCTGCGTTGCCCGCCGCACAGGCCGCACCCGCCGCCCGGCAGGCGCCCGCCGATGCCGCCACCGCGCCGGTGCTGGTCACCGCCGCGCAGTGGACGCAGATGCGTGCCGAGGGTGCGCGATCGCCGTTGTTCGCCAAGGAACAGCAGCGTGCCGAACAGCGCGTGCGCGCGATGATGAAGGCCGGCATCGACGTGCCGGTGCCCAAGGACAAGGGCGGCGGTTACACGCACGAACAGCACAAGCGCAATTACCAGGCCATCCAGGCCGCCGGCGCGCTGTATCGGCTGACCGGTGACAAGGCCTATGCCACCTTCGCCCGCGACCTGCTGCTGGGCTACGCCAAGCTCTACCCGGGGCTGAGCGCGCACCCGCAGGGCCGCGGCCAGATTCCCGGCCGGCTGTTCTGGCAGACCCTCAACGATTCGGTCTGGCTGGTCAGCGCGGCGCAGGGCTACGACGCGATCCGCGACACGCTCAGTGACGCCGACCGCAAAACGATCGACGACAACGTGTTCCGCGCGATGGCCGATTTCCTGTCCGGCACGCCGGAGAACTTCGACAAGATCCACAATCACGCCACCTGGGCGGTCGCTGCCGTCGGCATGACCGGCTACGTGCTGCGCGACACCACCTACGTCGACAAGGCCCTGCAGGGCAGCAAGCGCGATGGCAGTGCCGGCTTCCTGAAACAGGTTGATCAGCTGTTCTCGCCGGACGGCTATTACGAAGAAGGCCCGTACTACCAGCGCTATGCGCTGGCCCCGTTCATCCTGTTCGCCAACGCCATCGAGCGCAACGAACCGCAGCGTGGCATCTTCAAGCGCCGCGACGGCGTGCTGCTCAAGGCGGTCGATGCGCTGGTGCAGAGCAGCTACGGCGGCTACTTCTTCCCGATCAACGACGCCATTCTCGACAAGGGCCTGGACACCGAAGAACTGGTGGCCGGCGTCGATATCGCCTACGCGCAGACCGCTGATGCACGCCTGCTGTCGGTCGCAAAAACACAGAAGCGCGTGCTGCTCTCGCCCGAAGGCCTGCAGGTAGCCCAGGCGCTGGCGGAGAACAAGGCCAAGCCGTTTGCCTTCGTACCGACCCTGCTGCGCGATGGCCCGGACGGCACCGAAGGCGCACTGGCGATCCTGCGCATGGGCGGCGAGAACGGCCAGGCACTGGTGATGAAGAACACCAAGCAGGGCATGGGCCACGGCCACTTCGACAAGCTCAACTGGTTGTTCTACGACAACGGCCAGCGTGTGGTCACCGATTACGGCGCCGCGCGTTTCCTCAACATCGAAGCCAAGGCCGGTGGCATCTACCTGCCGGAAAACAACAGTTGGGCCCGGCAGACCATCGCCCACAACACGCTGGTGGTCAACGAGCAGAGCCACTTCGGTGGCGACTGGAAGAAGGGCCAGCCGCTGGCGCCGACGCCGCTGCTGTTTGCGGTCAGCGACGATACCCAGATCGCCTCCGCGCGGATGGAAGGCGCCTACGACGGTGTCAGCTTCACCCGCACCCAGGCCCTGCTCTCGCACCCTGCGCTGGGCGAGCCGGTGGTGCTGGACCTGCTGCGCGTCACCGGCACCAAGGCGGCACGCTATGACCTGCCGCTGCACTTCAATGGCCACATCATGGACGTGGGCTTCAAGAGCCAGTCCGCGGTGGCCACGCGTCCGGTGCTGGGCAAGGCCAACGGCTACCAGCATGTGTGGATCGATGCGGCCAGCGAGCCGACCCGCGATGCGCGCAGCCTGACCTGGCTGCTGGAGGGTCGCTTCTATACCTACCGGTTCGCCAGCACCGCACCCTCGCGCGCCCTGATCGGCGAGAGCGGTGCGAATGATCCCTCGTTCAACCTGCGCCGTGAGCCGATGCTGCTGCAGCGCGTGGATGGGCAGCCCGCCACTACCTTCTATGGCGTGCTCGAACCACATGGCCAATACGACGGCACCGCCGAGACCGTGCGCGGCGCCAACAGCCGCATCGATCGCCTGTCGCATTACCGCGGCAAGGATGCGGATGTGCTGGTGCTCGACCTGGCCGGCGGCAAGCGGCTGGCGCTGGGCATCGCCGATGACCCCACCAAGGGCGGATCGCATGAAGTGAGCGGCGATGGCCAGAGCTGGCGCTGGGACGGTGGCTGGAAGCGCTTCGATACCGCCACCGGCAAGGACAGCAAATGAAGGTCACCACGCAGGCCCGCACTTATGTCCGTTGGCTGATCGTGGCGCTGATCGCCGTCGCCACGGTGATCAACTACATCGACCGCAACGCGCTGGCCGTCATGTGGCCGCAGATTTCGCAGGATGTCGGCGCGACCAAGGAGGACTACGCGCTGCTGGTCACGGTGTTCATGCTGTTCTACGCCGCCGGCCAGTTCGTGTTCGGGCGCCTGTTCGACATCATCGGCACGCGGCTGGGCTTTGCGCTCTCGATCGCGGTGTGGTCGATCTCGATCGCGCTGCACTCGGTCACCCACTCCATCCTGTCCTTCAGCATCGTGCGCGCCATGCTCGGCATCAGCGAAGCCGGTGCATGGCCGGGCGCGGTCAAGGCCAATGCCGAGTGGTTCCCGGCACGGGAGCGTGCGTTGGCGCAGGGTGTGTTCAACGCCGGCGCCTCGATCGGCGCGATCATCTCCGCGCCGCTGATCGCCGTGCTGTTCCTGTGGCTGGGCTGGCGCGGGACCTTCATCCTGATCGGTGCGATCGGTTTCATCTGGCTGCTGCCGTGGCTGATCATCTACCGCGCCGGTCCGGACAAGCACCCCTGGGTGAGCGCGGCCGAGCGTGCACTGATCCTGGACGCGCCGACCGAGCAGCCGGCCGTGCCGGTGGCCGAGTACGTGCCGAACGTGCGCCAGCTGCTGGGCCATCGCCAGACCTGGGGCATCCTGATCTCGCGGTTCTTCCTGGACCCGATCTGGTGGCTGTTCGTCTCCTGGCTGCCGATCTACCTGGCCGACACCTTCGGCTTCGACATCAAGCAGATCGGCATCTTCGCCTGGGTGCCCTACGTCGGCGCGATGATCGGCAGTCTCGGCGGCGGCTGGTTGTCCGGCCGTCTGATCGGTGCCGGCTGGAGCGTGGACAAGGCGCGCAAGGTAGTCATCACCCTGGGCGGCGCGATCATGGCCCCGGCGCTGATCGGTGCGGTGCTGGCCACCGATCCGGTCTGGGCGGTGATCACCATCGCCTTCGTGCTGCTCGGCTTCCAGATCGCCATCGGCAACATCCAGACCCTGCCCGGCGACATCTTCAGCGGCAAATCGGTCGGCTCGGTGGCTGGCCTGGGCGGCATGGCCGCGGTGGCGGGCACGCTGATCACCACCTGGCTGGTGCCGGCGATGACGCACGACTCCTACGCACCGATCTTCATTCTGGTGGCGGCCCTGGTGCCGGCCTCCCTTCTGGCGCTGTGGCTGGTCACCGGTCGCGTGGAAAAAATCCACGGCCCGGTCGAACGCCGCTGAACCTTCTTCTTCCCTTTCCCCCAACGCATCACAGGAGTGTTTCATGACCCAATTCAAGGACAAGGTGGCGATCGTCACCGGTGGCGGCCGTGACATCGGCCGCGAGATCTCGCTCAAGCTGGCTGCCGCCGGCGCGAAGGTCTGCATCAACTACGCCAACGACGAGGCCAGCGCGCAGGAGACCCTCCAGCAGGTCCAGGCCGCCGGCGGCACCGCGATCGTGCATCGCGCCGATGTCACCGATGCCACGGCGGTGGCGGCGATGGTCGCCGCGACCCAGGCCGCGTTCGGCCCGCAGATCGATGTGCTGGTGAACGTGGCCGGTGGCATGGTCCAGCGCCGTCCGCTGGCCGAGATCGACGAGGCGTTCTTCCACAAGGTGATGGACCTCAACATGAGTTCGGTCTACCTGACCACCCATGCGGTGGTACCGCACATGCCCGAAGGCGGCGCGATCGTGAACTTCGCTTCGCAGGCCGGCCGCGATGGCGGTGGCCCGGGCGCGGCGATCTACGCCACCGCCAAGGCCGCGGTGATGACCTTCACCCGTGCCATGGCGAAGGAGCTGGGCCCGCGCGGCATCCGCGTCAACGCCCTGTGCTGCGGCATGATCGCCACCCGCTTCCATGACGAGTTCACCAAGCCGGAAGTGCGCACCGCGGTGGCAGGCAATACGCCGCTGCGCCGCCAGGGCCGTCCGCAGGAAGCCGCCGATACCGCCGTGTACCTTGCGTCGGATGCGGCCGGTTTCATCACCGGTGCCAACGTCGACGTCAACGGCGGCACCTACTTCTCCTGATTGACCCGCTGACCGCCTGGGAGGGCCGCCATGCTGCGCTGGATCACTGCATTCTCTCTTGCACTTGCCACCAGCGCCGCGGCGCTGCCCGCCCAGGCCCAGGTCTGGGTGCCGGCCTGGACCGCTTCGCCGGCCCCGGACCGGCTCGATGGGACCCCCGACGCCCCGGTGCAATTCGCCAACCAGACCGTGCGCCAGGACATGCGCCTGGCCAGTTCGGCGCGCGCCCTGCGCTTCCGCATCAGCAATGAACTCGGCCAGGCACCGCTGCATATCGGCAGTGCCTCGGCCCACCTCACCGGCACCGCCACCGCGGCCAGGCCGGTCACGTTCAATGGGCGTGGCGAGGTGGTGGTGCCGGTCGGCGCTGCCCTGCTCAGCGACCCGGTCGCGATCACCGCACCGGCGCTGGCCGACGTCTCGCTCACCGTGTACTTCCCCGACGCCACCCGCCCGGCCGTACGCCGCACCGCGCTGCGCATCGTCGAGGGCCGCGCAGCCACCGTGGGCGATGCGGTCAAACTCGCCTACCGGCAGAACGTGGTCTCGGCCGTGCTGGCCGAACGCACCCGCAAGCCGATCGTGGTGGTCGCCCTCGGCGACTCCATCACCGAAGGCGCCACCGCCACCCGCGGCAGCAACGGCGACTGGCCCGCACGGCTGTCCGCCCGCCTGCAGCAGGCCTGCCCGGACCAGGTGGTGGTGGTCAACGCCGGCATCAGCGGCAACAAGGTGATGGACCATGGCCGCAGCCACAGCGCGCTGGCGCGGCTGGACCGCGACGTGATCGCGCTGCCGAACGTAGACCGCGTGATCCTGTTCGAAGGCATCAACGACATCCGCCACGACGGCGGCACCCCACCCGTGGCCGGCCGCAACGCCGAGGACATGGTGCTGGGCTACCGGCAGATCGCCGAGCGCCTGCACAGCAACGGCATCCGCCCGATCGCCGCCACGATCACCCCCTTCGGTGGTTCGGACCGCTACGAGCCGATCGCGGCGGCCACCCGCACTACCCTCAACACCTGGATGCGCGGCGGCCGCAGCGGCTTCGATGGGCTGATCGACTTCGACCAGATCCTGCGCGACCCGGCCAATCCGGAGAACCTGCCCGAGGAGATCACCCGCGACCACCTGCATCCCAACGATGAAGGCTACCGGCGCATGGCCGACGGCATCGATCTGGCAATGCTCGGGTGCCCGGTACGATGACGGCCCAGAGCTTCGTCGTTGCGCCCGACAACGGCCAGCGCTGGGACGCACTGGCGCTGGGCGAAGTGATGCTGCGCTTCGATCCCGGCGAAGGCCGGATCCGCAGCGCGCGCCAGTTCACCGTGTGGGAGGGCGGCGGCGAGTACAACGTCGCACGCGGTCTGTGCAGCACGTTCGAACACCGCACCGGGGTACTTACCGCCCTGCCGCGCAATGAACTTGGCCTGCTCGCCCAGCAGCTGATCCAGGCCGGTGGCGTGGATGCCAGCCAGATTGTGTGGCGCGACTACGATGGCATCGGCCGCAACACCCGCATGGGCCTGAACTTCACCGAGCGTGGTTTTGGGGTACGTGCGCCGCTGGGCATCTCCGATCGCGCGTACTCGGCGGCCTCGCAACTGGCGCCGGAGGCGTTCGACTGGGACGCGTTGTTCGGCCAGCACGGCGTGCGCTGGCTGCACACCGGTGGAATCTTTGCCGCCTTGTCCGAGCACAGCGCGCAGACCGCCATCGCGGCAGTCCGTGCCGCGCGGCGCCACGGCGTGGCCGTCTCCTACGACCTCAACTACCGCGCCAGCCTCTGGAACAGTCATCCCGACCCGGACGCGGCGCGCCATGCCAACTGCGCCATCGCCGCCGAATGCGATCTGCTGATCGGCGATGAGTACTCGTTCGCCGCGTGCCTGGGCATGGATCTGAGCGATCTGGGTCGCCGCCACACCCCGATGGATGTCGGCCCGGCCGAGGCCGCTGCCCTGCGTGCACTGGCCCGGTTCCCGACGCTGCAGGCGGTGGCCTTCACCCTGCGCGACGCCGCCACGGCGGCCCGGCATGGCTGGGCCGGCGCGCTGCGCACGCGAGCGCAGCTGTATGTCTCCGAGGCGCGCGAAGTCGACCTGCTCGACCGCGTCGGCGGGGGCGACGCCTTCGTGGCCGGCGTGGTGCATGCCCTGCTCAGCGGCAAGGGCGAGCAGGCAGCGGTGGACCTGGGCGCTGCGCATGGCGCGCTGGCGATGTCCACGCCGGGCGATTGCGCTGTCACCCGCTTGGCGGAAGTGGAGGCCGTGGCGCGCGGCGATGGGGCGACGGCGCGGCGCTGAAGGGTGCGGATCAGCGGGGCGCAGACAACTGCGCCACGCCCTGGATCGCAGAGACGGTCAGCGGCGCGGGCAGCGCGTCCAGCTCGAACCAGCCCAGCGCCAGGATCGCCTCAGGTTCGAGCAGCATCACCTGCGCCGTTGCCGGCACGCGCGCCAGGTACACCGGCGCGACCCAATGCTGTGCCAACGCAGGTTCAAAGTGATCCACCACGCACAACAGCCGTTCCACGCGCACCTGCAGCCCGGTCTCTTCCAGCACCTCACGCACCACGGCCGCTTCGACCTTCTCCATCCAGTCCACCTTGCCGCCGGGAAGCCCCCAATGCCCCTGCTCGGGCGGACGCCCGCGCTGGACCAACAGGATCGCGCCATCGGCGCGCTGGATCACGGCCCCACAGCCGAGGCGGGGGTGCTGCACATCAGGGGGCTGGGGCATCGGGCATCTCCATGGCGGTGCCTCATTATCCCTCGGGCCCCGTGCCTGGATGGCGCCCACGAAAAAGGCCCGGCAATGCCGGGCCTTTCCTGCCACGCCGATCAGGCGCGTGGCGATGCGGTCACGCTGGGATTACCAGCTGAAGCGCGGGCCGACCGACCATTCCTTGTCACCGTGGCGATCCATCTTGATGTCGCCGTTGATGCCCCAGTTCTGGTTCAACTTCACCTGGCCACCCAGGCGGCCGTAGAACTGGCCATCCGGATTGACGCCGTGCTTCTTGCTGTAATCCTCGTAGCCGGCCATGGCATAGACTTCGGCGTGCTGGCCGAACGCGGTACGGATACCGGCTTCAGCGCTGTAGCCGTTGAAGTCCAGGCCTTCCTTCGGGTCGAACTTGTTGTAGGCAACGCGGCCCACGAAGTCGGTGCTGTTGCCGATTTCCTGGTTGTAGCCGAGGCCCACGCGCCACTGGTCAACCTTGAAGTTGCCGATGTCGGTCTTCTGCTGGTTGTACTCACCGAAAGCGTGGAAGTTCGGGTGGAAAGCGTAGGAACCCTTCACGCCCCAACCATCGGCCTTGCCGCCATCTGCGTCGGTCTTGACGTAGTCGGCTTCCGCGTAGTTGTAGGACAGGCCTTCAGCCGCCGAAGCGGTGAACGGGAGGGCGGCGGCCAGCGCCAGAGCAATCAACGAAGTCTTCATGGGGGTACACCTTTATGTCTTGGACTACTTGCACCCGGCATGGAGGCCGGACTGCATCGGGAATGTAAATTCTCCGTTATTCGACACAACCCGCCCTGAAGTTGACCGCGTGCGCAAAAGTGAATTTTGGGGCGGCGTTCAGACGCGCTCTGGCATACGCGCGTGGCCTTTTTCAGGCGATGACGGCGTGAGTGCGGCTTGGCGGAATGATCACGCGTGGCCTTCATGCGGGGGAGGCGCGACGGGCGGGCCGGAAAGGGATTCTGGTCACGACGGTGCCCTTTCGGGGCGTCACGCGCTGGGGAAGCCGCTCTTGGGGAGTTATCGGCTAACGCGTCCATCCTCCTGGATGCACCGAGGTCCGTGCCGTGGGGCGTTGGACCGCAGGGCGCCGTGGGGCGTCCTGCCCGGCAAGCCCATCATGTGCTGAATACGTCAGCGGGCCTATCAGGATGTTCCGCACAATGACTCAGAGTTTTCTGACGTTTGTCGCGAAGGTGGCCGAAAATGTCCGAGTGGATGCTGAATCCGTTCACTTCCTGACCTGCCTGGACAGCTCACCGGCTGCAAAGGCGCCCGCGCGCAGTGTCGAGGTTCCGTCCCCCGGTTCGTCGTATGTCATGAAGGCGCCCATCCCGGCGCGTCATCTGGAGCTCTGCCATGGCCTATATCGATGGTTTTGTACTTGCCGTGCCGAACGCGAACAAAGCGAAATTCCTGGAGCACGCGCACATGGGCGATGCGATCTGCATCGAGCATGGCGCGCTGCGCGTGGTGGAGTGTTGGGGCGACGATGTCCCGCATGGCAAGCAGACCGACTTCCATCGCGCGGTGGCGGCCAAGGACGATGAGGCCGTGTTGTTCTCCTGGATCGAATGGCCGGACAAGGCCACGCGCGATGCCGGCATGCAGAAGATGATGGAGGACCCGCGGATGAACCCGGAGAACAATCCGATGCCGTTCGACGGTAAGCGGATGATCTACGGCGGCTTCGTGCCGGTGGTGGAACTCAAGGGCTGAGCAACGCGGCTGCCGCTCAGCGTGGGTGCGCGGATTCGTCGTCGTTCTGGAATCCGCCACCCATGCCACCCCCGCCTCCACCGCCCATTCCTCCACCCCCACCGCCTTTACCACCGCCCTTGTCAGCCGCATCGCCCTTGCCCTTCGCACCGGCCGAGGGCCGTGCGGGACCCTGGCGCGGGATGGTGACCGAGGCCGGGATCGGATCCAGGTCCAGCGCCTGACGGATGAAGTCACGCAGTGACACCACCAGTTCGGCGGTGGGAACGAGGCGGCCCTGGGCCATCTCGTTGGCGGCGTGCGCGGCAAGGCGTACCTGCTCATCGGTGCCCAGCAGGATGATGTCCGACAGCGCTGCTTCCACCGCGTCACGGATCCGGCGCGCGCGCTCGCCACCGTTCTCGGCCTCCGCCGGCAGGTGCAGCGCATCGCCGGCTTCGCTGCCGTCGGGCAGCGCGCGGAAATCCCGACGATGGCGAGGATCGACATCGAGCGTGCCGGTGAACGAGCCGCCAAGGACCTTGTAAGCGGCGATCAGCGTGCGCAGCCGCTCGTTGATCTGACGATTCTCGCGCTCGCGACGCTGCTGCATGGCCTGCATGACCAGCAGCCGGATGCCGACGCCGATCAACGTAATGATCGCCAACCCGACCAGGGTGGAGAGCATGGCCTGCCAGGAGCTGAAGTCGAGGTCGCGCATGTGGCGTCTTCTCAAAAGGCAGCAACCAAGCTACCAAGGTTACGTATCTGCAACTACACGCACAGAACTAAATGTCACCAATGATTCGCATGGAAGGCGGTATCAGCCGAGATTTCTATAGGACCTCTCAGGAAACTTCGCTGCCGTCGGATCAAACACTTCGTTTACTCTGGAAATTAACTTTAGAATCTCATCCTCGGCAGAAAAATACTCCAACCGCGGTATCACTCTCACCCTAAATCCTATCGAACTTAGAATCGGAATCATCACATCTTGATGCATCTTGTGTGAGAATCCTGATGTTTTATTGTTTGCGAATGCCAGATTAGATCTGGCGATCTCTTTCGCAATACCCGTGAGCTTGCTTTTGTAATCAACGCCAACGCCCACGTCACCGTTAGCCGAATTTGGAAACATAAGTGCGTACCAGAGGTATACATCCAAAGACGAAGAGGTGATTCGATCATGGCTTTGGAGTTGCTTTTCAACATAGTCTCGGAACGAGTTCAAGTTTGACATATGGGCGTGCAGCTTTGATCCTGCATGACCAACGACATATGTTTTCGCCGAAACTATTATCCCAAGTACCGCCGCATATCCCGCAGCAACTTGGAACAATGCAACAAGCAAGCTAATCGTTAGCCCATATGCTTTTGTAGCCCTCTCCACGCACGTGCTTTCAAAGCACCACGACCTATCAAACATACCAACCTCAGAACCCGCGCCCATCCCGACGGTGAATAGAGATATTATTATGAGTGCCACCAGAGCGCCAATTGCAGCGATGCCACCCCAAAAAGAGATACGTTCAAGGCGCTGAATCCAATCAACTGAATCATTATTCATATGAATTTGGAATAAATGAAACCATCTTCCGGATCTCTTTAGCCTCATGCCGGAACGTACGAGCAACTAAATTAAGGCGCTCCCTGAGGCGAAAGCAACTCTTCATGAAGAAGTACTGTCCGTTCTTCGTAGGATAGCTCTTAACAAGTCGATTAGCCCATTGCCTGCAGTCCCCAACATCCTTGGGGTGCGGGAGCGGCTGAATTCTTCTCAGGCGAGATACGAGTTTTCGGTGTTGTATCTCGTTGACCCTGGATAGCTTGTTCACCCTCCCCATGCACTTATTGAACATCTTTCTGAATTTTCTTCGAGTCCTAAAATTCGATTCTGTCGAGAAGTTCTCCAATGTATCCACAGAAGATCTTATCCGACAAAGCTCGTCCCTCGGAATTCTAGGTTTCTCATATTCCACTCTCAGCCCGTGAACAAGTACAGGCTTGATACCGGAGCGCAATATTGCGGTTTTTCGCTCACTCCTTGAAAGATCTCTTGAGGTTAGAAGATCGTCTATATGACGAAGTGCCAGATTATAATCCTGGGAGAACAACGAAGATGAGACGGTGATGTCATCAACATATCTGGTATAGGTCAACCCTTTACGTAATAGCCTTCCCACCAGACGATGTTCATCCTTCCAAAAGATCAGATTTGCAATGTAACTAGAAGTGGGGGCACCCTGAACCAGAAAACCGTCAAGGCAGCAAAGCTTGGCCAAAGCGAGTGAAGGGCCGCGGCCAAACTTCAAGAATTTTCTATATATTTCATATACTTGATATTCGGTGATGCTGCCAAAGAAATTTGCAACATCGACCTTTAAGACGCTTTTCGCCCGGCAATGTCGAGCAGCGCAAGCGATGTAATCCCTGCCAATCAAACCTTGCTCGGCAGCAAACTTCCCAGGAATTGAACCAAACAGATAGTCCGGCCAGACGATGGTCGCAGGATCAGCAAGAATTCTTTTGTTAATCCTGCGAAGGATGAGACGTAACCGCCAATGCGGTATGTAAACTTCGCGCAATCCACCGTCAGATTTGAGCACGGTCTTCAGCCTGAACTTCATAGCCGACGACCATTTCAACAGCTCTTCCATCTCACGCTCTTCCACGCCAAGCGCCCTGCACAATGCCGACACAGAACCGATTGACTGGCTAGCAAGCTTTTTTACTTTTGAAACATGATCCATATGTTTCGAAACTACACAGATTAGGTGTGGGTCAAGTCCGCCAAGTCAGACTGGTTTTTAACTATCAAACGCCGATTACATCCAATCAAGATTCAGAAACTGCCGTTCTCCTGCTGACTTGACCCACCTCGGGAAGAGCTCCTCCGGGTTTCCGGAGGGCGCGGCGACCGCCTCCTCTCGTACCCGTGCTTCCACGGGCGCGGACATGAAATCTATCCGCAAGGTCTGAATCTCTTTTTTTGATTAGACTGCCTCGGTCAAGCGATACGCTTGAGCAGTCTCATTATTAGGACATTGCGCCTTTGATTTCAAGGCCTCTACAGTCATTCGAGAACTGGACGATCTGACCCGCTTTTGACAGTGCTCCTTCAGGTACAGCCCAGGACCTTGCAGGCATGGCCTGATCGACGGCCACACGCGGAGATGTAGCGAATCCCAATTCACTTGGCGGCGGATTAGCTGCTTCATGAAACGCATGCTGCGTAGCATTGCCGGGAGCCTGATCGCACAGTGACGCGATGCGCTCGACCGGGGATGCCGAAATGACCGGGGACGGGGACAGGCCGTTCCCACCATGCCGCTCCCGCCCTCAGGCAGGAGCAGCACGTTACAACTTACTTACTTGCGCGCGCGCTTGGCCGGTGTCTTGCGGGCAACCGGCTTGGCGGCAGCACGCTTGGCCGGGGCGGCCTTGCGGGCCGGAGCCTTCTTCGCCGGGGCCTTCTTGGCCACAGCCTTCTTGGCGGTAGCGACCTTCTTGCCGACGGTCTTCTTGGCCGCTGCGGTCTTCTTGGTCACGGCCTTCTTGGCGGTGGCGACCTTCTTGCCGACCGACTTGCGGGCGACGGCGGTCTTCTTGCCGGCCACCTTCTTGGCGGTCGCGGTCTTCTTGGTCACGGCCTTCTTGGCGGTCGCCGACTTCTTGGCAACGGCCTTCTTGGCGGTGGCGACCTTCTTGCCGACGGTCTTCTTGGCGACGGCGGTCTTCTTGCCGGCAACCTTCTTGGCCGCTGCGGTCTTCTTGGTCACGGCCTTCTTGGCGGTCGCCGACTTCTTGGCAACAGCGGTCCTGGCAGCGGCGACCTTCTTGCCGACGGTCTTCTTGGCGGCGGCGGTCTTCTTGGTCACGGCCTTCTTGGCGGTCGCGGTCTTCTTGGCGACAGCCTTCCTGGCGGTGGCGACCTTCTTGGTCACGGTCTTCTTGGCAGCAGCAGCCTTCTTGGTCACGGCCTTCGTGGCGGTCGTGGCCTTCTTGCCGGCAGCCTTGGTGGTCTTGGTCACGGCCTTTTCAGCGGCGGCCTTCTTCTTGGCGACCTGCTTCTTGATCGCGGTGGCCTCGGCCTTGGCGTTCTTCTTGGCCGCTTCCAGCTTCTGCTTGGCGGTGGCCAGGGTCTTGCCGACCGACTTGGCCGCCTTGTCAGCCTTCTTGGCGACGGTCTTCTCGACCTTGGTCACGGCCTTCTTGACCTTGGCGACCTGGGTGGTGGCAGCCTTGCGTGCGCGCTTGGCGGTCTTCTTCACCGAAGCGACTGCATCTTCCGCAACGTGTGCGATGGTCTCGCCGACGTTGGTGGCGGTTTCTTTTGCATCTTCGACGGTCTGCGAGAGAACCGTGGTCACACCATTACCGTTGCTCATTGAGTGCCTCCTAAGGGGCCTGGTTAGTCAAATCGCTGGCGATGCTATACCGGCGCGGTCCATCGTGGAACGGTCTTGATGCGATGCACGTGCCAAGCCGACAGTAGCACCCTCATCGGCGGCAGCAAGCAACGTACCGGTTGCGTGCACGAAACCCCTTGAAAACAGCATCGGCGTTCCAACGCCTGGCACGCGCGATGTGTCTGGATGCGCATGGCCGGCGCGTCCAGCGATCCGATGATGGATCGTCGTACTTGATCCATTCCCTGCCTCCGCACCGCGCATTTGCGCTGGTTTGGATGACGCGCTCGCAGCCGATGGACGTGTGCGCCGATGCGGTCTGCCCATGCCGCGTGCATCGCCACGCACCCACATTGAAGCCGACCACCGCCGCCTTTCGCCGCCGCCGCCCGCGCCGGCCAGCCGCCCATCGGGACCTCAGCCGGCAATGAATTTCATCCGGGGTTTAGCCGAGTGCGGACACACTCATTCAGGTTGAATTACCGTATATGTGTTTTTCCCTGCCCCGTCCCCTCCGACACGGAACCGCCGGACCATGCGACCGCTCCCGACCCTGCTCACGCTTGCCCTCGCCGCCGCCTTCGGCGGGTTCACCGCCACGGCCATCAACGCGCACCTGGACAACCGGGCCGAGGCAGCGCCGGCCGCGTACACGATCCCGACCACGGCCGCGCTGCCCGCCGCAGTCGCCGGGCAGGCGGTGCCATCGCTGGCACCGATGCTGGAACGGGTGATGCCGGCAGTGGTCAGCGTCAACACCAAGCAGGTGGTGCGCGTGCGCAACCCCTACTTCAATGACCCCTTCTTCCGCCGGCTGTTCCCGGAAGTGCCGCAGGAACGCATCAACGAATCGCTGGGTTCGGGGGTGATCATCGATGCCGCCGAGGGCCTGGTGCTGACCAACCACCATGTCATCGACAACGCCGACGACGTGCAGGTGACCCTGGCCGATGGGCGCACGGTCAAGGCTGAATTCATCGGCTCCGATGCCGATACCGATGTCGCGTTGATCCGCATTCCGACCGGCAACCTGACCGAGATCAAGCTCGGCGACAGCGCGCAGCTGCGCGTCGGCGATTTCGTGGTGGCGATCGGCAACCCGTTCGGTTTCAGCCAGACGGTCACCTCCGGCATCGTCTCGGCAGTGGGCCGCAGCGGCATCCGCGGGCTGGGCTACCAGAACTTCATCCAGACCGATGCCTCGATCAACCCCGGCAATTCCGGCGGCGCGCTGGTCAACCTGCAGGGACAACTGGTCGGCATCAATACCGCCAGTTTCAACCCGCAGGGCAGCATGGCCGGCAACATCGGCCTGGGCCTGGCGATTCCCTCCAACCTGGCGCGCGACGTGGTCGACCAGCTGGTCAAACACGGGGTGGTGGTGCGTGGCACGCTCGGCATCGAGGCGCAGAACCTGACCCAGCAGATCGCGCAGGGCCTGGGCCTGACCGAGACGCGCGGCGCGCTGGTGACCCGCGTGCTGGCCGGTTCCGGTGCCGCGGCCGCCGGCCTCAAGCCGGGCGACGTGGTGGTGTCGGCCAACGGCCAGCGCGTGGACAGCGCGCAGGCGCTGCACAACGTGGAAGGCCTGCAGCCGGTTGGCAGCACGCTGACCCTGGACGTGCGCCGCGAAGGCAAGCCGCTGCAGATCAAGGCCACACTGAAGGAGCAGGCACGCGCGGTCACCGGCGAGTCGCTCGATCCGCGCCTGGGCGGGGCCACCTTCGTGGACCTGCCCGAGTCGCTGCGCCAGGCGGGCGTCAGCGGGGTATTGGTCAGTGACGTCAAACGCGGCAGCCGCGCGGCAGCCTCCGGACTTGCGCAGGGTGACGTGATCACCGCGGCAACGGCGGGTGAGTTTGCCGACCTCGCCAGCTGGCGCGCCAACTTCCAGCAGCGTCCGGCCCAGTTGGTGCTGCGGATCCTCCGTGGAAACGGCGGTGGTCAGCTGGTGATGCGCTGAACGCGGCGACAGCCGTAACGTGGCTTACACCCGGCCGGTGCTATTACCTTGTGTTCGTTGCCGTCGGATCGTCCGCGGTCACCTTCCCCATCGCATAGCAGGAGATACACGATGAGCCCCACCAATACCGAGAACCTGAAGGAACACCTGGGCGAAGCCGGCTCGCACCTGAAGTCGGCGGCCACCGCTGCCGGCGGTGCCATCAAGGGCGCCACCGGTGCTGCCGGTGACGAGCTGCGCATCGGCAAGGCCAACGTCAAGGCCGAACTGTCCGATACCGCGCTCTCCGGCCTGGCCGCGGCCGAGTTCGGTGGCGCTGCTGCCAAGGAACAGGTCGATGCACTGATGGACAAGGGCAAGGACCTGGTCGACAGCGCCGCCGAGCTGATTCGTGAGCGTCCGCTGGCCTCCTTCGGCGTCGCCTTCGCGGCGGGCTGGATCATCGCCAAGCTGGCCCGCAGCGGCGGCGACAAGTAAGCAGCGGCGTGAGCGATCAAGCCCAGTCGACCGCCACCGGTGGCGCGGATACCCCGCCACCGGACAGCGGTGAAAAAGCACCACGCCTGGACGAAAGCATCCGCCAGGTCGGTGAGGCCGGCCGTGAGACGGTGGATTCGGCCAAGCACACGCTGCGCTCCCTGCGACGTCTGGCCTCGGCCGATTTCGCACTGGCCCGCAGTGCGTTTGGCCGGGCGCTTGCCTGGGCCGGCGTGGCGATCGTGTTCGGCGCGTCGGCCTGGCTGTTGCTGGCCGGCACGTTGATCGCCCTGATGCAGCGGTGGGGCCTGTCCTGGTTCCATTCGCTGCTGATCACCTCGGTCGTCAGCCTGCTGGTCACCGGTTACGCCATGTGGCGCGTGTCGTTCTTCTTCCGCCATACCGGCATGCATGCCACTCGCCGCCAGTTGTCGCGGCTGGGCCTGTATGACGAACCCAGCGATGAAGATCCCGATGCCGACGTGGACACCACGGGGGTGAAGCGATGAACTTCGAAGCCTTGCGGCAACGCGTCCAGCGTGCCGAGCTGGTGGTCGCGGTGCGGGTCGAGAAAACCCGCAGCAGCTGGTTCACCCTGAGTACCGTCTGGCGCTCCGGGTGGACACCCATGCGCATCATCACGGTGGGCCTGGCCGGCGGCTTCCTGGCCGGCAAGCTGGAGCCGACCGGTCTTGGTGCGAAAGTGCAGGGCGCGCGTTGGCTGCAGATGATCGGCTCGGTGTCCAATCTGGTGGCCAGCACCCAGGCCGCGTTTGCCTCGATGCAGGCCAGCGAAGCGGCTGATACCGCCGAGCAGGCCGCGGACAAGGTAGATGACGCGGCCGATGAGGTACCGCGTCAGCCCGCTGCCGCTGCCGCACCCGCAGCGCCACGGCTCAGCCCGGAACGGCGTGCCGACCCGGCCTCGCCGTATCAGCCGCAACCGGCTGAAGCGGCCACGGACCTGTCCGAACGCTGATCGCACCGCGCTCGGCCGCAGCATCCGAAGGCCCTGCGGCATCTGCTGCGGGGCCTTTCTTCGTCTGCACGCACCCCACACGCCACGCGCACCCGGCTTGCCCAATAATGGCGCTCCCTTCCAGTGTGCGACCTGCATGAGCGTTCCGGTTCCCCCTTCCGCTGAAGCCGCCGTCGCACCCTCCCCGCCGCGCCCCCGCGCCCCGATGTCGCTGGTGATCCTGGCCACGTTGGCGGTCGCGTTCACCTTGTGGGCGGCACAGGACGTGGTGCTGCCGATCCTGCTGGCGATGTTCTTCGCCCTGGTCGGCAACCCGATCCTGCGGGTGCTGCAGAAGATCTGGATCCCCCGGTTCCTCGGCGCGGTGCTGGTGCTCGGCATTGGCCTGAGCGGCGCCGCCGCGCTGGGCGTGCAACTGGTCGGCCCGGCGATGGAGTGGGCCCAGGAAGCACCGCAGCAGTTGCGCAAGGTCGCCCGCCAGGTGCAGAACCTGACCAAGCCGGTGCAGCAGGCCAACCAGGCCGCCGAGAACTTCGCGCGCGTGGCCGGTGGCGAAGGCAGCCGCCGGGTGCAGATCGTGCGCACCCAGCTAGATGATCCCTACAAGGTGCTGACCCGGGCACCCCGGTTGGCCGCCTCGGTGCTGGCGGTGGTGCTGTTGACCCTGTTCTTCATGATCTACGGGCAGAGCCTGCAGAAACATGCCATCGCCCTGTTCCCCAGCCGCCAGCAGCAACGCTTCACCACCGACATTCTGCGTTCGATCGAGCGCGAGGTCTCCCGTTATGTACTGACCATCACCGTGATCAACACGCTGGTCGGCCTGGTGTTCTCCGGCATCCTGCTGCTGCTCGGCATCTCGCTGCAGGAGGCGCTGCTGTGGGGCACCGTGGCGGCGCTGCTGAACTTCGCGCCGTATGTGGGGCCGCTGATCGGCGTGGCGCTGATGCTGCTGATGGGCTTCGTGGAGTTCAGCGATCCGTTCCAGGCGCTGCTGCCGGCCGCGTGCTATCTGGCCCTGCATACCGTGGAGGGCCAGGTGGTCACGCCCATTGTGCTCGGCCGCCGGATGGCGATCTCACCGCTGATCCTGATCCTGGCGCTGATGGTGTTCGGCTGGCTGTGGGGCATGATCGGCCTGCTGCTGGCGGTGCCGCTGCTGGTCTGCATCAAGCTGGTGCTGGCGCGGCTGGATGGCACCCAAGGCTGGGCCAAGCTGCTGGAATAAGCTGCTGGAGTCATCGGTTCGGGCGGAGGCATGGCTGGCCGCGCAATCCCCGATTGCTGCCAGAATACCGGCACTTTTTCGGATGGATCCCGACGCTGATGTCTTCCCTCGCTGCCCGTTGTCTTGTTCTCGCCGGCCTTGTCGCCCTCGCCGCGCCGACGTTCGCCGCCACCCCAGCCAGCGCAGAGGTGGCCAGCCGCCAGCTGGTCGAGGCGGTCACCTGCAAGCGCCACCTGACGCCTGCACAGTTCGCCGCGCTGGCGAAGGCGCTCAAGCCGACCGAGCTGCAGGCGTACGGCGAACTGACCGATGGCGAGTATGCGCTGACCACACCGCTGCTCGTGCTGGGCCAGCCGGTGGACCGCCTGTACCTGTACGACGGCGCCAGCGGCGAGGATGGTGTCGACAGTTACACCGCGTACTTCAGCACGGCCAGTGTCGAGCAGATCGCCGCGCTGGCGAAGATGCGGGACAACGTGGCCGGCGACTACACCCTGGAGGTCGGTCGACATGACCTGAACGTGCGGCAGCAGGACGGGCAGGCATCCATCGGCTGTTCCTACGACCTGCGCTGAAGGACCTGCGCCTGCGCTGCCTGCGCGCGATGAAAGCCCGCGCGCGCAGGCGTAGAATGGCGGGGTGAATTTCCCCGTCCAAGCCATCACCCTCGACCTCGACGACACCCTGTGGCCGTTCGCCCCCATCGGCGCCCGCATCGACCAGGTGTTGTACGAGTGGATGCTCCAGCACAGCCCCGCCACCGCCGCGATGTACCCGGTGGCGGCGATGCGCGAACTGCGCGAGCGCTCCTTCCATGACAACCCGCACCTGCACTACGACCTCAGCGCACTGCGCCGGTTGACGCTGAGCGAGGCGCTGGAGAAAAGCGGCGCCGACCCGGCCCTGCTCGAACCGGCGTACGAGGCGTTCTATGCCGCGCGCAACCAGGTCGAGTTCTACCCGGATGCGATGGACGCGCTGGCCCGGATCGCCGCGCGCGTGCCCGTGGCCGCGCTCAGCAACGGCAATGCCGACCTGCAGCGGATCGGCGTGTCCCACCACTTCACCTTCCAGCTCGGCTCGCGCGAGCACGGCGCGGCCAAGCCGGCCGCCAGCATCTTCCACGCCGCCTGCGAGCGTCTCGGCGTCGCCCCCGCCCAGGTACTGCATGTGGGCGACCACGCCGAGATGGACGTGGTCGGTGCGATGCAGGCGGGCCTGCGCGGCTGCTGGATCAACCGCGAAGAGCACGCCTGGAACCATCCTTCACTGCAGCCCGATCTGCAGTTCGACACCCTGACCGGGCTGGCCGACTGGCTGGATGCGAACGCATCCGCCCAGCACGCGTAAGCCGCCGCCCAAGGAGCCTTCGAGTCCCATGTCCCAGATCAACGGTTTCACTTCCGAAACGAGCAACGCACTGCCGCTGCACGTCATGACCCGCGAGCAGTACACCGGCTGGCGCGCACAGCAGTCCGACGCGCTGGGCGCGTGGCTGGATGCGCAGCGCTTCAACGGCAGCGGTGGCAGCGTGGTACTGCTGCCGGGCGAGCACGGCCTGGCCGGCGCGATCATCGGCGTGGGTGACCCGGGCGATGCGTACAGCTACGCACATGCGCCGTTCGCGCTGCCGGAAGGCACCGTCTGGACGCTGGCCGATGCACTGGCACCGGAAATCGAGACCCTGCTGCAGCTGGGCTGGGGTCTGGGCAGCTACCGATTCGCGCGCTATCGCAAACCAAATCGTGCACCGGCCCAGCTGGCCGCCACGCCCTCGGCCGAAGTGCGCGACGTGATCGCCGCCAGCCTGCGCGTGCGCGACTGGGTCAACACCCCGACGGAAGACATGGGTCCGCAGCAGCTTGAAGACGCCGCGCGCGAACTGGCCAGCGCCCATGGCGCGCAGATCGAGGTGATCACCGGCGATGCGCTGCTGGAGCAGAACTTCCCGTCCATCCACGCGGTGGGCCGCGCCTCGCATCGGGCCCCGCGCCTGATCGTGCTGCGCTGGGGCAATGCGGGCCAGCCGCACGTGGCGCTGGTCGGCAAGGGCGTGTGCTTCGATACCGGCGGGCTGGACATCAAGCCGGGCGATGGCATGCGCAACATGAAGAAGGACATGGGCGGCGCCGCGCACGCGCTCGGCTTGGCGGGGCTGATCATGGCCCAGCAGCTGCCGGTGCAGCTGACCCTGCTGATCCCGGCGGTGGAAAACGCGATCGGCCCCGATGCGTTCCGCCCGGGCGAAGTCATCGCCACCCGCAAGGGCCTGAGCATCGAGATCGACAACACCGATGCCGAAGGCCGCGTGATCCTCGCCGATGCGCTGACTTATGCCAGCGAGCAGCAGCCGGAGATCGTGCTCGACTTCGCCACCCTGACCGGCGCGGCCCGCATCGCGCTCGGCCCGGACCTGCCGGCGCTCTTCAGCAACGACGACACCCTGGCCCAGCAGTGGCTGCAAGCCGGTGAATCGGTGCGCGATCCGGTCTGGCGCATGCCGCTGTGGCGCCCGTACCTGCGCTACCTGCACAGCAACATCGCCGATCTGGCCAACGCCGGGTCGCGCATGGCCGGCTCGGTCACCGCGGCGCTGTACCTGGAGCGCTTCATCGCCGAAGGCCAGACCTGGGCGCACCTGGATGTGTACGCCTGGAACGACGGCGAACGCCCGGGCCGCCCGGCCGGTGGCGAGGCGCTGGCGCTGCGTTCGGCGTGGGCGATGCTCAAGGCGCGCTACGCCTGAGTCTGCGCCCGGCATACGCCGAACCCGACGATCCCCGCTGCGGCGGGGATCGTCGTTTTTGAAGAGTTGTCGAAAATGTGAATATCGGCTTGCGCCGCGTTCTGCGACGATGCCCGCTGTCGCCCACCCACACGCATCGTGAAGGCAGGAACCCGGACATGTCGCTCTTCGGCTATACCCGCGCTGGTCGCGAACCGGGCGGATCACGCCCTCCCTCACCGCTGTTGTGGATCGCGCTGATCGCCCTGATCGCGGGCGGCCTGGTGCTGGCGTTTGCCTGGCTGGCCGGCTGGATCGGTCGCGACCGGGTCACCGCGCAGACCTTCACCGATGCCATCGAGGCGACCGGTCCGCCGCAGCCCGGCTTCCGCCGCGCGCATACCAAGGGTGTCTGCGTCAACGGTGTGTTCCAGGGCACGCCGGAAGGCGCGGCGCTGAGTTCGGCACGCGTGTTCCGGCAGCGCCAGGTCCCGGTATTGGGCCGCCTCTCGATCGGCGGCGGCGACCCGCACGGCGCCGACAACAAGGCCCGCGTACGCAGCATGGCGCTGCAGCTGGTCAGTGACGACGGCCAGGAATGGCGCATGGCGATGAACAGCTTCCCGTTCTTCGCGGTGCCCACCGCCGAGGCCTTCCTGGAGCAGACCCGCGCCGGCATCCCGGACCCGGCCACCGGTAAGCCGGACCCGGCGAAGATGGCCGCCGTGCTGGAAAAGTACCCGTCCGCACGTGCCTTCCAGCAGTGGGCCAAGACCGCCCCATGGTCGAACAGCTGGGCCAACACCGCCTACAACGGCGTCAACAGTTTCCGCTTCACCGCCGCCGATGGCAGCCACCGTTTCGTGCGCTGGAGCATGCGGCCGCAGGCGCCGTTCGAGGACATGACGCCGGAGCAGCGCGCGCAGTCCGACGACGATTTCCTCAGCGAGGAGTTCGCACAGCGCCTGGCGCAGGGCCCGATGCGCTGGGACATGTGGGTGACCATCGCCAACGACGGCGACCCGATCAACGACCCCTCGCAGGTCTGGCCGGAGGACCGCCGCCAGGTGAAGGCCGGCACGCTGACCCTGAGCAGCATGCAGCCGCAGGCCACCGGCGCCTGCCGCGATCTGAACTACGATCCGCTGATCCTTCCCAGCGGCGTGGCCGGCACGGAGGATCCGATCCTGGCCGCACGCTCGGCGGTGTACTCGCAATCGTTCAATCGTCGCGAGCGCGAAATCGCCAGCGGCAAAGCGCCCGCCGCCACGGGCAAGGAAGGTGCGCGATGAACCGTGATGCCGGCCATTTCAATCTCCTCGCCCGCGTCCTGCACTGGCTGATGGCCGCGATGATCCTGACCATGCTGTTCGTGGGCGTGACCATGGTCGCCTCGCTGCACTGGCGGCCGATGCTGATCGACCTGCATCGGCCGCTGGGCATCGCGATCCTGCTGCTGGTGCTGGTGCGGCTGTACAACCGCCTGCGCCATCGCCCGCCGCCGCTGCCGGCCGACCTGCCGGCCTGGCAGGCGCTCGCCGCACATGCCTCGCACTGGGTGCTCTACGGGCTGATGCTGGCGATGCCGCTTATCGGCTGGGCCATGTTGTCGGCCGGTGGCTATCCGATCGTGATGGGGGCCGGCGTGCACCTGCCGGCGATCCTGCCACACGATCCGGCGCTGTATGCAGCGCTGCGCAATGCCCACAGCCTGCTGGCGTATGTGCTGTTCGCCACGGTGATCATGCACCTGTCGGCCGCGCTGTTCCACCTCTGGGTGCGCCGCGATGGCGTGTTCCAGGCGATGGCGAAGGGACCGGGGCGCCCTTCCCCCCGCGATACCGAGCCCCGGTAGCCACCGACGACTGGCCGGTGGAGGCGGCGGTTACAACCAGCCCTTCTGCCGTGCCAGCCGGTACGCTTCGATGCGGTTGGCCACGCCGAGCTTGCCGATGCACTCGGACAGGTAATTGCGTACGGTGCCGTGCGAGAGGCCGAGCTGGGTGGCGATCTCGGTGGCCGAGCGCCCATCGCCGGACAGGCGCAGCACCTGGCGTTCGCGGTCGTTGAGCGGGTCGGCCTGCGACCAGGCATCCAGCGCCAGTTGCGGGTCGATCGCACGGCCGCCGTGCTGCACCTGGCGCAGCGCATCGGCCAGGCGTTCGGCCGGCGCATCCTTGAGCAGATAGCCGCAGACGCCGGCATCCAGCGCACGGCGCAGGAAACCCGACCGCGCGAACGTGGTGACGATCACCACCTTGATCGGCAGGCCCTGGCGGGCGATCCGCTGGGCCAGCTCCAGCCCGGACAGGCCGGGCATTTCAATATCGGTGACCAGGATGTCCGGCTTGAGCTGCTGCAGCATCCGCCATGCGGCCTCGCCATCGGCGGCGCTGCCCAGCACTTCGATGTCCGGCTCCAGCCCGAGCAGCGCTGACAGCGCGCCGCGCACCATCGCCTGGTCTTCGGCGAGCACGATGCGGATCATGATGCGCCCCCGGCCGGCAGCGACGGCGCGGTCGGCACTGCCACCGGCGCCACCACCGCCGTGGTCGCGGCCGGCAAGGTGACGCGGACCGTCACGCAGGTGCCCTCCCCTTTTGCCGACTGCAGCACCAAGGTGCCGCGCAGGGCAGCAACGCGTTCGCGCATGCCGGTCAGGCCATTGCCATCCACGTGGGCACCGCCACGCCCGTCATCGCGGATCTGCATCAACAGACTGCGCCCGTCCTGCTCGAAGGTGACCCACGCCTGCCGCGCCTGTGCATGGCGGGCGACATTGGTCACCGCTTCGCGCAGGACCAGCGACAGCGCACGCTCCGTATCGACCGGCATGGGCGGCGGCGGCGCGTAGTGCAGATGCACGTGCTGGTACTCCAGCAGCAAGCGGGCCGAGGCCAGCTCGGCGGCCAGGTCGCTGGCGCGGATGCCGGTGACCGCGCTGCGCACTTCGGCCAGCGCCTGGCGCGCGATCGTTTCGGCCTCGGCCACTTCGCGGCGCGAGCCGTCCGGATCGCGGTCGGCCAGCTTGCGCGAGAGCTCCAGCTTCAAGGTGATCAGGGACAGCGTATGGCCCAGCAGATCGTGCAGATCGCGACCGATGCGCTCGCGTTCGGCGGTCGCCGCCAGCCGACGCACCTCGTCCTGGGACAGCTGCAGCGCCGCATCCTTTTCATGATTGGCGGTTTCGAAATTGACCACCAGGCTGATGATCATCGCCATGCTCGGGATCCAGATCAGCGCCTGCCACGGGTAGTGGGCCAGCAAGCCCACCACCACGAACAGCGCGTTCAACCCGGCCAGTTGCAGCAGGTAGCGCCCATAGCCGCTGCGGCGCGAGACGCGCAGGGTGACGCAGCCGAAGATGAAGTAGCTCACCGCTGAGGGGTACCACGCCAGGGGCACCAGCCCCAGCACGACCATTGAGAGCGCGTAGCGCGGCGCATGGCAGCGCGGTGCCAGCAGCACCCCGGCGTACAGCACGAGGAACACCGGATAGGTCAGCAGCGTCAGCGCGGCCCAGCGCCAGGTGTAGCCACCGCCGAACAACGGCGTCAGGAACACCCACAGCGTCCACAGCAGGTGGATCGCATCCACCCACGGCGATTTGCCGCGCCGCAGGTTCTCGGCCACGGCCGAATCCGGCGCGGGGCGCAGCAGGGAGGCGAGCCGACTGAAGGACACGGACGATTCCAAGGCAGAACGAACAGGCGCGATCATGCCACTTCAGCCGATGCGCCGCAGGCGGCGCCGCCGTCGTGGATCTCCACGTAATGCAGGCAGGCCAGGGGTGACATGGTGGAGGTGGGCATGACCGATTCCCGGAGAAGACACCCACAGCTTCGGCCCCGGGGCGGCCCGGCCCCAGTGGCCGTCGTCAGCCCATGCAGGTGACAGCTGTCACTGCCGCCGCGTCAGACCGCCGGGCATGCTGTGCCCATCCCGGCCACCGTGCCGGTTTGCCCCTCGGCCGCCGATGCGGTCACACTCGGCCCGATTCCCCGTCCAGACTCACGATGAACGCATCCGCTGAACTGCTCAAGGAACTCCGCATCGACCGCAAGGCCGGTTCGCCGCCGCCGTCGCCCTCGCGACGTGGCCGCTGGATCGTGCTGGCGATCGTCCTTTTCATTGTGTTGGCTGGCCTGGCCTGGGTCGTGTTCGGCCGCGAGCGCCCCATCGCGGTGACCACCGCGCCCGTCGTGGCGATCCAACAGGGCGGTGCCAGCAGCTCGGTGCTCGACGCCAGCGGCTACGTCGTCGCCCGGCGCATGGCCACGGTCTCGGCCAAGATCACCGGCAAGGTCCGCGAAGTGATGATCGAGGAAGGCATGCGCGTGGAAGAAGGCCAGGTGATGGCCACGCTCGACCCGATCGACGCCAACGCCCAGCGCAGCCTGTCGGCCTCCCAGCTCGAGGCCGCGCGCAGCCAGCTGGCCGGTCTGCAGGCACAGGTGGCCCAGGCCGATGCCGAAGCCGGTCGCCTGCAGGCACTGGTCGGCCAGCAACTGGTCTCGCGCTCGCAGTACGACCTGGCCATCGCCCAGCGCGACAACCTGCGCGCCCAGCTCAGGACCGCCCAGCGCAACACCACCGTGGCCAGCGATTCGCTGGCAATCGCCGATCTCGGCGTGGACAACAACATCGTGCGTGCGCCGTTCTCCGGCGTGGTCACCGCCAAGGCCGCACAGCCGGGCGAGATCGTCTCGCCGCTGTCGGCCGGCGGCGGCTTCACCCGGACCGGCATCGGCACCATCGTGGACATGGATTCACTGGAGATCGAAGTCGAGGTCGGCGAATCCTTCATCGGCCGCGTGCAGCCGAAGATGCCGGTCGAAGCCACCCTCAATGCCTACCCGGACTGGAAGATTCCGGCCGAGGTGATCGCGATCATTCCCACCGCCGACCGCGGCAAGGCCACCGTGAAAGTGCGCGTGGCGCTGAAGACCAAAGACCCGCGCATCGTGCCGGAAATGGGTGTGCGGGTCAGCTTCCTGGAAAGCGCCCGACCTGCCGAGGCCGCCAAGCCACAGGGCGTGCGCGTGCCGGCCTCGGCGATCGTGGAGCGCGATCAGAAGACGGTCGCCTTCGTGGTCAAGGACGATGCGCGGGTGGAACAGCGGGCGATCACCGTGGGCACCACGCTCAACAACGACCGCCAGGTCACCCAGGGCCTGAGTGCCGGCGACGTCGTGGTGACCACCCCACCGGCCGAGCTGCACGACGGCAGCAAGGTCACCGAAACCCCCTGACGGACAACCGGCTGCGTGGGCATTGCGCCACCGGCCTGCGCCCATGCGGTACGCGAGCCGCTCTCACGCTCGCGGCAAGTGCGATTCCCTCGTGCCCTCACGGCGCGCACGGTGGCGGCTGCCCGTCACCGTGGCGTCCGGGAGCTTTCCCGGACACGCCGTACGCCTTCCTTTCCGATCCACGGAGAACCACCCATGTCCACCCTGGTTTCGCTCCGCAACATCACCAAGACCTACCAGCGCGGCGCCGAGAAAGTGCAGGTGCTGCACGGCATTGATCTGGACATCCAGGCCGGCGATTTCGTCGCGCTGATGGGCCCGTCCGGCTCGGGCAAGACGACCCTGCTGAACCTGATCGGCGGGTTGGACACGCCCACCGGCGGTGAGATCGAGATCGAAGGCGAGCGCATCGACCGCATGAGCGGTGGCCAGCTCTCCACCTGGCGCAGCCACCACGTCGGCTTCGTGTTCCAGTTCTACAACCTGATGCCGATGCTGACCGCGCAGAAGAATGTGGAGCTGCCGCTGCTGCTCACCCACCTGGGCGCCGCGCAGCGCAAGCGCAATGCCGAGATCGCGCTGACCCTGGTCGGCCTGGCCGACCGCCGCAGCCACCGCCCGAATGAGCTCTCCGGTGGTCAGCAGCAGCGCGTGGCGATCGCCCGCGCGATCGTCTCCGACCCCACCTTCCTGATCTGCGATGAACCCACTGGCGATCTGGACCGCCAGTCCGCCGAGGAGATCCTGGGGCTGCTGCAGCAGCTCAACCGCGAACACGGCAAGACCATCATCATGGTCACCCATGATCCCAAGGCCGCCGAGTACGCCACCCACACGGTGCACCTGGACAAGGGCGAACTGGCCGGCGTGCCAGCGGCCCACTGACGGAGGATGCGGCGATGAAATATCTCTCGCTGGTCTGGGCACAGCTGTTCCGCAGCAAGACCCGCACCCTGCTGACGCTGCTGTCGGTGGTGGCGGCCTTCCTGCTGTTCGGCATGCTCGATTCGGTCCGCGTGGCGTTCAACTCCGGCGGCGACACCATTGAAGGCGCCAAGCGGCTGGTGGTCTCCTCCAAACTGTCGATCACCCAAAGCCTGCCGTTGCGGCTGCTGCGCGACATCGAAGCCACCCCGGGCGTGCGCAAGGTCAACTACGCGATGTGGTTCGGCGGCATCTACCAGGACCAGAAGAACTTCTTCCCGAGTTTCTCGGTCTCGGACAACTACATGGACCTGTACCCGGAGTTCGAGCTGCCGCCCGAGCAGGCCGAGGCGTTCAAGAACACCCGGACCGGCGCGCTGGTCGGTGAAGCCCTGGCCAAACGCTTCGGCTGGAAGGTGGGCGACACCATTCCGATGCAGGCCACGATCTTCCCGCGCAAGGGCAGCAACGACTGGCCGCTGGAGCTGAGCGGCATCTACCGGGCCAAGGACCGCAACAACGCCAGTGCGGAAAACCAGCTGATGCTGCACTGGAGCTACTTCGATGAATCCAACGACTACATCAAGAACCAGGTCAGCTTCTACACCGTGCAGCTGGAGAACCCCGCGCATGCCTCACGCGTGGCCCAGGCGATCGATGCGCTGTCGCTGAACTCCGATCACGAAACCAAGTCGCAGACCGAGGCCTCGTTCTCGCAGGCCTTCGCCAAGCAGTTCGCCGATATCGGCCTGATCGTCACCGGCATCATGGCCGCGGTGTTCTTCACCCTCGTCCTGCTCACCGGCAACACCATGGCCCAAGCCGTGCGTGAGCGCATCCCGGAGCTGGCGATCCTCAAGACGCTGGGCTTCAAGGACGGCACCGTGCTGGTGCTGGTGATGGTCGAGTCGGTGCTGTTGATCGTGCTCGGCGGGCTGATCGGCATGGGCCTGGCCTCGATCGTGATGCCGGTGATCAGTACCAGCAGCCAAGGCATGATCAGCCTGCCCGGCGTACCGGCGCAGACGTGGGTGATGGCGCTGTGCCTGATGGCGGTGATCGGGGTTGTGGTGGGGCTGTTGCCGGCGTTGCGCGCACAGCGGTTGAAGATCGTCGATGCACTGGCCGGGCGCTGAGGAGACCACCATGAAAACGCAATGGATGTGGAACGTACTGACGGTGGTGGCGTTGCTGGTCGCCCTGGTGGTGTGGATCGTGCTGCCGTGGTGGATGGTACTGGCGCTCGCCGTGCTGCTGGCGGCCTGGCTGGTGCTGACCCGCAGTGGGCGGTTGTCGCTGGCGGCGGCGCGGATCGGTATCGCCAGCCTGCCGCAGCGCTGGGGCGCCTCCTCGGTGATCGTGGTCGGCATCGCCGGCGTGGTCGGGGTGCTGGTGGCGATGCTGGCCATGGGCGATGGCTTCAAGGCCACCCTGGAGCGCAGCGGCAGCGATGACGTGGCGATCGTGCTGCGCGGCGGCTCGCAGGCGGAAACCAACTCGGTGATCATGCGCGACCAGGTCCCGCTGATCGAGAACCTGCCCGGCGTGGCGCGCGGCAGTGATGGCAAGCCGCTGATCTCCGCCGAGCTTTCGCAGGTGATCAGCCTGCTCTCGCGCAGCGACCACAGCGATACCAACGTGCAGTTCCGCGGTGTCGGCGAACAGGCGTGGGCGGTACGCGACAACGTGCGCATCATTGCCGGGCGTAAATTCAAGCCTGGCCTGCGCGAGATCGTGGTCGGCAAGGGTGCCCAGGCGCAGTTCGAGGGCCTGGAGATCGGCAAGACCCTGCAGCTGGGCAAGCAGGAATGGACGGTGGTCGGCGTGTTCGCCTCCAACGATGTGCACGAGTCGGAGCTGTGGTCGGACACGCAGACGTTGTCCACCACCTACAACCGCAGTGCCTACCAGTCGGTCAACGTGCGTACCGAAGGGGCGGCGGGCTTTACGCGGTTCAAGGCGGCGATGGAGGCCGACCCGCGCCTGAAGCTGGACGTGGAGACCACCCGGGACTATTACCGCAAGCAGTCCGGCGGGCTCAGCAAGCTGATCAGCATACTGGGTACGGTGATCGGCGCGATCATGGCGATCGGCGCGGTGTTCGGCGCGCTCAACACCATGTATGCCGCCGTGGCCACGCGGGCCCGCGAGATCGCGACGATGCGGGCGATCGGTTTCCGCGGCGTGCCGGTGGTGACCGCGGTGATGCTGGAGACGATGCTGCTGGCCCTGCTTGGCGGCCTGCTCGGCGGGCTGGTGGCTTGGCTGGTGTTCAACAACTACACCGTCTCCACCCTGGGCAACAACTTCAGCCAGGTGGTGTTCCAGTTCCAGGTCTCCCCGCAGTTGCTGTGGACAGGCTTGAAGTGGGCGCTCGGCATCGGCCTGGTCGGTGGGTTGTTCCCGGCGCTGCGTGCCGCCCGTCTGCCGATCACAACGGCGTTGCGCGAGACCTGAGCGATACGTTTGAACAACGCGCGTGCGCGTGATCGCGCACGCAACTAGCAATCCTGCAACCGCATTCGCAAGCATGCGGTTGTTTTTTTGCGTGCGCTATTCACTGCACGTTTAATTGCGGCGCGCACGCCGGCGTGCGTACCTGTATGCCCGCTGCGACGCCCGGTCGCACGCCCTCAAGTTGCCGCGCACGGCGCCGCTATCGGTGCCTCTGCCCAACGCGGCGCCACGTTTTTCTGCGCGCGGCACGACGATGTGAAAAAGGTTTCGTCTGAATGCGTGGTTTTGTCAGCCATCGTTCATTTATCGCTGTTTTCAAGCTTTCAAATGAAAGTAAAAATTTTGAAAAGTCATTAGACTCCCGCCCCCCACGTCGTGGTGTGTTGTTCCCCACGCTGCCCGAACGGGCGAATGTTTTTACAGAGAAAGAGAAACGCACGGATGTATTTGAAGACCAATCCGCTGCGCAACGCGATCGCCATCGCGCTTGTCGCCAGCTGCAGTGCCCCCGCCTTCGCACAGAGTGCCGATGACGGCACCACCAACCTGGATCGCATCGAGATCACCGGCTCGCGCATCCGCCAGGCCAGCGTCGAGTCCGCCCAGCCGGTCGTCGCGCTGAACCGCGCCGAGATCGAGAAGAAGGGCTACGTCAACGTCGCCGACATCCTGCAGGACGTCACCGCTGCCGGTTCGCCGAGCATGAGCCGTGCCTCCTCGCTGGAATCGGGTCGCGACTTCGGCGGCATGTACGTGAGCCTGCGCAACCTGGGCCCGGAACGCAGCCTGGTGCTGATCGACGGCCGCCGCATGGGCGTCAGCGCCGGCGGTTACTCCGATCTGGCCTCGATCCCGTCCTCGATCGTGGAGCGCGTGGAAGTGCTGACCGACGGTGCCTCGGCCCTGTACGGCTCGGACGCCATCGCCGGCGTGGTCAACATCATCACCCGCAAGAACTTCGACGGTGCCGAAGTCAGCGCCTACGTCGGCCAGTACAGCGAAGGCGACGGCCAGAAGACCGCCTACAGCGCGACCTTCGGCAAGACCTTCGACCGTGGCTGGGTCACCGTGGGTGGCGAATACACCGACGAAGATCCGGTCCTGGGCGGCGCGCGTGAGTTCACCGCGTACCCGAACGGCCCGCGCCACACCGGCGACGGCCTGAGCGGCGTGACCCCGTGGGGCTACGCGACCGTGGATGGCAAGAACCTCAGCGTGGGCCCGGGCGGCGATCCGACCCAGCTGGGCAATTTCAAGCCGGCCGACAAGGCCAACGACGCCAACACCAAGACCAACATGAGCCTGGTCACCGGGCTGCAGCGCAAATCGGTGTTCGCCAATGGTGGCTTCTCGATCACCGACGACCTGCGCCTGGTCGCCGATGCGCTGTACAGCGAGCGCGAGTCCAGCAAGCAGCTGGCCGGCTACCCGTACCAGAGCACCGGTTCGCGTGCGCTGCTGTCCAAGGACAGCGCGTTCAACCCGTTCGGTCGTGACGTTGCCTTCGCGCACCGTACCGAAGAGCTGCCGCGCGGCACCGAAAACAACCTGACCACCAAGCGCGCCAGCCTGGGCCTGGAAGGCAGCTTCGAAACCGGTTCGCGTTACTGGGACTGGAACGTCAGCTACATGTACAACCGCAATGAAGGCGAGCGCATCGGCACGGGCAGCATGTACCAGCCGAACGTGAACCAGTCGGTTGGCCCGTCGTTCCTGGATGCCAACAACGTCGCCCATTGCGGCAGCGTCGGCAACGTGATCGCCGGCTGCACCCCGTGGAACCCGCTGGCCCCGATGGGCTACACCGGCCCGGGCTCGCTGAGCAACCAGGACGTGCAGGACTTCCTGTTCACCCGCTTCACCGACAAGATGCAGAGCACCACCAAGGTGGCCAGCGCGAACATCTCCGGCTCGCTGTTCAGCCTGCCGGCCGGTGACATCCTGGGTGCACTGGGTGTCGAGCACCGCAGCGAAGAAGCCAGCTACTCCCCGGACCTGATGGTCCAGAAGGGCCAGATCGCCGGCACCACCGGCCAGCCGACCCAGGGCGATTACTCGCTCAACGAGGTCTACCTGGAACTGCAGGTTCCGCTGCTGGCCGACATGGCCTTCGCGCGCGAGCTGTCGCTGGACATGGCTGGCCGTTACTCGGACTACAACAACTTCGGCTCGACCACGAACACCAAGTTCGGCCTGAAGTGGAAGCCGATCGACAGCCTGCTGGTGCGCGCCACCTACGGCACCGGCTTCCGTGCCCCGACCGTGGAAGATCTGTACGGCGGCACCACCAGCACGCGTGACTCGTACACCGATCCGTGCGACACCAGCTTCGGTGCGGCCGCCAACAACCCGCAGGTCCTGGCGCGCTGCCTGGCCAATGGTGTCCCGGCCAACTTCCGCCAGCTCGCCGCTGACGGCACCGCCGCGACGGTACCGGGCCAGCAGGGTGGCACCGACTTCAGCTCGGGCTCCAACGCCGCGCTGAAGCCGGAAACCGCCAAGACCTGGACCGTGGGCGTGGTCTACAGCCCGGAGTTCGTCTCGGGCCTGGACCTGAGCCTGGACTGGTGGAAGATCCGCATCAACGACGTGATCGTCGGTGAGTCGGCCACGGACATGCTCAACCAGTGCTATGTGCTGGGCGTGGATGCGGCATGCGACCGCTTCACCCGTGCCAAGTCCGGCCGCACCCTCGGCCAGGTCAACGGTCTGGACCGCACGCTGCTCAACGCGGGCTACCAGGAAACCGCCGGCTATGACCTCTCGGTGCGTTACCGCCTGCCGGAAATGGCGATCGGCAAGTTCGCGGTCTCCTGGAACACCACCTACGTGGATTACCTGGAGCGCAAGAACGACAACGTCGATACCACGCCGGTACGTCAGTACACGGGCTGGGAAGGCAACTTCCGCGTGCGTTCTAACTTCAACCTGGATTATCAGTACGGCAACTTCGGCCTCGGCTGGACGGCGCGTTACTACTCCAGCATGAAGGAGAACTGTGCGTACACGACCGAGTGCAGCAATCCGGGCTTCAGTTCGGCGTACACGGGCCGCCAGGGCGTCAACAAGGTGGGGTCGAACACCTTCCACGATATCCAGGTGCGCTATGTGCTGCCGTGGAATGGCACGGTCTCGATGGGTGTGAACAATGTGTTCGACCATCAGGGTCCGATCATGTACAGCCAGCCGAACAGCAGCTTCACGTACTACGGTGGGTTCGATATCGGCCGCTATATGTACATGAAGTACCAGCAGCGTTTCTGATCGGGTTCGCCTGATCATCCCTTTCTGATCTGCGGCTTACTCTCTCCAAGCCGCTGAGTGGAAGTAAGACGGCGCCTTCGGGCGCCGTCTTTTTTTGGATCTTATTGGAGCAACGGCTCCTAGAGCAGCGGCCCTTAGAGCAACAGCTGTTGGAGCAACAGCGCTCAGAGCAACTGCTTTAGTGCTGGACTCGCCCTGGCTTGGGCGGTCACGGGTGGGTTGTCGGGACCCGCTGCAAGTACGTCCATGTAAGCTCATATGCCGCCATCCATGGCGGCATATGGTCCCGCCAACCCACCCGTGCCCACCCTTTGACAGTGGGCTGGTGCGCAACGGAAACGCGGCAACCCGGCTGCGGCTTTTGATCTGCTCGACTTTGATCCGCCCAGCTTGATGGGCTCGGCGTTGCTTTGCTCTGCCTCACAGACTCCGCGCAAGTTCGCTCGACCTGCTTGGCTACGCTCTGTCGTGGCTGCGCTCCGTCGTGTCCACGCTTCAACCGGCGTTGCTTCCACCAGATCAATGCGCTCGGTGAGACAGCAATGGCGCCGAAGTGCCGAGCCGCCCGTCGCTTTGACCTTGGCCACCAGCCCCCTGTCGGAGGCGGGGTGTGGGTGGGTGTGCGGGACCATATGCCGCCATGGATGGCGGCATATGAGCCCCCATGGATGGGTTCACGGCGGGTCCCGCGCACCCACCCACACCCCGCCTGGCCAGGCGGCCCAGCAAACCAAGGCTCCCGCCTTCAGGCTTTCAGGCTTTCAGGCTTTCAGGCTTTCAGCGCTTCAACGCACCACCCGCCCGCGATCGCCACACCCCGTCGCCGATGAACAACAGCAGCCCGGTCCAGATCGCAGCGAAGCCCACCGCCTTGGCCGTATCGAACGGCTCGCGGAAGAAGAACACGCCCAACAGCAGGCCCAGGCTCGGCGCGATGTACTGCAGGATCCCCACCAGCGACAGCGGAATCCGCTTCACCCCGTACGCAAACCCGATCAACGGCAACGCCGTCACCGCACCGCCGAAAATCAACAGCGCATCGTTGCGCCAACCCCAGCCACTGAAGAAACCACCGCCGTGTCCGTTCTCGCTCCACAGCGCAAACCCGATCGCCGGCAGGAACAGATACAGACTCTCCACCCCGAGCCCCGCCACCGGGTCCACCGAGATCATCTTGCGCAGCAGCCCGTAAAGGCCGAACGAACAGGCCAGCCCCAGCGCGATCCAGGGCGGCGTGCCCGCGTCGACGGTCAGCCAGGCCACGCCCAGGGCCGCGCACCCCACTGCGAGCCACTGCAGGCGCCGCAGGCGCTCTTTGAGCACCACCACGCCGAGCACCACGCTTACCAGCGGATTGATGAAGTACCCCAGGCTGGTTTCGATCACATGCCCGGCGTTGATCGCCCAGATGTACAGGCCCCAGTTGAACGCGATCGCCACGCTGCTCAGCGCCAGCGTCGGCAGCGCGCGCGGCTGGGCGGCGATGGCCTTCCACCAGCCCAGGCCGTTGCTCAACAGCAGCCAGGCCACCACCAGCACCGTGCTCCAGATGATGCGGTGCGCGATGATCTGCTGCGAGGGTATCGCCCGGAGCAGGTGCCAGTAGACCGGCACCAGACCCCACAGGGTGAAGGTGAAAGCGGTGATCGCAAAGCCGCGGCGCTGCTCCTGCAGGCTGTGTGGGGCCGGCAGGCTCACTTCGCGCGCGTCCGGGCCAGGGTCAGCACCACCACGCCGGCCAGGATCACCGCCATCGCCAGCAGGTCACGCCCGCCGAAATGCTCGTTGCCGATGATCACGCCCAGGATCACCGCGATCACCGGATTGACGTAGGCATAGCTGGCCACCAGCGCCGGGCGCACGTTGTGCAGCAGCCACACGTAGGCGGTGAAGGCGACGATCGAGCCGAACATGCACAGGTAGGCCACCGCCAGCAGCCCATTCATGCTGGGCCAGGTGGTCGGGCGTTCGCCGCTGAGCAGGCCGAGCACGATCAGCATCGCGCCACCGCAGAGCATCTGCCCGGCGGCGGTCATGAACGGGCTGGGCAGGTCCAGGCCACGCGCCCAGATCGAGCCGAAGGCCCAGCCGATCGGGGCGATCAGCAGCAGGATCAGGCCCTGCGGGGAGGCGGTCAGGCTGCTGCCGGCGTTGAGCCAGACCACGCCGAGGAAGCCGATCGCGATACCCAGCCATTCCCCGCGGCTGGCGTTCTGCCCGCGCATGGCGCCGAACAGGGCCATCCACAGCGGTACCGAGGCGACGGCCGTGGCGGCCAGGCCCGAGGACACCGTGCGCTCGGCCAGCACCACCATGCCGTTGCCCAGCACCAGCATGGTCAGGCCCATGATCGCCAGGTTGCGCCACTGGCGCCGGGTCGGCGCAGGCGAGCCACGCCAGCGCAGCACGGCGTACATCAGCGAACCGGCGATGATGAAGCGGCCGCCGGAGACCATCGTCAGCGGCAGTGCGCCGCCCTCCAGCGCCAGCCGGATCCCCAGATAGGTGGACCCCCAGACCACGTACACCAGCAGCAGCGCCAGGACGACCAGGCCGCTGCGGGGAGCGGCCGACGGGGATTCGGGTAGGACGGCCATGGGCCACCACGGTGCGGGGGAACACGAATTCTAGGCCGTTGCCGATGGCGCGGCACCCTTTGTGCTGGCACGCTGATTTCATCCGGCCGCACCGTGATGCCTGACACGCACCCGTTTTTGACGTGCGGTAAGGTAACAAGAGCAATCAACGCTTCCCAGCCAGGACCCCTACCCTGCATGAGCACTTCCGTCCCCGCCACTGCGGCACACCCCGAACGGGCCGCCCTGCGGCGCTCCATCTCCAATACCCTCAAAGGCTCGGCCGGCAATCTGGTCGAGTGGTATGACGTCTACGTCTACTCGGTCTTTGCGGTCTATTTCGAATCCCAGTTCTTCTCGGCCGCCGACAAGAACTCCACGATGTATGTGTGGGCGATCTTCGCCGCCACCTTCCTGATGCGCCCGATCGGCGCGTGGTACTTCGGCCGCTTCGCCGACCGCTACGGCCGCCGCCTGGCGCTGACCGTCTCGGTCACGGTGATGGCCGCCTGCTCGTTCCTGATCGCGATCACCCCGACCGCCTCGCAGATCGGCATCTGGGCAGCGGTGATCCTGCTGTTCGCGCGCCTGCTGCAGGGCTTTGCCACCGGGGGCGAGTACGGCACCAGTGCCACCTACATGTCCGAGGCCGCCATTCCCGGCCGCCGCGGCTTCCTGTCCTCGTTCCATTACGTCACCCTGGTCGGCGGCCACGTGCTGGCGCAGCTGACCCTGTTGGGCATGCTGACCTTCTGGGGCAAGCCGGAAATCTCCGCCTGGGGCTGGCGCGTGGCGTTCGGCATTGGCGGCGTCGCGGCGATCGTGGTGTTCTGGCTGCGCCGCAGCATGGATGAGTCGCTGCAGTCCGATTCCATCGACGCCGCGCGCGACGGCCGCGCCAAGGCCTCCGGCTCGATGCGTGAGCTGTTCGTCAACCAGTGGCGTCCACTGCTGCTGTGCTTCCTGATCACCGCCGGCGGCACCGTCGCGTTCTACACCTACTCGGTCAACGGGCCGAAGATGATCCAGAGCGCGTTCGCGGGCGATGACGTCATGACCGGTACGATGATCAACCTCGGCGTGCTGACCTTCCTGATGGTGCTGCAGCCGATCGGCGGCTGGCTGTCGGACATGGTCGGGCGCAAGAGCCTGCTGGTGTTCTTCGGGATCGGCGGCGTGCTGTACAGCTGGTACCTGATCACCGAACTGCCCAACCAGCACGATCCGTTCATGGCCTTCCTGGTTCTGGGCATCGGCTTCGTGATCCTGACCGGCTATACCTCGATCAACGCGGTGGTCAAGGCCGAACTGTTCCCGACCCATGTGCGCGCACTGGGTGTGGGCTTCGGTTATGCGATGGCCAACTCGCTGTTCGGTGGTACCGCGCCGCTGCTGTACCAGGGTGCGCTGAAGACCGGCCAGGTCGGCATGTTCGCGGTGTACGTCACGGCGATCATCGCGGTGTCGCTGGTGGTCTACATGTTCTTCCTGACCAACAAGGGCCCGAACTGGCTTGATGGCACGCGCAAGTAACCGCCGCATGGCCCACCCCGCGCTCAGGCGGGGTGGGTGGATGCTGGCGATGCTGGTCCCGGCGTTCGCCCAGGCCAGCCCTTCCGCCCACGCAACCAGCGCCCCCGCGGGCGCTGCATTGCTATGGGTGGCTGCCGTGCTCGCCGCAGGCACGACCGTGGCGTGGCTGCTGCGACGCCCATCGGCACAGGCCCGCTGGCCGCGGATCGGCTTCGGTGTGGCGCTGTTGGCGGTAGTGACCGCGCTGGTGCTGCAACTGGCGGCTGATCTGGGCAGCGGGCACAGCGTGCTGCAGCTGCGCTTCGGCCGGCATGTCGCCAGTGCGGCCACCCAGCCGACGCGGTTCGGCTGGATGATTGCCTGCTACCTGGCCGCGCTCGCGGCCAGTGGCTGGGGCGCCTGGCGCCTGTTGCGGCGGCGCTGAGCGCCGCCGGCGGCCCGGCTCAACGGCGCGCCGATTCGCTCTTCTCGCGCTCGGCGCGGAATTCGGACCCTTCTTCCCACTGCGGCCAGCGACGGCTGTTGGCCAGTTCCGCGCCCAGGTCGTAGACCAGCAGGGTGTCGGCGGCATGGCCACTCGGGTCCCAGCTCGGGGTCCACGCATCGCAGGCCTGGTGGTAGCAGGCGGCGAAGTACGCATCGCGCAGTTCACGGCCCTTCTCCACGCCACCCTCGCGCATGTCCAGCCCGGGCCCGATGGTGATCGCCGGCACGCCGAGACGGGCGAAGGCAAAGTGGTCGGCACGGTAGAAGAACCCGGCTTCCAGGTTCGGATCGGGCGAGTAGGTGCGGCCACGTGCCTTGGCCACGCGCTCCAGATCCCCTTCCAGCGAGACCCGGCCCTTGCCCCACGAGGCGATGTCGCGGGTCGGGCCATCCGGGCTGAACATCTCGATGTTCAACACGGCCGCGGTCTTGTCCAGTGGGGCCAGCGGGTGCGCGGCGTAATAGCTGGCGCCGAGCAGGCCCTTCTCTTCGGCGGTCAGCGCCACGAAGTACAGCGTGCGCTGCGGCTGCGGGCCGGCAGCGAAGACGCGGCCCAGCTCCAGCACGGTGGCCACGCCGGTGGCGTTGTCGATCGCGCCGCGGCGGATGCGGTCGCCCTTGGCATCGGGCTGGCCGATGCCGAAGGCGTCCCAATGCGCGGAGAAGATCACCGCTTCATCGGCGTGCGCGCCGCCCGGCAGCTTGGCCACCACGTTGCGGGTGATCACCTGCTCGCGCTTGAGCTTGAAGTCCACCGAGAGCTGCGCATCGCCCAGCGCGACCGGCCTGAAGGCCGGGGTCATCGCACGGCGCTTCTCGGCCTCGAAATCTAGGCCCGCATCGCGGAACAGCTGCTCGGCCAGGCTGCGCTGCATCCAGCCGCGCACCGGTACGTGCTGGGCCAGGGCCTGCTCGCGGGTGCGTTCGATATCGAACAGCGGCGAGGTGCCCGAGCTCTTCACCGTGGCCCAGCCATACGCGGCCGGCGCGGTCTCGTGCACGATCAGCACGCCCTGCGCACCGCGGCGCGCGGCTTCTTCGAATTTGTACGTCCAGCGGCCGTAATAAGTCACGGCCTTGCCATCGAACGCGCCCGGCTGGTCGGCTTCGAAGTCCGCATCGTTGATCAGCACCACGGCGATCTTGCCGTGCAGATCGACGTCCTTGTAATCGTTCCAGTGACGCTCGGGGGCATCGATGCCGTAGCCGACGAACACCAGCGGGGCATTGCTGATCGCCACCGCGTCCTGCGGGCGCAGGCTCTGCAGGGTCACGTCCTCGCCATTGGTCAGGGTGCGCTGCTTGCCCTTCTGGCGCAGCTGCGCGCGCACCGGACCGTCCACCTGCGCACGCACCATCGGGACCGGCTGCACCCAGCTGCCGTCGACGCCGCCGGGCTGCAGGCCGTACGTCTTGAATTCTTCGATCAGGTACTGGACGGTGCGCTCTTCGCCGGGCGTGGCCGGGGCGCGGCCTTCGAATTCGTCCGAGGCCAGGATGCGTACATGCCGCGACAGGGCCTGCGGGTCGATGCCGCCACCGGGCAGGTCATTGGCGGCGTGGGCCAGGCCGCCCACGAACAGGCAGGACGACAGCAGCAGCATGCGCATCGGATTCACGGCAGACACCAGGGCGGAAAACAGGACACCGGAGTGTAACGTGACACCCCCGTGACCGTGCACTAGCGCCGATCGCGATCCAGCCAGCAGGCCAGGCCCTGTGCGTTGAGTTCGATATCCATCGCCAGCACCCGGGTCACCGCCGCATCGTCGAGCGGGCAGCCGTGGGCCTGGGCGCGTTCGAGGTAGAGCGCGGTCAGCGCGGCGACCAGGCACCGATGCCGATCCGGGCGCCCATCGCATTGGCGGCCGATCTCGACCATCGCGTCGATCTGCTCGACCAGATCCGCTGCCAGCTTGCGCGGCGGTGCTACGCGCCCGTAGTGGGTCAGGTACATCGCCTGCGGGTCATGCGCCAGCATCTTCGCGATCGACTGTTTCAGCGGCTCCGGGTCGAACTGCACCGGCGAGGAGGTGGGCACGATGAACGCACCCTGCGCGCTGTCCAGCTCGCGGTAGGACAGCCCGAAGGTGTCCCCGGTGAACCAGCTGCGGCTGCGCGCATCCCACACGCACAGGTGATGGCGTGCATGCCCGGGGGTATCCACGCATAGCAGCGGGCGGCCGGCCAGATCCACCGTGTGGCCATCTTCTGCGATCACCACCCGGTCTGCGGCGACCGCCAGGATCGGCCCATAGCTGCGCGCGATTTCGGCCTCGCCATACACCTCGGTGGCCCCGGCGATCAGGCGGGTCGGATCGATCATGTGCGGCGCACCGCGCGGATGCACCACCACGGTGGCGTTGGGCAACTGCTGCATCAGCAGGCCGGCGCCCCCGGCATGGTCCAGGTGCACATGGGTGAGGATCAGCCAATCGACCTGCTCGGGCGCGCAGCCGGCGCGCGTCAGCGCGGCGAGCATCGCCGGCACGGCCAGGCCGGTGCCGCAATCGATGAAGGCCGCCCGGCCGTTCTCGACGATCAGGTAAGCGGCGTCGAAATCATCGCGCTGGAACGCGGTGTCGATCGTATGAATGCTGGGGTCGGAGTGCATCAACACATCCCTGGCACGAAACGCCCCCATCTTACGTCGATCAGTGCAGCGGCTTCGATGCGGCTTTGGTCGCAGTCGCGCTCAGCAGTGGCCCACGCAGCAGCACCGCGGCCACCATCACCGCCAGGAATGCACCGTAGGCGTAGAGCACGGCCAGCACCTGTCGCCAGATCGGCCCGGCATCGTTCTGGACCACGCCGATGTGATGGCCCCACAGCATCGCCAGGATGCTCAGCACGAAGGCCAGCACCAGCGCGGCGCCATCGAACAGGCGGCGCGCGGTGCCACGCGGCTGGCGGGGGAACAACCAGTACAGCGTGCCCAACAGCACGAACCAGGGCAGGAACAACAACAACGACAACCAGGCCATCGCAGTCTCCCGTGCAGGCGCACGCCCCGCGGCGTGCAGGGGCATCATGCCATAGCGAGGGCACCGACCAAGCGTCGATGCCTGCCGGATGGCGCGGTGGCTTGGTTGCCGGCCAGCGTTACTCGCGCAGTGCCTGCAGTGCGGCCAACACCACGTCCACCTCGGCCTCGAGCTTGAACAGTTCGCTCTGCAGCCCGTCACCGTGCTCGGTCTGCTTGAGCACGCCGATCAGCTGACCGGCGTCGCGCGGCGAATCGAAGCCCTCGCTCTGGATCAGCAGGGTGCCATCACCTGCCTGCAGCTTGAAGTAGAAGCGGCCGTCCTTTTCGCGGTACTGCTTGAACAGCGGCGGTGCCGCGCGCGCGGCCCCGCTTTCTTCGCTGGGCACGTCACCGGCGGTGGACAGATCGCGCAGGCCAACCGCATGGCGCAGCTCCTTCAGCAGCGGCACCGCGAACTGCTCGCGCAGCTGCTGCCCACGACGGCGCAGCAGCGCTTCGATCTTTTCCGGCTCGGCCATCAGCGCGTCATAACGCTCGCGCAGCGGGGTGATCTCGCTGTCGATGCGCTCGAACAGCTGCTGCTTGGCATCGCCCCAGCTGATGCCCTCGGCGAAGGCCTGCGCGAATGCAGCGGTCTGCTCCGCGGTGGCGAAGGCCTGATACATCTGGAACAGTGCCGAGCCTTCGGTGCTCTTGGGCTCACCGGGTGCGCGCGAATCGGTGAGGATGGAGAACACCAGCTTCTTCAGCTCCGCGCGGGGTGCGAACAGCGGAATGGTGTTGTGGTAACTCTTGCTCATCTTGCGGCCGTCCAGGCCCGCCAGCGTAGCGACCTGCTCATCGATCACCACCTCGGGCAGCGGGAAGAACTCCTGGCCGTAGACGTGGTTGAAGCGCTGCGCGAAATCGCGCGCCATCTCGATGTGCTGGATCTGGTCGCGGCCGACCGGCACGCGGTTGGCCTTGAAGATCAGGATGTCGGCCGCCATCAGCACCGGGTACATGAACAGCCCCGCGCTGACGCCGGCATCGTCATCCAGCTGTTCCTCGCGGTTCTTGTCCACGGCGGCCTTGTAGGCATGGGCGCGGTTGAGGATGCCCTTGCTGGCGATCACGGTCAGGAACCACATCAACTCGGTGGTTTCGGGGATGTCGCTCTGCCGGTAGAACCACACCTTGTCCGGATCCAGCCCGCACGCCAGCCAACTTGCCGCGATCTCCAGCGTGGAGCGCTGGGTGCGCTCCGGCTCCTGCGCCTTGATCAGGCTGTGCAGGTCGGCCAGGAAGAAGAAGCTCTCGATATCCGAGGCCTGGCTGGCGGTGATCGCCGGACGGATGGCGCCGACGTAGTTGCCCAGGTGGGGCGTGCCGGAGGGGGTGATGCCGGTAAGAACGCGGGTAGTCATGGGGAATCAATGCGGACAGATGAACCGCCCCAGTTTACCTGCCTGCGCTCGACCCCGTCGGCCGGGCCCGTGCGTTTGATCCTGCACCTGCCCTGTGGAGCCCTGCCATGAAACGCCTGATCCTGCCCCTGCTTGCCGTGCTGGCCCTGTGCGGCTTCAAACCGGCGGTCCCGCTTCGCTACGACACCGGCCCGGTGCACCTGACCGTGATCGACCGCGACAGCGGCCACGCCCTGACCCAGTACCGCCAGCACGGCCAGCGCTGGATCGCCGGCCAACAGGGCCACCGTTACAGCGTACGCCTGCGCAACGGCAGCGCCGAGCGCGTGCTGGTGGTGCTCTCGGTCGATGGCCTGAATGCCATCAGCGGCGAGGTGGCGGCCCCGCACCAGACCGGCTACGTGCTCAACCCGTGGCAGACCACCGATATCCACGGCTGGCGCAAATCCGCCGACGAGGTCGCCCAGTTCGTGTTCACCGATCCGGAGCGCAGCTATGCCGGCCGCACCGGACGCCCGGCCAACATCGGCGTGATCGGCGTGGCCGTGTTCCGCGAGGCGGGCCGGGTGTCATGGGAAGCCGCGCCCGCCGTGGCCGGCTCCGCAGATGCCAAGGCGCGCCCGCAGGCACGCTCGTCGGCCATGGAAAACGCCCGCGTGACCGGGTCCACCGCCCCGGCACCCCAACTGGGCACCGGCCACGGCGAACGCGAGCTGTCGCGGGTGCGCAACACCGCGTTCGAGCGCGACACCGCGTCTCCGGCGCAGCAGGTGCAGGTCCGTTACGACAGCGAGCGCAACCTGGTGGCCCGCGGGATCATTGCGCGGGTGGAACCCGGGACGCGCGATGAGCCCGAGGCGTTCCCGGGCCAGTACGTGCCCGATCCACCGCGCTATCGCCGTCGCTGATCACCGAAGCACGACAACAAAAACGGGCCGCTTTCGCGGCCCGTTCCGGTTTCAACCCCCGACGGCGGTGCCGTCGTCATGGATCACCACTCAGTGGTAATCCGGATAATCCTTGCGCATGGCCGCTTCGAAGTCGCGGACTTCGGTTTCAGCGCGGTCGCGTGCCCAGCCATAGCGTTCCTGCAGGCGGCCTGCGAGGTACTCGGCATTGCCCTCGGCCACCTTGAAATCGTCGTCGGTCAGGTCGCCCCACTTGGCCTGCGCCTTGCCCTTGAGCTGCGTCCACTTGCCGGAAATGATGTCTTTGTTCATGGGTTCGCTTCCTTGATTGCAACGGCCATCTCGCCGTGGGACCAGATTGCGCCAGGCCGCGTTGCCGCGCGGTCAAGCGGCGATGAAGCGCGCGCTCACGAGCTTGAATGGATTCACCCCCACCGGGTTGCGCCGTCATCCACCGAACATGAAAAAGGCCGGGAAATCCCGGCCTTTTCCGTTGACGACTGATCCGTTGGATCAGTTGCCCTTGGCAGCGCCTTCGACCGTTTCACCGGCCTTCTGCACGTCCTTGCCGGCACCGGCAACGGTGTTGCAGCCGGACAGCATGGCCACCGAGAACATCGACAACAGCATCAGTGCGATAACACGCTTCATAGGGTTCTCCTGGTTGTTCAAATTCAATACCGAAATCCGGTCCCGCCTGTCAGAAGAGCACGCCAGCGCAGCTCCCCTTCCCGACCTGCAGTGCCGTGGGTTCAACCACACGGCTCCGCGTGAAGTGCAATCTGGCGGGAGAGGCGTGCAGCGGATGTGAATGCACGCCAATACGGTTCAGCCAGCCCTGCTCAATCGCGCATCAGCGTCGATTTTCCGAACAGGCTTTCGACCAGATCGACCGCCAGTTCGGCGGTGGCGTTGCGGTTGTCGAGCAGCGGATTCAGCTCGACGATGTCCAGTGAGCCCATGCGCCCGGTGTCGGCGATCATCTCCATCACCAGCTGCGCTTCGCGGTAGTTGACCCCGCCCGGCACCGTGGTGCCCACGCCCGGCGCGATGCTCGGGTCCAGGAAGTCCACGTCGAAGCTGACGTGCAGATGAGTGTTGGCATCGATGCCGGCCAGCGCCGCCTCCATGGTGCGCTTCATGCCGGCTTCGTCGATGTAGCGCATGTCGTAGACATCCACCTGGTGCTGCTTGATCAGGCGCTTCTCTTCCTGGTCCACCGAACGGATGCCGATCTGGTGCACCTGCTGCGGGCGGATCGCCGGTGCGTCACCGCCGAGGCGGGTCAGCGCGTCCGGGCCCAGCCCACACAGGCAGGCCACCGGCATGCCGTGTACGTTGCCCGACGGGGTGACCTCGCTGGTGTTGAAATCCGAATGCGCATCCAGCCACAGGACGCGCAGGTCCTTGCCCTGTTCGCGGCACCAGCGCGCAACCGCGGTGATCGAGCCGATCCCGAGACAGTGGTCGCCACCGAGCATGATCGGCATGCGCCCGGCCTGCAGCTCGCCGTAGGTCGCCTCCATCAGTGCACGGTTCCAGGCCACCACTTCATCGAGATGGCGGTAGCCCTGCACTGGCGCCGTCCACGGATTGCGCGGGCCGTCCAGGTTGCCGAGGTCGCGCACGTCCACGCCGCGCGCGGTGAGCGCGTCCCCCAGGCCCGCGATGCGCAGGGCGTCCGGTCCCAGACCCGCGCCACGGTGGCCCGCCCCGATATCGGTGGGCACGCCAATCAGGGAAACCGGGGAATACATCGCCATCGCTGTTGCCTCCGTTGCAAAGAGGACCAGCATAGCCAGCGCGGGGGGATACGACTCGCGGCGCTGCAGCAGTCGTCAGCGACCGTGCATCGATGGTGCCGGCACCCGGATTCGAACTGGGGACCTACCGCTTACAAGGCGGTTGCTCTACCAACTGAGCTATGCCGGCATGGGCATCGCGGCGGGACGACCCGTCGCGGAGCCGGGATTCTAGCGCAAGCGTGCGCATTCCAGCGAGCGTTGCTGGGCGGCCCCGCTGCGCTGGCGGGCCACGGCGGCGTCGGTACCGTCGGCCAAGGTCGCATCCAGCCACCACTGCGCGCTGCCATCGCCCCCGCTGGCGACCATGGTCGCCTTGAAACCGGCTGCGCTCAGGGCCGCAAGACGGCGATCCGCGCCTTCCCGGTTGCGGTACTGGCCCAGCGCGATGGCGTTGGTCTCCTCGCCCTGGGCAATGATGTAGTAGTCGCTCACGCCCGCTGCGACGATGCGCTTGACCGTGGCCTGCGCCTCCTCACGGCTGGCGGCGGGCGGCAGCAGCACGCGATAACGGGTGGCGCCGGCATCGGCGACCTCGCGCAGCCTGGCCCCACGCAGGGCACCCCCGGCACGCGACTGGGCTGCCTGGGCGGCGGCGCGGTCCGCGAACGGTCCTAGGCTCACGCAGTGGGCGGGCGTGGGCGTTGCGGTGACGGCCGCAGGCGCGGCTGCCGGTGCGGGAACTGCGGCCACCGGGGCCGGTGCGCTGGCGACGGCCGTCGGCGCAGGCGCGTCAGTCACGGCGGTGGCCGGTGTGGCGGCGGTCACCTCCGGCGGGGCCACCGGCGCGGCGGCGGGCGTGACGTCCTGCAGTGCCGGCGCGGCGTTCAGCGGCGTTGCGGCAGCCGGCGGCGCCTGGGTGGCCGGCAGCACTTCCAGCTGCGCCACACCGGCCGGCGAGGCCGGTGGTGCGCTGACCGGTTCACCGCGCAACAGCCACCACAGCGCGACACCAAGGTTGAGGATGACCAGGACGACGATCAGGGCACGGGTAAGCATCGGCTGATCCTAGCCTGCCGATGGCGGTTGATGCACGGCCCAGCGGGCCAGCCCATCCAGCACCAGCGAGGGCTGGTATTCGGCATCGCCGAGCAGCGGCAGCAGCGCCGGTGCGCCGCCCCCGTGCACCAGCAGATGCGGCAGCGCGCCGAGGCGTTCACCGCCCTGCGCGCGGCTGCGTTCGATCAGCGCCACGGCTGCCCCATCGCAGCCGGAGGCCAGCGCATCGGCGGTATCGTTGGCGAACTCACTGTAGTCACCGCCTGCGGCCGGCAACTGCACGGCGCGCGCATGCAGCGCTTCGCGCATGGTGGTTGGCGAGGCGGCAATGCGTCCGCCGTGATGCTGTCCCTCGGCGTCGAGCAGATCGATGGTGAGTGCGGTGCCCACCCCGGCGATCAGGACGGCCTGGCCACGCGCCGCCACGGCCAGCAGTGCCAGGTAGCGGTCCACGCCGAAACGGGCGGGATCGGCGTAGGCGATCCGCACCCCGGCATACTCGGCCTCGGTACGCGCGACCCGCACGTGGCGGAAGCGGGCCTGCAGCACATCCAGCATGGCCGCCGTCAGCGATGGTGCGGCGACGCTGGCCACATACGCGGTATCGCCCGAGGGCAGCGCCTCCAGTGCCAGCGCAGGCATTGCCTCGGCGCCGTGCGGCCATGCCTGCACGTCACCGGCGCGCATGCCCTGCAGCGGCGCGAACTTGAAGCGCGAATTGCCCAGATCAAACAACCAGTCGCTCATTGCGCCCTCACGCTCACTTCGCCCGCATGGAAAACCCGCTCGCTGCCGTCGATACGCACGCGCAGCGCTCCGTCGTCGGCCAGGCCCAACGCCGTGCCGGCAAACAGCACCCCGCCTTCTTCCACCTGCACCTCGCGTCCGGCCAGGCTGTCCAGCGCGGCATAACGCGCAAGGAACGGCGCCAGACCCTCCTGCTCGAACGCGTCCAATGCAGGCAGCAGAGCGGCCAGGATGCGTGCGACCACCGCGTTGCGCGAGGTCTGTTCGCCGGAGAGCGTGTCCAGATCGGTCCAGGGCTGGGTGATCTCCGCCGCGAAGGCGGCTGGCATGCGCACATTGACGCCCAGGCCGATCACGGCGCGCGCAGGGCCGGCGAATTCGCCGCCGCCTTCGATCAGCAGGCCCCCGAGTTTGCGGCCGTCGACGATGAGGTCGTTGGGCCACTTCAGTGCGACATCGCGAAAACCCGCCTCGCGCAGTGCTTCGGCCACCGCGACCCCGGCGACCAGGCTCAGCCCGCCCAACCGGGACAGGCCACCGGCAAACCCACGCAGCACCGAGAGATAGATGTGCGCGGCCAGCGGCGACGCCCAGGCCCGCCCGCGGCGCCCGCGGCCACGGGTCTGGCGCTCGGCCAGCAACACCGCCACCCCGCGCTCCGGCGCGCTGCAGCGCAGCAATTCACTGTTCGTTGACGCGACGGACCAGGCGATCTCCAACGAGACCAGGTCGGCCGACACCGGGGCCGGCAGCGCAGCCTGGATGGCGTCGACCTCCAGCAGATCCAGCGGCTGCTGCAACTGGTAGCCGTCACCGGCGCGGCCGTCGATATCGACCCCGGCGGCTCTAAGTCCTTGAATCCGCTTCCAAATCGCGGCGCGGGTCTGGCCCAGTTCGCGCGCCAGCGCGTCGCCGGACAGGCGCCCGGCGCCCAGTTTGGCCAGCAGTTGGCGGTCGTCCACGGCAGCTTCCATCGGGTAAACGGGAAAAGTATGCGGGAAAGCCGCCGCCAGCGCCCGCCGGGGGCCTTCCTATCCCCCGGCCGAATCGGGCTAGAATCGGGAACTTGACCCGCCGCTGGATGTTGACGATGCGCCCGTTCGCCCATTGCCTGCTCCTCCTGATGGCCCCGCTGGCCGCGCACGCTTCCGATGCGCTCACCACGGCGGGCCGCGGCGCGTGTGTCTATACGGCCGGCGAGAACGAACGCAGTGCTCCGGCATCGGCCTCGGCCGCGTCCGCCCCGAACACGGTCAAGCCCAGCGCCAGCAGCGGGACCAGCACCGGTGGCGGCGGCGATGACGACGTGTTGCCGCGCCTGCGTGCACCGAAGTGGCACAGCTTCCTGCCGGGTATGTTCCGCTGATCGAACGACTGTTGGGCTGGCTGCGCCGCACGCCACGCGAGATCGACCCCACCCTCTGGGACCGCACCTGCCGCCGCGCGGCATGGCTGCAGCACCTCGACCCTGCCCGCCGCGAGCGCCTGCGCGCCCTCGCCGCTCGTTTTCTGCATGAAAAGACCATCAGCCCGGCCGCCGAACTGCAGCTCGACGAGGCCGATGGCGTGCTGTTGGCCGCGCTGTGCTGCCTGCCGTTGCTGGAACTGGGCGAGATCGGCCTGCGTGGCTGGTCGCAGCTGATCGTCTACCCCAACGCGTTCCGTGTGCATCGCAGCCAGGTGGATGCGGCCGGGGTGCTGCACGAGTGGGACGACGCGCTGATCGGCGAATCCTGGGACAGCGGTCCGTTGATTCTGTCGTGGGCCGACATCCAGGCCGACATCGCCGACCCCGAGGCCGGGTTCTGCGTGGCGGTGCATGAGATGGCGCACAAGATCGATGCGCTGGACGGGGCGATCGACGGCACGCCCCCGTTGCCACGCGCGTGGCAGAAGCAATGGGCGGCGGATTTCCAGCAGGCCTATGACGCGTTCTGCGCCGAGGTGGATCAGGGCCGCGAGACGCTGATCGATCCGTATGCGTCCGAAGCGCCGGAAGAATTCTTCGCGGTGGTCAGCGAGTACCACTTCTCTGCGCCGGCGCTGCTGGCGCGCGAGATGCCGGCGGTCGCCGGGCATCTGCAGCGGTTCTATGGTCCGTCACCGCTGATGCGGTTACGCGCGCCACGGCCGTTACGGCCCCGGCGGCAGCTTCACTTCGAAGCGTGCGCCACCCAGTTCCGGCGAGCGCTTGACCTGCAGTTCGCCGCGGTAGTCCTTGATCAGGTCCTGCACGATCGACAGGCCGATGCCGTGGCCTTGCACACGCTCGTCGCCACGCACGCCACGCTGCAGCACCTTGGCGATGTCTTCCGGTGCAATGCCCGGACCGTCGTCATCCACCGAGAGCACCAGGCCTGCGCGACGCGCACCGGGCGCCGGCAACGGATGCGCGGTCAGCAGCACGCGGCGCTTGGCCCACTTGAAGGCGTTCTCCAGCAGGTTGCCGAGCAGCTCCTGCAGGTCACCAGGCTCGCCGTGGAAACGCGCGGCCGGGTCGATATCGAATTCGCACAGCACGCCCTTGGACGCGTAGACCTTTTCCAATCCGCGCACGATCTCTTCGGCATTGGATTCGATCGGCAGCGGCGCGGAGAACAGCTTGTGCCCCGACGACGCCGCGCGCGCCAGCTGATACGACACCAGGTTGTTCATCCGCCGCAGCTGCACGTCGAACTCTTCGCGCAGATCTTCATCGCGCGCGCCGCTATCGAGCTGCGTGCGCAACACCGCCAGTGGCGTTTTCAGGCTGTGCGCGAGATCGGCCAGGGTGTTGCGCTGGCGTTCGAGGTTCTCGCGCTCGCTCTCGATGAAGGCGTTGATGCTGTCCGTCAGTGGCTCCAGCTCACGCGGATGGCGCTCGCTCATGCGCTCGGTTTCACCGCGCTGGACCTTGGTCAGCTCATTGATCACCCGCCGCATCGGGCGCAGGCTCCACTGCAGAATGACCGTCTGCAGCAGCAGCAGGATCAGACCGATGCCGCCGAGGTAGAACCACACCCGCCCGCGGAACACGCGCAGCTGCGCGCCGAGTGCGCGCGAGTCTTCGAGCACGTAGATCGTGTACGGAAATTCGGTGGCGGGGTCGGCGTCGGCATCCCAGACCAGGCCCATGCCGTAGCGGTAGGCCGAGCCCTCGCTGCCGTCGATCTGGATCATCGGCAACGGGCCTTCGAAGACTTCCTGGCGCGGGGCCAGCATGCCGCCTCCCACGGTGGGCAGCATCGGGCCTTCGGCGGACATGGAGTTGCCCTTGCCGTCCGGCATCACCACCTGCAGATACAGGCCGCTGCCTGGAACGTCGAAGCGCGGATCCGGTGGCTGCTCGCGGATGTACAGCGAGCGGTCGCGGGTGAAGTCGATGCCGGCCGCGTAGGCGGTGGCGTAGTTCTTCAGCCGCTCGCGCAGGTTGGCCTTCGCGGTATCGGCGAAGGCGGCGTCCAGCGCGTAGCCGGCCAGGGCCAGGAAGGCCACCAGGCCCACCGAGGCGGCCAACAGCTGGCGCGCCTGCAGTGAGCGCGGCCGCCAGCGTTTAAAGAACCACAGACGGCCGGACATCATCTATCGCCAGCGCTCAGCCTTCGTTGCGCGGAATGGCGAAACGGTAACCGCGGCCACGCACGGTTTCGATCGGCTTGAGTTCGCCGTCGGCATCGAGCTTCTTGCGCAGGCGGCCGATGAAGACCTCCAGCACGTTCGAGTCGCGGTCGAAGTCCTGTTGATAGATGTGTTCGGTGAGGTCGGCCTTGGAGACCAGTTCACCGGCATGCATCATCAGGTACTCAAGCACCTTGTACTCGTAGCTGGTGAGATCCACGTTGCTGCCGTTGACGCTGACCGTCTGCGCGGCAAGATCCAGCGCGACCGGGCCGCACTCCAGCGTCGGCTTGCTCCAGCCGGCGGCACGGCGCAGCAGCGCATTGACGCGGGCCAGCAGCTCTTCAACGTGGAACGGCTTGACGAGGTAATCGTCGGCGCCCTGCTTGAGGCCCTCGACCTTGTCCTGCCAGCTCGACCGCGCGGTCAGGATCAGCACCGGGAACTTCTTGCCCTCGTCGCGCAGCGCCTTGATCAGTTCCATGCCCGACATCTTGGGCAGGCCCAGATCGATGATGCCGACGTCGAACGGTACTTCGCGGCCCATGTACAGACCTTCCTCACCGTCCTGCGCAGCATCGACGGCAAAGCCTTCGCGCTTGAGCCGGGCTGCCAGTGTTTCCCGCAGCGGGGCTTCGTCTTCGACCAGAAGGATACGCATGAACTCTCCCTAGTGTCCTGGGTATGGCCCCATGGGGCCAGTGGGTAATGCAGATGACTGCGGACAACTATCCCTGTTCAGGGGTTATCGCCGCGTAGTGATGACATATCCGAGCGCGGCGTGCGGGGCTGTGAACGCGATGTCGCCGGATCGTCCATATAGCGGACGCGACCGCGATCATCCATGTACTTCACCCGGTTGATGTCGCGCCCGTCGAAGGGCACGCGCTCGGCGCCGAGGATGTGTCCACCGGTGGTCCGCTGCACGCGACGCACCGCATCGGACAGCGAGCGCTCCTGCGGGCCACCGCGTTCGGCCGTGCGCATCATCTCGGCGCGGGCCGCTTCCGGCGGTGGCATCTGCGCCCACGCACTGGCGGAAGCAGCTGCGCCCGTCGCCAGGAAGGCGAAGGCAGCAATGCGGCGGTGGCGGGTCACGGAGAACATCGGTCTGATCCTAGCGGAGCGCGGCTAAACGTTCAAAAGTTGTGAATCGGCAACCGCCAGCCTGGGCCGGCGCTTTACGAATCTTTAGCGAATTCTTGGTTTTAGCCAGTGAATCCGGTCTGAACTTTTCCGGCTGCCTCCCCGCGCTGTTCATCTAAGTGAACATTGGCGGCCAAAGCGGGGCCCTTGTCAAGCCGACAGGGTGACGCGGCTCACGCCGCAACGCGTTCGGCCTGGGCGCGGGTCACCGCCAACGCCTGCTCGATCAGGCTCCAGTCGGCACCGGCGCGGTGCGAGCCTTCGCTCAGGATCTGGCGGAAGGCGCGCCCACCCGGCTGACCGTGGAACAGGCTCAGCAGGTGGCGGGTGATGTGCTTGAGGGCCAGCCCGCGGGCCAGCTGGGCCTCGATGTACGGCTGCATGGCGCGCAGCAGCGCCTCGCGCGATTGCAGCGGGGCACCGGTCTGGGCGGCCTCCAGCTGATGCAGCACGTAGGGGTCGTGGTAGGCCGCACGGCCCAGCATTACCCCGTCCAGCGCCGGCAGTTGGGCCTGCGCTGCCTCGACCGTGGCCAGGCCCCCGTTGAGGACGATCTGCAACTGCGGCCGGTCGGCCTTGAGGCGGTGCGCCCAGTCGTAGCGCAGCGGCGGCACTTCGCGGTTTTCCTTCGGCGACAGGCCCTTCAGCCACGCGTTGCGGGCATGCACCACGAACATCGCGCTGCCGGCGTTGGCCGATTGATCGACGAAGTTGACGAAGGTTTCGTAGTCGTTGTCATCATCCACGCCCAAGCGGCACTTGACCGTGATCGGGATGTCCACCGCGGCAACCATCGCGCCCACGCACTCGGCCACCAGGGCCGGTTCGCGCATCAGGCAGGCGCCGAAGCGCCCGGCCTGCACGCGGTCGGACGGGCAGCCGCAGTTGAGGTTGACCTCGTCGTAGCCCCATTCCTGCGCGATGCGCGCGGCCTGGGCCAGCAGGGCCGGATCGCTGCCTCCGAGCTGCAGGGCGAGCGGATGCTCGCTGCCATCGAAGCCGAGCAGGCGCTCACGATCACCGTGGATGACCGCGTTGGCGTGCACCATCTCCGTGTACAGCCGTGCGCCGGGCGCCAGCAACCGGTGGAAGTACCGGCAATGGCGATCCGTCCAGTCCATCATCGGGGCGACGGACAGGCGCAGGGAGGCGGCGTAACGCGCGGCGGCGTCGGTGGCAGGCTGGGTCATGGGGCGCGAGACTATCTGGATTCACTGGCAATGCCAGCGCAATCAATAGTTTACCCCCTTCCCATGAACGCTGCCCGAGGCGCAGGCGGCCGCCAGCCCAGATGCGGAGTACACGCCTGCAACGGCGGCAGTAGACAATGCAGCCCTGCACGTCCCTCCCAGGCAGCCATGCCCGCACTTCGCCTTCCCAGCTTCGACCCCACCACCGAACAAGGCGTCCTGCGCCTGTCGATCGCCGCCTCCTTGGCGATGGCCGCCGCGGCCGTGGCGTTCGGCCTGCTGGCCAACTCCTCGCTGATCATCTTCGACGGCATCTATGGGCTGATCGACGTGGTGATGACCTGGCTGTCGCTGCTGGTGGTGCGCCTGATCAGCCTGTCGACCCATGTGGATACCCTGCAGTCGCGCTTGAACCAGCGCTTCACCATGGGCTTCTGGCACCTGGAGCCGATCGTGCTCGGGGTCAGCGGCACATTGATGATCGGCGCGGCGCTGTACGCGGCGGTCAATGCGGTGGATGCACTGATGTCCGGCGGACGCGAGATCGCGCTGGGGCCGGCGATCCTGTTCGCGGTCATTTCGATCGTGGCCGAAACCGGCCTGGCACTGTTCGTACGCCGGGCGAACCGGGCGATCGGCTCGGACTTCATCGCGCTCGATGCGAAGAACTGGGTGGTCGCGGCGAGCATGTCTGCCGCCTACCTGGTCGCCTTCGTCGGCGGCTATGTGCTGGGCGGCACGCAGTGGGCGTGGCTGGTGCCGTACATCGATCCGGCGATCCTGCTGGTGGTGTGCCTGTTCGTGGTCGTCGCGCCGATGGGCACGGTGCGCCAGGCGTTGTCGGACATCCTGCTGATCACCCCGCTGGATCTGCAGACCCACGTGGACGAGGTGGCGCGCGATATCGTCGCCAGGCACGGTTTCCTGGAATACCGCAGCTACGTGGCCAAGGTCGGGCGCGGTGAGCAGATAGAACTGTTCTTCGTGGTGCGCGCCGATGATCCGCCGCGGGCGCTGATCGAGTGGGACCGGCTGCGCGATGAGATTGGTGAGGCACTGGGCGAGGAGTCGCCGGACCGGTGGTTGACGATCATGTTCACGACGGATCGGGAGTGGGCGATCTGAGCGAGGCCAACGTGCATCGCCCTATCGCTCGGTCGCCACACTGCCCTGCTTCCACTGCCGCGGCGATTGACCAGTCTGCGCCTTGAACGCGCGCGACAACGCCGCTTCGCTGCCGTAGCCCACGTCGATGGCGATGCGCTTGAGCGGATGGCCGCGGCGCAGTGCCTGCTGCACCAGGCGGGTGCGCCAGCCCTGCAGATAGTGCCCGGGGGTGCTGCCGATGGTGTCGCGGAAACTGTCGGCGAAGGCGCTGCGTGACATGCCGGCACGCTGCGCGAGCGACTCCAGCGTCCACTCGTCGGCAGGCGCTTCATGCATCGCCACCAGCGCGTGACGCAGGCGCGGATGGGCCATGCCGGCAAGCAGGCCGACGCGGATCTGCCCGCTTTCCATCAGCGCGCGCAGGATCTGGATGAGCACGACTTCGAACAGGCGATCCAGCAGCGCCTGGCGGCCGCAGCGCTGCGCGAAGGCTTCTTCGAACAACAGCGACAGCACCGGCTGGCCGCCGTACAGGCCTTCCAGCGGCAGACAGACGATCGGCGGCAATGCTGCGGCCACCGGGTTGTTGGCGCCGCCTTCGAACTGCAGGTTGGCGCAGGCGAAATCCGCTCCGCGCGTGGGATCGGTGACGAAGCGGTGCGCGAGCGGGCGCGGGTACAGCAGTACGCTGGGCGTGGTGATCTGCAGCGTGCTGCCATCCGGGTGCTCAACGCGTACCTCGCCCTCGCGGATCAGGTGCAGCTGGCCGCGCTCGCCGTCGGCGGGCAGATCGTTGATGCCGCACAGGGCGCCGGCATGGAACACCTCGGCCGACACCGCGAAGCGGTCCAGCAGGGATTGCAGTCGGTCGACCATGTCGGACTCCAGATCAAGTTTTATGGACGAAATGTTGCCACAAGTACGGCCCAGGCGCGCAAAGTACACCTGCCATCTGGCCCACCCCTTTCACTCCGCAGGAGATTCCCATGTCCATTGCCAACGTTCTGTACACCGCCCAGGCCACTGCCAACGGCGGTCGCGACGGCCGCGCCGTTTCTTCCGACAACGTGCTGGACATCCAGCTCTCCACCCCGCGCGAGCTGGGCGGTGCGGGCGGCCCGGGCACCAACCCGGAGCAGCTGTTCGCCGCAGGCTACTCGGCCTGCTTCCTGGGCGCGCTGAAGTATGTGGCCGGCCAGGCCAAGGTCGCTCTGCCGGCTGAAACGCAGATCACCGGCAAGGTCGGCATCGGCCAGATCCCGACCGGCTTCGGCATCGAAGTGGCGCTGGACATCTCGGTCCCGGGCCTGCCGCGCGAGCAGGTCGAAGCGCTGGTGCAGAAGGCGCACATCGTGTGCCCGTACTCCAACGCGACCCGCGGCAACATCGACGTGACGCTGACGGTGGTCTGAAAAAAAAATGGGCGGCTGCCTGACGCAAACGTCTGGCAACCGCCCATCCCACCGCGGTGGATCCCGTGGCTGACCACGGGATGCATCTTGTTCTGGCAGTGCCGGCCTTTATTCGTCGTGCGTGATCAGCTGCACCACGCTGGAGAAATCCAGCTTGCCGCGGCCGGCCTGGTGATTCATCGAATACAGGTTGCGGGCCAGCTCGCCCAGCGGGATCGAGGCGCCGACACTCATCGCCGCTTCCACCGCCAGGCCCATGTCCTTGAGCATCAGGTCGCTGCCGAAACCGCCGCTGTAGCCGCGCGAGGCCGGGGCGTTTTCGAGCACGCCGGGCCACGGGTTGCACACTTCGGTCGCCCAGCTGCGGCCGGTGCTGACCGCCATCATCTGCGAGAGCACCTTCGGGTCCAGCCCGTGCGCGACGCCCAGGGCAATCGATTCACCGGTCACCGCCATGATCACGCCCAGCGCCATGTTGTTGCACAGCTTGGCAACCTGGCCGGCACCGCTGGCGCCGACATGGAAAATGTTCTTGCCCATCGCCTGCAGCAGCGGGCGGGCGCGTTCCAGCGCTTCGGCTTCGCCACCGACGATGAAGGTCAGCGTGCCGGCCTGGGCACCGGCGGTGCCGCCGGAGACCGGGGCATCCAGCATCTGCAGCCCGCGCGCGGCGGCCGCTTCAGCGACCTTGCGGGCGGTGGCCGGCGCGATCGTGCTGCAGTCGATGACCAGCGCGCCGCCGGGGATATCGGCCAGCAGGCCCTCATCACCGAGGTAGACACCTTCCACGTGGCGGCTCGCGGGCAGCATCGAGATGACGATCTCGGCGCCGGTCAGCGTATCCAGCGCCGAGGTGGCAGCGGTCGCGCCGGCATCGACGGCGGCCTGCACGGCGGCAGGCACCAGATCGAACACGCGCACGGCGTGACCGGCCTTGGCCAGGTTGGCGGCCATCGGGCCACCCATGTTGCCCAACCCGATGAATGCAATACGGCTCATGCGTGGCTCCTTTCAGGGACGGTGGCACCGAGGTCGGCCAGCGGATGCGCGGCAGCGGACCACGGCGAAACGAAGAAGGTGCGGGCCCACTCGGCCGTGGCGTCCGCCAGCGTACGCGGCTGCCAGTGCGGGGTGCGGTCCTTGTCGATCAGCAGCGCGCGGATGCCTTCGGCGAAATCGCCATGGGCGGCCGCGTGCAGGGCTGCGATGTACTCGATGCGGTAGACCTCGGCCAGCGAGGCACCCTCGGCCAGGCGCTGCAGCTCGAACGCGAGCCGCGCCGAGCCGGGCGCTCCGGCGGCAAGCGTGGCCTGCGCGGTCTTCAACCAGGCGTCCTCGGTCTCCAAGGCGAGAATCGCCTCGACGATGGCGCCAACGTCGTCGCCAGTGCACAGCGCATCGACGGTGGCGGCATTGCGCAGCAGCGGGCCGGTGGCCGCATCGCTGGCGTGTTGCTGCAGCAGTGCGGTCAGTTGTTCGTGGTTGCGCTTGGCCTCGCGGCTCCAGTGCACGTCCGCCAGCGCATTGAACACGGTCTCGCGCTGCGCCTCGGCGATGTGGATATCCGCCAGCCCGGCGTAGATCGCATCGCCAGCGTTGAGCGGTGCACCGGTCAGGGCCAGGAACAGCCCGCCGTGGCCGGGTACGCGCGGCAGCAACCAGCTGCCGCCCACGTCCGGGAACAGACCGACCGTGATTTCCGGAAACGCCAGCTTGGAGCGCTCGCTGACCACGCGGTGGCTGGCGCCGGACATCAGGCCGATGCCGCCGCCCATGACGATGCCATGGCCCCAGCACAGGATCGGCTTGGGATAGGTATGGATCGCGTAGTCGACGCGGTACTCCACGTCGAAGAATTCGGCGGCGTAGGCGTTGTCGCGGATGTCGGTCTTTCCGCGCTCGCGGTAGTCGACCATGCTGCGGTACAGGCTGTGCAGGTCGCCGCCGGCGCAGAAGGCTTTTTCGCCCGCGCCCTGCAGCACGACCAGCGCGATGCCGTCATCATCGGCCCAGGCCTCCAGCCGCTCGCGCAGCAGGTGCGCCATCGGCAGCGAGAACCCGTTGAGGGTGCGCGCTGCGTTGAGCGTGGCGATGCCGATGCGCGTGCCATTGGCGGCGGCGCGCTCTTCGAACAGCACCGGCGCCTCGTCGTTGGCGACGACGGTGCTCATGCGTTCTTCCACTGCGCGGCGCGCTTTTCCAGGAAGGCGTTCACGCCTTCGGCCTGGTCGGCACTGTCGAACAGATCGACGAAGGCCTCGCGCTCGGCCACCAGCGCCGAGGCGTGGGTGCCGGTGCGGGTGGCCTGCACCAGGGTTTTGCACGCGGCGATGCTGGTCGGGCTCTGCTTGCCAGCCTTGTGCGCCCATGCCAGGGCCAGTGCTTTGGCCTCGCCCTTCCCCACCTTTTCTTCGACCAGGCCGATACGCAGTGCGGTGTCCGCATCGATGCGCTCGCCCAGCAGGATCATGCGCTTGGCCCAGCCTTCGCCGACCAGACGCGGCAGGTTCTGGGTCCCACCGGCGCACGGCAGCAGGCCGACGGTGGCCTCCGGCAGCGCCACCTGGGCGTGTTCTTCGATGATGCGCAGGTCGCAGGCCAGCGCGCATTCCAGACCGCCGCCCATCGCGTAGCCGTTGATCGCCGCGATGGAGACACCACGGAAACCGGACAGCGCTTCGAAGGCTTCGCCGAAGCGACGTGCCGCTTCGCGTGCGGCGGCCTTGTCGCCGGAAGCGAACTGCTTCAGATCGGCGCCGGCGGAGAAGAACTTCTCGCCATCGCCGGTGATCACCAGCGCGTAGATATCCCGGTCTGCATTGAGCGCGCCGACCAGATCGCGCAGCGCGGACAGGCTGTGCACGGTCCAGGTATGGGCCGGCGGGTTGTTGAGGGTGATGACCGCGACGTGGCCATCGGCCTCGACCTTCAGGCCGACGTGATCATGCTGGCGCCACTCCATCATCGCAGTTCCTCTTCAGTGTTGAGCAGGTGGCGGGCCACGATCACACGCATGATCTCGTTGGTGCCCTCCAGGATCTGGTGCACGCGCGAGTCGCGCAGCAGCCGTTCAATCGGGTATTCACGGATGTAGCCGTAGCCGCCATGGATCTGCAGCGCGTCGTTGCAGATGTTGAAGCCGGCATCGGTGGCGAAGCGCTTGGCCATCGCGCACCACACGTTGGCATCGCTGGCGCCGGCATCGAGCTTGCGCGCGGCGGTGTGCACCATCTGCCGTGCGGCGACCAGCTGGGTGGCCATGTCGGCCAGCTTGAACTGCAGCGCCTGGAACTCGGACAACGCCTTGCCGAACTGGCGGCGCTCGCCCATGTAGCGGCGGGCGGCATCCACGGCGCCCTGGGCTGCGCCCAGCGAGCACGCGGCGATGTTGATGCGGCCACCATCCAGGCCCTTCATGGCCAGCTTGAAGCCGCTGCCTTCCTCGCCGAGCAGATGGCTGACCGGCACGCGCACGTTCTCGAATGTGATGCCGCGAGTCGGCTGGCTGTTCCAGCCCATCTTCTCTTCCTTGCGGCCGTAGCTGATGCCGGGCAGATCGGCCGGCACCGCGATCGCGCTGATGCCACCGGCACCGGCGCCGCCGGTGCGTGCCATCACCACCAGCAACTCGGTGGCACCGGCGCCGGAGATGAAAGCCTTGGAGCCGTTGAGCACGTAGTGGTCGCCATCACGCACCGCGCTGGTCTTCAGCGAGGCCGCGTCCGAGCCGGCACCCGGCTCGGTCAGGCAGTAAGAGGCCAGCTTGATGCCGGACGAAAGGTCTGCGCCCCATTCGGCACGCAGGCTCTCCTGGCCCCATTTGGCCACCATCCACGACGCCATGTTGTGGATGCTGACATAGGCCGCCGTGGACGGATCCACATTGGCGAGCTCCTCGATGACGACGGCGGCGTCCAGACGGCTCAAGCCGCTGCCGCCGACCTCGGGGTCCATGTACAACCCACAGAACCCGAGTTCCCCTGCCTTGGCGATCGCCTCGCGCGGAAAGATGCCCTCCGCATCCCATCGCGCGGCGTGCGGCGCCAGTTCGGCCTGGGCGAAGTCACGCGCTGCCTCTCTATAGGCCTGCTGCGCTTCGTCGAGTTCCGTCGTCATCGAGTGGCTCATGGTCGAACTCCGTTGTTGCTGTTGCTTACTTCAGGCTGATGGTGGTGTTGACGCCATGACCCAGCGTCTCGTCATCGAACCAGCGCGAGGTGATCGTCTTGGTCTGGGTGTAGAACATCACCACCTGCTTGCCGTACGGGCCCAGGTCGCCGAGCTTGGAGGCACGCGAACCGGTGAACGAGAACAGCGGCACCGGCACCGGGATCGGCACGTTGATGCCGACCTGGCCGACGTCGATGTCTTCCTGGAACTTGCGGGCGGCTGCGCCGGACTGGGTGAACAGCGCGGTGCCGTTGCCGTTCGGGTTGGCGTTGATCAGTTCGATGGCGTCTTCCAGCGTGTCCGCTTCCAGGATCACCAGCACCGGCCCGAAGATTTCTTCGTCGTACACGCGCATGCCCGGCTTGACGCCGGCGAAGATGGTCGGGCCAACGAAGTTGCCCTTTTCGAAGCCATCGACCTGCGGATTGCGGCCGTCGAGCACCAGCTTGGCGCCCTGCTCCACGCCCGAGGCGATCAGGCCTTCGACTCGCTCACGCGCGGCGCAGGAGATCACCGGGCCGACATCGGTACCGGCCACGCTGCCACCGCTGACCTTCAGCGTCTTGGCCTTGGCCACCAGGTCCGGCACCCACTCGCGCGCTTCGCCGACCAGCACCAGGGTGGAGGCGGCCATGCAGCGCTGGCCTGCCGCACCGAAGGCGGCACCGACCATCGCGTTGAGGCTCTGTTCCTTGTTGGCGTCCGGCAGCACCACGGCGTGGTTCTTGGCGCCCATCATGCACTGCACGCGCTTGCCGGCCAGCGAGGCGCGGTTGTACACGTGGGTGCCGACGCGGGTGGAACCCACGAACGACACGGCCTTGATGTCCGGGTGATCGCAGATCGCGTTGACCACGTCTTCGCCACCGTGGACGACGTTCAGCACACCCTTGGGGATGCCGGCTTCCAGCGCCAGTTCGACCAGGCGCATGGTGACCATCGGGTCCTGTTCGGACGGCTTGAGGATGAAGGTGTTGCCGGTGGCGATGGCCATCGGGAACATCCACAGCGGAATCATCGCCGGGAAGTTGAACGGGGTGATGCCCGCGCACACGCCGAGCGGCTGCAGCAGGGTGTAGGTGTCCACGCCGTTGGCCACGTTGTTGGCCAGCTCACCCAGCTGCAGGTTGCCGATCGCGGCGGCGTGCTCGACCACTTCCAGGCCGCGGAACACATCGCCCTCGGCATCGGGCACGGTCTTGCCCTGCTCGGCGCTGAGGATGTGGGCCAGCTCGCTCATGTTCTCGCGGATCAGCTGCTGGTACTTCAGGAAGATGCGCGCGCGGGTGCCGATCGGGGTCTTGCGCCAGGTCTTGAACGCTTCCTTGGCCGAGGCGACGGCGGCGTCGACTTCGCTGGGGGTCGCGAACGGGACCTGGGCCAGGACGTCCTGGGTGGCCGGATTGACCACGTTCTGCCAATGCGAGCTGGCCGATTCGATGAACTGGCCATCGATCAACATGCGGATACGGGGCGCTACAACAGTCATGGACAATCCCGGCGGGTCGAAAGTTGTTGGCATTATTCACAGTGCCACCCTCGATTTCCGGCCTGTATGCGCTTAATCTGGCCAATGCCCGCTACGATTCTTGTTAATTCTGTGAATAGCCAGCCCGTCCAACGCCAGATCGGCCTGCGCCTGCTCAAGCTGCGCGAGCAGCGTGGCTACAGCCAGCTGGCGCTGGCCAAGGCCCTGGGGCTGTCGGCCAGCTACCTGAACCAGATCGAGCGCAACAAGCGGCCGCTGACCCCGGCGGTGCAGGCCAAGCTGCGCGAGGTGCTGGGTGACGTCAGCGAGCTGTTCGAAGTGGATGACCCCGGCGCGCTGCAGGAATCGCTGGGCGAGACCCTTCGCGATCTCGGTCTGGCCGATGTCAGCAGCACCGAGCTGCGCGCGATGGCCGGCAACCTGCCGCAGATCAGCCGCGCCCTGCTCGACCTGCACCGCCGCCACCTGATGCTGCGCGAGCACGCCGCCGCGCTGGAGTTCCAGCTGGGCGATGTGCATGCCGGGCAGGCGCTGCCGGCGGGTGACCAGGTCCGCGACTTCTTCAACCGCATGCACAACCACATCCCGGAGCTGGACGAGCTGGCCGAGCAGCTGTTCGGCGAATGGGGGCTGGTGGCCGGGCACGTGGCGCCGCGCCTGCGCCAGCTGCTGGCCGACCGCCATGGCGTGCTGGTGGAAGTGGGGCCGCTGCAGGCCGGGCGCGAGAAGCGCGTCTACGATGGCGGCAGCCGCACCTTGTGGCTGCCCGATTACCTGGAGCCGGGCCAGCAGGCGTTCCAGATGGCGGCCGAGCTGGCCCTGCTCGGGTATGCGGCGCAGATCGATGCGGTAATCGCACGCGCGGGGTTCGGCGAAGCGGAGCAGATCGCGCAGGCGCGGATCGGCATGTCCAACTACTTCGCCGGCGCGCTGGTGATGCCGTATGCGCAGTTCCTGCGCGCGGCCGAGCACAGCGCGTACGACATCGATGCCCTGGCCCACCGTTTCGGCGTGGGCTTCGAGGCGGTCTGCCACCGCTTGAGCACGCTGGCCCGGCGTAGTGCACCGGGCCTGCCGTTCTTCTTCATCCGCGTGGACCGCGCCGGCAATGTCTCCAAACGGCACTCGGCCACCGACTTCCACTTCTCGCAGGTGGGCGGCTCGTGCCCGCTGTGGATCGTGTACGAGGCCTTCAACCAGCCGGGGCGCGTACTGACCCAGACCGCACGCATGCCCGACGGGCGCCGACACTTCTGGCTGGCACGGCAGGTGAGCAGCGGCCCGATCGGGCATGGCCAGCCACGCAAGACCTTCGCCGTGGCGCTGGGCTGCGATCTGCAGCATGCCGAGCGGTTGATCTACACACGTGGGCTGGATATCCAGAGCCCGGGCAACTCGGTCTCGATCGGCCCGGGCTGCCGGGTGTGCCCGCGCGAAGACTGCATGCAGCGCGCGTTCCCGCAGCTGCCGGGACGCGGCTGATGCGGCCGTACCGCTCTAATCCCAGTAGACGGTAAACACCTGGGCACCGGCTGCAGGCACCGGCGCAGCAGCGTGCTGACCATACGGCCACCCCACCGTGGCACCGTCCGATTCCAGACCCTCCAGCCATGACAGCACGGTGGGCTCATCGGCCGAGGTGAGAATGTGGATGTTCTCCGCCGCCGGCCATTCGTCGTCGCTGTCGAGCGCCTCACCCCAGCCTTGATGCAGGCCGACGTATACGCCCTGCACCTCCGGCCTGGCGGCAATGGCCTGGAAGTGCGCGTGCAGGTCGCGGATCGCCGGACGGCCATAGCCCCACTGGTTCGGCGCGATCGATTCCTCCTGATCGTTGCCGACGAAGTACGCCTCCAGCGGCACCACCGGCAGATGGTCGGGATCGAGGGTATCGAGGTGTTCCAGGGTCTGCAGCAAAACCTGACGCGGCGTCATGTCGTTCCTTCCGGTTGCGTACGGTGCGAAGGCGAGCATAGCCGCTGGCCATGCGCAGCTGCCATCCAACAGCGCGCTCATCCGCAGGGTGGCGTGGCGCCATGTCTCAGTAGATCGGCGTCACTTTCATCTGCGGCAGCGGCCGTGGCGCACCGTCGGTAAGGTCCGGCCCGAGGTCTTCCCAGATCTGGCCCTGTTCGACCATGTGCCGCCACAACTGCTGCGATTCGCGGCGTTTGTCTTCCGAGCTCAGGCGGTAGGAGGGCGGTACCGGCGAGCCGGTGGCCACACTTTGATACGCATCCGAGTACGCCGCCACCCGCTGCGCGGGGTCGTCGGTGCGCGCCACATCCAGCGTGTAGCGCTGGTAGGCCGAGGCCAGGTTGCGCCACCGGATCCAGTAGTGATTGGCGAACGAGAAATCGCAGAAGCGCTCGCCGGCAATGCTGCCCTTGTCGGCGATGCGGCTGAGCACGGCCTGTGGCATGTCCAGGTTCATGCCGCCTTCGTCGCCCTCCAGCGCCACATGCACGATGCGGTCACGGTAGCCCGGCGCGCGGGCCTGCAGCACATCGCGCCAGTTCTGCATGGTCGAGACGATCGAGAACAGAAAGCCGGACATCTCCGCGGCGGCCAGCGGCTGCGCGATGGACTGGTAGGTACGCTGCCAGCCATGGCGGTTCTCGGTCGGCAGGAAGACCGCCTTCTCCGCCCGCGCATGCGCATCGCCGTGGGCCAGCACGCTGACCGCCTCGGCGTGGCGCGGATACACCAGATTGATGCCGAAGGTCGGCCAGCGCGGCAGCGCGGCGTCGAACAGATGGATCGGGAAGTTGCTGCTGATCCCGCCATCGGAGAACCAGCACACACGGAACGCGGTGATCACCGGGCCACAGCTCTGGCCACCACTGGTGAGCCCTTCCATGCTGTCGGCCACGTTGGTGTTGTCGCGTCGGGGCTCGGCATCGGCGACCGGCGCGCAGCGGCGCTCACGGCGGGCCGGCTCATGCAGCGGCACCGCGCTGATTAGCAGCGGGAAGCTCAGGCTCATGCGCGTGGCGACCAGCACCGGCAGATCCTCGCCATCGACCAGACGATAGTAATTGCGCCCATCGACCCGCTCCGGTGCGCCAGCGCGCGCGACCAGCCACGCGACCACGCTGGCCGGAAACAGCTGCGCGAATTCCTCGCGCAGGAACCAGAAGTGCGCCGCGTTGAACGGCAGGGTGCGCGGCTCACTGTGCGAGATGCAGGTGGTGATCATCTGCAGCGTGATCGCGTGCGCGCCGCGGGGCTCGCCGGGATAACGTGGTGCGGCATGCAGATCCCCGAAGGTCAATGGCTGGTCATCCGGCTTGCCGGCCAATGCCTGCAGCCGGGTGTGCAGCCAATCGGTCAGCGCCGGTGAGGAGGCACTCGGCTGGGTGCTGCCATTGCACAGGCCGAGCAGGTTGCGGCGCGCCACGCGCGCCACGCGCAGCGCCGAGGCCAGCACACCGGCCCCGTAGGCGCACAGCAGCGAGGGCAGCAATGTCGCCCAGATGCCGTCGATGCCACCGGCCAGGTATCCGATCCCGAGCAGGCCGGCCAGCGAGACCAGCAGTTCCAGCGGCGCAATCGCGAATACCGCGGCGAGCAGGCAGGCGATCTTGCGCAGCAGGCCGGCTTTGCCGGTGAGCATCACCAGCAGGCGATACGCGGTACGCGCGCCATACGCCGGCTGGAACAGGCTGTGGATGAAGCCCTGCCGCGACAGCTGCGCCGAGACCTCGGCCAGCCCGGGAAAGCCCACCGCGTCCGCCACCGGTTCACCCGCGTGGCGACGCCGATCGCCCAGCGCGGCCGCAGCGGCGACGGCGGCGGCAATCGCGCCGGCCGAGGTGCCGCCGATGCTCTTGAAGCGGTACTCGCGGGCCAGCGACAGCACCGCATTGGGATACACGATGCCGCTGGTGATGCCGCCCTTCATGACCAGATCGCAGTACTTGTCCGCCACGTTGCCGCCCTCTGTCCGCCCGTGCGCGGCCGATCCACGCACCCTCCTCGCCTGTCCCTGCAACGATGCAGGGGCCAAGAAGTTCGATGACGACAGTATCGCCTGCGCGCTTCTCAGGGCCTGAGAAGCGCGGCACGGAACGGCTTATTCGGCCTTGCCGGACTGCGGCACGCGCCGCACCTGGGAGAGGTCGTAGCCCAGTGCGGCGATACGGGTCATGGCGGCTTGATAGTCGGCATCGGAGATGGTCGGGGTACGGGCCATGAGCCACATGTAGTCGCGCTTGCTGCGGCCGACGATGGTCTGCTGGTACTCCGGATCCAGGTCCACGATCACGTATTCGGCCTGGATCGGCCAGATGAACTGCATCCCCCAGATGGCGCCACCGGTGCCTTCCTTGACCGTGCCGATCGGGTGCATGGTCTTCACCGGTGCCTGGAAGCTGCCCTTGCGATAACGGAAGGTGGTCTGGATACGGCCGTCCGGGCGCAGTGCATAGGATTCCACCGCGTCGAACGCTTCGCGCTCGGGCCGGCTGGGAATATGTGCGATCACGTACCAGTCGCCCATGAAGCGCGGCACATCGACATGCGCCACCGGCGGGATCGGGCGGGTGTTGCCGCTGCAGCCGCCGAGCATCATGCCGACGACCAGCAAAGGGATGAGAGCACGGATCGACATGACGGCTTGCTCCAGTAACGTGGGGTGATCACGGTCGGTTGAACAGGTAGTGGGCGACCTGCCATTGCTGGCCCTGCTGGTAGCCGAACAGCTCTGCGCAGGCCATCCAGAACATGCGCCAGCGCTGGTGCCACAGCGCGGCAGAGGCATCGCCGTAGGTTTGACGCAGCACGGCCATCACCGCGTCTTTCTCGCGATCCTGATTGGCCAGCCAGTGATTGGCGGTGCGCTCGTAGTGGGTGCCATCGAGCAGCCAGCGCTGCTGCAGCTGCAGGTGCTGCTGGAAGAACAGCAGCGTATCGGCCGCGGGCATCAGGCCACCGGTGAAGAAGTGGCGGCCCATCCAGTTGTCGTCGCCCTCGGTCTCGAACGGGTACATCAGCGTGCGGTGCACGAAGATATGCACGAACAGCTTCCCCTCCGGCCGCAGCCAGCGGTGGATGCGCTGCAGCAGCTGCGGGTAGTTGCGCATGTGCTCGAACATCTCGATGGAGACACAGCGGTCGAAGGTCTCCGCATCCAGCATCAGATGATTCACATCACGGGTCAGCACGGTGACGTTGATCAGGCCACGTGCACGGCACTGCCCCAGGATGTACTCGCGCTGGCTGTTGGAGTTGGAGACGGCGGTGATCTGCGCGTTCGGGTAGCGCTCGGCCATCCACAGCGTCAGCGACCCCCAGCCGCAGCCCAGCTCCAGGATGTGTTGCCCATCGGCCAGCTGCGCGCGCTCGCCGTACAGCGCGAGCATCGCCTCTTCGGCTTCGTCCAGCGTTTCAGTGCCGGTGGCGTAGTAGCAGCTGCTGTACTTCAGGCGCTTGCCCAGGCAGCGATGGAAGAATTCTGCCGGCACTTCGTAGTGCTGGCGATTGGCCGCATCCACATGCAGCGCCACCGCGCTGCTGGCCAGCCCGGCAATGCGCGCGGCAAAGCGCTGCGACTGCACCTGCTGGCCGCCCGCAAGCTCTTCGCGCAGGCGCTGCTCGCACTGGCGGCGGATGCCCAGCCGCAACAGCGCATCGGGCAGCAGCCCGCGTTCGGCCAGGCCGGTCAGGCCCGGCGCGTAGTCCGGCAGCGGAAGGCGGTCACTGGCGACATTCATGGGGAAGACTCCTTGCGGGCGTGCGACGAGCGGGAGGGGAACCAGGGAAACAGCATCGGCGTGGTGCGCTGGTACTCCCGGTAGTCCTCACCGCGCGAGCGCAGCGCCTGCGCCTCGGTGAAGGGAATGCCGCTGACCCAGCGCAGGAATACGTACATCACCAGCGGGCCGGCCCAGGCCAGCCACCACAACGGCGACTGCACGGCCAGCAGCACGTAGGTGAACCAGTGCAGCCATTCGAAGAAATAGTTGGGGTGCCGCGAGTAGCGCCACAGCCCGTCCCGGCAGGTCTTGCCCTTGTTCGCCGGATTCGCGCGGAAGCGCGCCAGCTGGCGGTCGGCGATGGATTCACCGCCCACGCTCAGCAGCCACATCGCCACCGCCGCGAGCAGCCAGCCCCAGCCCTGCGGTTGCGGATTGACCGACACGGCCACGAACGGCAGCGCGAACAGCACGATCAGCAGGGCCTGGAACTGGAAAAAGCCGAAGATCTTTCCCTGATGGCCGTTCCAATGCTTGCGCAGGTGCTGGTAGCGACCATCCTCGGGCTCGCTGCGCACGCGGTGCCACAGGTGCAGCGCCAGCCGTGAACCCCACAGACCGCCCAGCACCGCCAGCGCGATCCTCGGCATCGCCGCGCCATCGCCGAGCAGTGCCAGCAACAGGGCAGACGCGCCCACACCCTTGGCCCAGAGCACATCGACCACGCCGATGTTCTGGTGCCGGCGTTGCCACCACCAGCCCCAGGTCATGATCACGGCGGCATACAGCCACACCACCCACAGCATCTTCATCGTGTCTCTCCAGGAGCGAGTGTGGTCAGGGGTGCCGTGCGGCTCTGCCAATGACGGGCGCAGGCGGCCAGCAGCGGCAGCGCGACCGCCCAGCCGAGGCCGAGCAGCAGCACGCCGTGCCACGGCGGTGCGGTGAAGACCACCGAGGACCAGCCCCGTGCGGCGGACAGGTACGCCAACGGGGCCAACAGCAGGCCGACCAGCGCAGCAGCAATCAGGTGCCGCTGCAGCACCGCGAACGACACCGTCAGCGTCATCGCGAAGGCGGCCCACAGGGCAAGAATCCAGACCGGGGCGATCCACGCGGGATCGTTGCCGGCCGCGTACGTCACCCACCCGGAGGCACCCGCCAGCCCATCCACGACCAGGCCGCACCCGACCGCCACCAGCAGGAGCCTGACCTCCACCGAGGGCTGCGCCGACCACGCCAGCTGGCTGCCTACATACACGGCCGCTGCCACCAGCGCGGGCCAGCGCAGCCCATGAGCGGCACCGATCACGGCGCACAGCCAGACCAGCTGGTTGCCGATCACGTTGGCCCAGAAACGTGGCACCTCAGCCCTCCGCCGCGATCAGCGCGGGCCGGTAGCCCGGGCGCGCCATCAGCAGGTGCGAAACGCCGATGGAGCGCTCCAGGAAGCCCCCTTCGCAGTACGCCAGATAGAACTCCCACAGACGGATGAAGCGTGCATCGAAGCCCAGCGCGCGCACTGCCGGCAGCTGGGCCAGGAAGCGCTGGCGCCACGCGCGCAGCGTGAGCGCATAGGACGGGCCGAAATCATGCTGGCCGATCAGCTGCAGGTCGCTGCTGCGGGTCTTGGCCGCAACGATCGCGTTGATCGAGGGGATGAAGCTGCCGGGGAACACGAAGCGCTTGATGTAGTCGACGCTGCGCCGGGCCTGCTCGTAACGCTGGTCTTCGATGGTGATGGCCTGCAGCAGCGCCAAACCATCGTCCTTGAGCAGGCGGGTGAGCGTGGCGAAGTAGGTGTCCAGGTACTGCGCACCGATCGCCTCGATCATCTCGATGGAGACCAGCTTGTCGTACTGGCCCTCCAGATCGCGGTAGTCCTTGAGCAGCAGGGTCACCTTGTCCTGCAGGCCGGCCGCCTCCACCCGCTGCTTGGCCAGCGTGTACTGCTCGACCGAGATGGTGGTGGTGGTGACGTGGCAACCGATGTGCCGCGCCGCGTATAGCGCGAAGCCGCCCCAGCCGGTGCCGATCTCGACCACGCGATCGGCGGCGGTGAGCTGCAGCTGCTCGCAGATGCGCGCGAGTTTGCGCTCGGAGGCTGCCTCCAGCGTGTCGTCTGGGCTCGCATACAGCGCCGAGGAGTACATCAGGTCGCCGGACAGGAACAGCGAGAAGAACGGGTTGCCCAGATCGTAGTGCGCGGCGATGTTGCGGCGGCTGCCTTCGCGCGTGTTGCGGCGCAGCCGGTTCCAGCCTTTCAGCAGCCAGCCGCCGAGGCGTGCCGGGCCGCGCTCCATGCCATCGAGCAGATCCCGGTTGCGTACCAGCAGCTGCACCAGCGCGACCAGGTCATCGCAGCGCCAGTCACCGCGGATGTAGGCCTCGCCCGCACCGACACTGCCCTGCGCGGCCACCGCGCGATAGAAGCCGGGATCATCCACCCAGACCGTCACCTGTGGCGTGGCCTGTGGATCACCGATCAGCACATCGCCGAGCGCATCGCGCAGGCGCAGATGGCCGCCGCGCAGCGGGGCGAGCTGCGCCAGCAGGCGCCCGCGCAGGAACCCTTCAAGGGCGGATGGCTGCGGCAGGGCCACCGCGCGGGTCATGTCGTTCATGGGGATTTCCCGGCAAGAGAAGGATGGTCATGGACGGGGTTGCGCTTGAGCCACAGGCGCAGCGCCTGCCAGTGGATCGCGGCTACCACCTTGAGGGTCATCAGCGGGTAGCGCAGCAGCACGCCGGCCAGGCCACGCCCGGTGAGCGGATGGCGCTGCATCACCAGATCGGCATCGAACTGGCACACCCCCTCGCGCCAGACCTGCATGTGCACGTGCAGGTCCTCGCCAGGCGCGGTGAAGCGCCAGCGGTACTCGCAGTCCATCTGCATGAAGGGCGACACGTGGAACTGCTTATCGAACGACCAGCACAGCGCGCGGCCGTGGGCATCGGCCTGCGCCACCGGCAGCACGTAGGCGTGGCGCTCCTTCCACGGCGTATTGGTGATCTCCGCCACGATGCTGTCCAGCGTGGTGCCGTCGGCGGCATAGCAGTAGTAGAAGCTCACCGGATTGAACACATGGCCGGCGTAGCGCGGATGCGTCAGCAGGCGGATCGGCCCGGTCGGCGCACGCCCCAGCGCCTGCGTGATGCGGGCGCGCACCGCATCGGCCAGCGGCTGATCGGGCGCGCCGAGATAATCGCTGCGGCGGAACTCCACCACGTTGCGGCGGCCGACCGACCACAACCAGCGCCGCGCGAACAGGCGCGGCAGTTCGTCCAGGTCCAGCAACAGCTGCGCGATCGGATAGCCGAACGCGTGCGCGTGTGGTGCGTGGCGCCGGTGGCGCATCCAGCCACGGTAGATCGCACTGGCGGTCATGCCGGCAGTGCCTCGGCCAGCGGCCAGTAAGACTCCGCATCCAGCGCCTGCAGCGCATCGACCACGCGCCGCGCACTGCGGATGCCGTCTTCGTGGAAGCCCCAGCCCCAGTAGGCGCCGGCGAACCAGGTACGGCGATGGCCCTGGATCTCCGCCCAGCGCTGCTGTGCCCGCACCATCGCGTGATCGTGCACCGGGTGGGCGTACTGCAGGCGACGCAGCACGGTGGCCGGATCGATCGCACTGCTGCGGTTGAGGGTGACCACCAAGGGCGTGGGCGTATCGATGCCCTGCAGCAGGTTCATGCAGTAGCTCACCGTGCACGGCGCCAGCGGATCGCGCGGCACGTGCGCGTTCCAGGCGGCCCAGGCCTTGCGGTCCCGCGGCAGCAGGCTGGCATCGGTATGCAGCACCACCTCGTTGGGCTGGTACCGGATCGCACCCAGCACCGCACGCTCGGTGAGATCGGCATCGGACAGCAAGGCCAGGGCCTGATCGCTGTGGCAGGCCAGCACCAGCTGGTCGAAGCCCTCCAGCCCGGCAGCACTGTGCACGCGCACGCCATGCTCGTGGCGCTCCACCCCGAACACCGGGCACTCCAGCCGCTCGCGGACCTGCCAGCGACTGCGCAGCGCCTCGACATACCGTGCCGAACCGCCCTGCACCACCCGCCACGGCGCGCGCCCGGTCATCTGCAGCATCTGGTGGTTGGCCATGAACTGCACCAGGTAGCGCGCGGGGAAGGCGGCCAGGCTGGCCGTGGGCGAAGACCACAACGCCGAGGCCATCGGCAGCAGGTGCTCGTCGATGAAGGTGCGGCCATAGCGGCCCTTGGCCAGGAACTCACCCAGCGAAGGGCCGTCGTCTTCGCGCTCCAGCAGCGCCGGCGCCTCGCGGTAGAACCGGCGCAGATCGCGCAGCATTCCCCAGAAGCGCGGCGAGACCAGATTGCGGCGCTGGCAGAACAGCGTATCCAGCGAGGTCGCGTTGTACTCCAGCCCGCTGCGCTCGCTGTGCACCGAGAAACTCATCGTGGTCGGCTGCGAGGCGACGCCCAGCTCCTCGAACAGCCCGGTAAGCAGCGGGTAGTGCGCGGGGTTGAACACGATGAAGCCGGTGTCCACCGCGTGTGTGCGGCCATCGACCTCCACCTCGTGCGTATGGGTGTGGCCCCCCAGGTAGTCATTGGCTTCGAACAGCGTCACTTCGTGCTGCTGGCTCAGCCACCACGCACTGGAGAGGCCGGCGATGCCCGATCCGATCACGGCGATACGCATGTCAGTGCTCCGCCTTGGCCAGCACCCAGGCCGGCACGGGTTTGAGATCACGCACCAGCCCCAGCGCGGCCATCGCACGCAGGCCATACCAGGTGACATCCACTTCCCACCAGTAGAAGCCCTGGCGCGCGGTGCCCGGGAAGAAGTGGTGGTTGTTGTGCCAGCCCTCACCGAAGGTCAGCAGGGCAAGCCACAGGTTGTTGCGGCTGTCGTCTCCGGTGTTGAAGCGCTGGCGGCCGAAGCGGTGCGCCAGCGAGTTGATCGTCACCGTGGCGTGGAACAGCACCACGGTGGAAATGAAGAAACCCCACACCAGCATCTGCCCGCCGCTGGTGCCCCACGACGGCGCGATACGCTCCAGCAGGGCACCCAGGCCGAACAGGGCAGCGGCCAGCGCGACCGGCACCAGGGTGTCGAAACGGTCCAACCAGCGCAGCTCGGGATACCTGGCCAGGTCGGGAATGCGCGACCAGTCGGTGCGGAAACCTTCCACCGTGAGGAACCAGCCCATGTGGCTCCACCAGAAGCCATGCACCGACGGCGAATGCGGATCGGCGGCGGTGTCGGTGTGGCGGTGATGATTGCGGTGATGCGCGGCCCACCACAGTGGCCCGCGCTGCACGCTGGAGGCGCCGATCAGCGCGAAGATGAACTGCACGGCGCGCGAGGTGCGGAACGTGCGGTGCGAGAAGTAGCGATGGTAAAAGGCGGTGATTGCGAACATGCGCACCGCGTACAACCCCACCGCCACACCCACCGCGACCCAGGAGACACCCACCCAGATCACCGCCAGGCAGGCCAGGTGCATCGCCGCGAAGGAGATCGCCCGCACCCAGTCCACGCGCTGCGGCTCGCCTGCCGGGGCTGCCGCATCCGTGCTGGTGTCGAACCAGCGCAGCAGCGTGGCCCAGCGGCGTCGCGGTGCGGTGCGTCCTGCGTCCGGGGTGGGGCTGACCGACATGACTCGCTTCTCCTGAGGCGTTAACAGGAGATACGGGAGCGGGCCGCGTTTGGATGCACGGATCCGGAAAAAAACGCCGGGCAGGTGCGGTTACAGGTTGGCGATGTCGCCCTTGGCGATGATCGGACCGGTCGGAACGCCCTGCGGCGCACCGGTCGCCGGTTCCAGCGTGATCGCCAGCACCGAGCCGTTCACAAGCGCATCACGCAACGTGTCCGGTACGGCAACCGTGTGTGCGCGATCGATGGAGACCAGGCCAAGCGAACGCGGTTCGCCGCCGGCCGGGATCAGCCACAGTTCCGGCGCACGCCCGGCCGCATCGGCTGCGGCCGGGACCGGCACCATCAGCACCTTGCCCTGGGCCTTATCGACCGAAGCCAGCCAGCCCGGCGTGCCGTCGTCGTGCAGCAGCGGGGTGACCGGCTTGGTCGCCTGCTCCGGCTCGGCCGGAAGCGGTGGCGTGGTCGGCGTGACTGCCACCGGCGTGGGCGAAGGGGCCGGCGGCTCCAGATCGCGGCGACTGAACACCGCTACCAGTGCCAAGGCGGCGGCCAACGCGGTCATGCCCTGCCAGAAACCAGTGCGCTGCCAGAGCCGTGGCGAGGCAGTGCTCACCGACGGCCAGCCCAGCGACGTCCGGATGCGCGGCCACAGATGCGCGGGAACCGCTTCGCTGCCCAGTGACTCCAGCAGCGGCGCAAGGCGGTTCTCCCATTGGGTCACCAGCCGGGCGAAGCCGGGATCACCCGCGATCCGCCGCTCAACAGCGGCGCGCTGGGTGGCATCGAGTACGCCGAGCACGTATTCGCCGGCCAGGATGTCGGCGCTCGGCGGTTCGCCGTCGTCCTGCAGATCATGGAGGTCGCGCACGTTCATCGTTCCAGGCACACCCGAAGCTGGCCCAGCCCGCGGCGGATCCAGCTTTTCACCGAGCCCAGCGGCGAGCCGATGCGGCGCGCGAGTTCTTCATAGCTGGCGCCATCAAGGAAGGCCAGCCGGATCAGCGAGCGGCGGCGCGGCTCCAGTGTTTCCAGGCAGTCCTGCAGGCGCTCGTGATCCGAGGCCTGCTCGGCCACCTGGGCCGGCTGCGGCGCGAAATCGGGCAGTTCCTCGGCCACCGACAGATCATCCAGCGCCCGCGGCGGCGCCGCCCGCAGGCGATCGATCGCGCGGTGGCGCGCCATCATCGACAGCCAGGTCATGGCCGCCGCCTTGGCGCGGTCGAACTGCCCCGCCTTGTGCCAGACCGTCGTGAAGACGTCCTGCAGGACCTCTTCGGCATCACCGCGGTCGCGCAGTACCTGCAGGCAGATCGCGAACAGGCGTCCGGACGCCAGCTGATAGACCGACTCGAACGCCTGGCGATCGCCGCCGGCGACCCGGACCAGCAGTTCGTCCAGGCGGTGTGATGCAGCGGCGGCGGCGTCCAGCTCGGGCATTGCAGGCTCAATGTCGATAACGGGCGTCCCGGCATCCTCGTTGCTCCAGCCGCTGTCCGCAAGGGGGCGCTCAGGCACCGCATGTCTTCACCAACGGCTGCGTGCGCGCAGCGGACACCTCGGCCGCAGACGTGGCGACCGGTGCGGCCGGAAACTCGACCCGCACCTGCGGGTACGTGCCCTTCTCATCGCGGACGTTGCCGGTGCCGGTGAACTGCAGCAGGCGCTGATCGGCCGTGGCATAGACCAAGGTGACAGCCGGCACCGCGAAGCCGAACCACGCATCCAGCTTCATCTGCAGCTGCTCGGCCGGCTGGCCCTGCCAGCTCACCGCGGCGGTGCGCTGCAACTTCAGCGTCACCAGGCGCTGGCGGCTGGGCAGCAGGAACTGGAATGCCACGCTCTGTCCGGCCTGCAACGCGGCCCAATGGCTGCGTACAGCCGCGTCGAAACCGGCATCGACGACCGCCCCCGAGGGGAGGGTGATGGCGCGACTGAAGGTGGGGGCCTGGGCGCTGGCGCGGACCGATACCTGGCGGGTAGCGGCATTGCCGCGCACCCCTTCCTGATAGCCATCGCGGCCATCGTCCAGGGTGAAATCCGGTGTCTGCGGGCTGCCCTGCGGCGTCATCCACTTGCGCGCGAACGGGCGGCCGTCACTGCAGCGGTACAGGACCAGCCGCGACTGCGCACTCGCCGGCCCCTGCAGCCAATGCGTCTCGCGATACAGCAGGCGGCCATCGGCGGTGGCGTACGCGCGGCCTTCCTGACGCTGCACGGTCTGATCGGCGGCACTTACGGGGGCGGCGCTCACCGACAGCAGCAGGATCAGGCAGGGCAAGGGCTGGCGCATGGGGGTCCAAACGGGCGGGCTTGCAGGGAGATACGCAGGCGGCGGTGGTTTGGATGCAGTGGGCGGATCGCGCAGACGACTTGACCATCGCCCGCCTTCGGCCTACCTTGTGCTCGCCGAAGGTATCCATCGCTTCATGCAGATGAAGGGATGGATTTAAACGGGAATCCGGTGAAGGCGCCTCGCGCGCCCATTCCGGAGCTGCCCCGCAGCGGTGAATGGAAACGACACCTGCCAACAGCACTGGGCCCTGGGGCCTGGGAAGCGGCAGGGAGTAGGTGGGCGCCCGCGCCCGTGTCCATCAGCCCGAATACCGGCCCCGGCCGGAGGACATGACCGTCCTCCGATTCGACCTGGAACGTCCGCGGGGAGGTTGCCGGGGCCTGCCGCCATGCCGCCTGCATGGCGCTGCCCCCGTGCGCCCGCTTCACGGCATCCGGTTCGCCCGCGGGGGCGAAGGTCGCTGGCGGGGCGGAACGGGCTGCAAGGCCCCGGACGGCGCGCGGTTCCTTCGTTCCTCAATGCCCCTACGCAATGAGGACACGTTCCAATGACCACTGTTACCAACCTGGGTTTTCCGCGCATCGGCGCCAAGCGCGAACTCAAGCGCGCGCTCGAAGCCTTCTGGTCCGGCGAAAGCAGCGCCGCGTCGCTGCAGGACACCGCGGCCGAGCTGCGTGAACGCCACTGGCAGCTGCAGCGCGAGGCCGGCGTGGATGTGCCGCCGAGCAACGACTTCAGCCTGTACGACCAGGTGCTGGATGCCGCCTTCCTGTTCGATGCGATCCCGGCCCGTTACCGCGCGCTTGCCGATGCCGAGCCGCTGAGCGGCTACTTCGCGATGGCGCGTGGCCTGCAGCGCGATGGCATCGACCTGCATGCGCTGGAGATGACCAAGTGGTTCGACACCAACTACCACTACCTGGTGCCCGAGCTGCAGGCCGGCCAGACCTTCACGGTGCGCGGCGACAAGCCGCTGGCCGAATACCGCCAGGCCAAGGCGCTGGGGATCGAAACCCGGCCGGTGCTGATCGGGCCGGTCACGTTCCTGCGGTTGTCCAAGACCACCGATGGCAGCAACGCGCTGGATCTGCTCGATGCGCTGCTGCCGGTGTATGTGCAGTTGCTTGCCGAGCTCAAGGCGGCCGGCGCGGCGTGGGTGCAGCTGGATGAGCCACTGCTGGTGCAGGATCTGGATGAGGCCACCCGCGCCGCGTTCGAACATGCCTATGCGGTGCTGGCCAAGGCTACGCGCCCCAAGGTGCTGGTGGCGACGTACTTCGGTGCGCTGGAAGACAACCTCACGCTGGCCGCCTCGCTGCCGGTCGATGGCCTGCATGTGGATCTGGTCCGCGCGCCGGAGCAACTCGATGCGGTGATCAAGGCGCTGCCGGCCGGTCGCGTGCTGTCAGCCGGCCTGGTCAACGGCCGCAACATCTGGCGCACCCATCTGGACAACGCGCTGGTGCTGGCGCGCTACGCCCACGGTCACGTGGGCAGCGATGCGCTGTGGCTGGCGCCATCGTGTTCGCTGCTGCATACGCCGGTCGATCTGGACCACGAAAAGAAGCTCGATGACGAACTGCGCAGCTGGCTGGCGTTCTCCAGGCAGAAGCTCGGCGAGCTGCGCGTGCTGGCCGATGCGATCGATGCACCGGCGCGGGCCGAAGCGCCGCTCGCCCATTCGCGCGAATGCATCGAATCGCGCCGTCGTTCGCCGCGCGTGCACAACCCGGCCGTCGCCGCGCGCCTGGCCGCGCTGACCCCGGCCGATGCACAGCGCCACAGCCGCTATCCGCAGCGCCACCTGGCCCAGGCCGCCGCGCTGAAACTGCCGCGCTTCCCGACCACCACGATCGGTTCATTCCCGCAGACGCTGGAGGTCCGTGAGGCGCGTGCCCGCAACAAATCCGGCAAGCTCTCCGATGCGGATTACGATGCCTTCCTGGCCACCCAGACCGAACACTGTGTGCGCGTGCAGGAGCAGATCGGGCTGGACGTACTGGTGCACGGCGAGTTCGAACGCAACGACATGGTCGAGTACTTCGGCGAGCAGCTCGACGGCTTCGCTTTCACCAAGAACGGTTGGGTGCAGAGCTACGGCTCGCGCTGCGTGAAGCCGCCGGTGATCTTCGGCGATGTGACCCGTCCGCAGCCGATGACGGTGCGCTGGTCGCAGTACGCGCAGTCGCTCACCCAGCTGCCGATGAAGGGCATGCTGACCGGCCCGGTGACGGTGCTGCAGTGGTCGTTCGTGCGCGATGACCAGTCCCGTGCGGACACCTGCCGCCAGATCGCGCTGGCGCTGCGCGATGAAGTGACCGACCTGGAAGCGGCCGGCATCGGCGTGATCCAGATCGACGAGCCGGCGATCCGCGAAGGCCTGCCGCTGCGCCGCGCGCAATGGCGCGACTACCTGGACTGGGCGGTGGAAGCGTTCCGGATCAGTGCCAGCGGCGTGCGCGATGCGACCCAGATCCACACCCACATGTGCTACTCCGAGTTCAACGACATCATCCACTCGGTGGCCGCGATGGATGCGGACGTGATCTCGATCGAGACCTCGCGCTCGCGCATGGAACTGCTGGATGCCTTCGTGCGTTTCCAGTATCCCAACGAGATCGGCCCGGGCGTGTATGACATCCATTCCCCGCGCGTGCCGGACAAGGCCGAGATGCTGGCACTGCTGCGCAAAGCCGCCGAAGTGCTGCGCCCGGAGCAGATCTGGGTCAACCCGGACTGCGGCCTGAAGACCCGTGGCTGGCCGGAAACCCGTGCCGCGCTGGAAGCGCTGGTGGCCGCCGCGCGCGAACTGCGTGAGGAAACGGCAGACGCCAACGCCGCGTGATGGACCCTTTGTAGACCGCCCCAAGGACCCCATCGCCGCCGTTGCCGGCGGTGGGGTCGACGAGAAACGCATGAAACCGCATGACCTGACGCCGATCGACCGCCCTACCCTCTCTTTGCCCGACGGGCACACCAAACTGCTGCTGCATTCGTGCTGCGCGCCGTGCTCGGGCGAGGTCATGGAAGCGATCACCGCCTCCGGCATCGACTACACGATCTTCTTCTACAACCCCAACATCCACCCGGTGAAGGAATACGAACTGCGCAAGCAGGAGAACATCCGCTTCGCCGAGAAACATGGCGTGCCGTTCGTCGACGCCGACTACGACACCGACAACTGGTTCTCGCGCGCCCGCGGCATGGAGAACGAGCCCGAGCGCGGCATCCGCTGCACGATGTGCTTCGATATGCGCTTCGTGCGCACCGCGCTGTATGCGCACGAGAACGGCTTTGCGGTGATCAGCAGCTCGCTGGGCATCTCACGCTGGAAGGACATGAACCAGATCAACGACTGCGGCCACCGTGCCGCCGCACACTATCCGGGCATCCAGTATTGGGATTACAACTGGCGCAAGGGCGGCGGTGCCGCGCGGATGGTGGAGATCAGCAAGCGCGAGCAGTTCTACCAGCAGGAGTACTGCGGCTGCGTGTACTCCTTGCGTGACGCCAACCGCCACCGCCGCGAGACCGGCCGCGAGCGCATCAAACTGGGCGTGCTGTATTACGGCGATGGCACCTCCAGGCAGGGCGACGCCGACTGACCGTTGCGGGGGCGTCGGCTAGACTGGGGCGCCCCCACCGTTGTGAAGCCGCCATGAGCCGTTACCCCGCCGATGTCGCCTTGGTCGTGATCGACCTGCAGCCGGATTTCATGCCCGGCGGTGCGCTGGCCTGCGTGGACGGCGATGCGATCGTGCCGGACATCGCGGCACTGCTGGCCGAACACCGTTACCGCACCGTGGTGGCGACCCAGGACTGGCACCCGGCCGACCACGCCTCCCTCGCCAGCCAGCACCCGGGCCACCTCCCGTTCGAAGCGATCCTGCTGCACGCCCAGCCGCAGACCCTGTGGCCGGACCACTGCGTGCAGGGCAGCGCCGGTGCCGTGCTGCACCCCGGGGTGGACTGGACGGGCGCCGACCTGATCCTGCGCAAAGGCACCCGCCGTGAGGTGGACTCGTACAGTGCCTTCCGCGAAAACCACGGTCCCGATGGCACCCGCCCGGCCACCGGCCTGGCCGGCTGGCTGCATGAGCGCGGCATCCGCGAGGTGCATGTATGCGGCCTGGCGCGCGACTACTGCGTGTTGTGGAGTGCACAGGACGCGGTGAAGTCCGGGTTCCGGGTCACGTTCCTGTGGGACCTGACCCGGCCGGTCACCGAGGCCAATGACGGCATGGTGCGTGAGGCGTTGGCGAAGGCGAAGATCGCGGTTGTCTGACAGGCGGCACCGGCACCGGCGCCGCAGTTCAGCGGAACACGACGGTGCGATGACCGTTGCGCAGGATGCGGTGCTCCACATGCCGGCGTACCGCGCGTGCCAGCACCTGCGATTCGGTATCGCTGCCCAGCCGCACCAGATCGCGCGGCGTCATCGCATGGTCCACGCGCGCCACGTCCTGCTCGATGATCGGGCCTTCGTCCAGATCCGGCGTCACGTAGTGCGCGGTCGCCCCGATGATCTTGACCCCGCGCGCGTGCGCCTGGTGATACGGCTGCGCGCCCTTGAAGCTGGGCAGGAAGCTGTGATGGATGTTGATCGCCCGCCCCGCCAGGGCCTCGCACAGCCGCGGCGACAGGATCTGCATGTAACGCGCCAGCACCACCAGATCGATCTGCTCGCGCTCGACCAGGTCGATGATCTGCTGCTCCTGTACGGCACGGTTGTCGGCGTTGACCGGCAGGTGATGGAAGGGGACCCCATAGGAGCCGGCCAAGGCAGCGAAGTCCTCGTGATTGGAGGCCACCGCCGCGATGTCCACCTGCAGTTGCCGGCTGTGCGCACGGAACAGCAGGTCGTTGAGGCAATGCCCCTGCTTGCTCACCAGCACCAGCAGCCGTGCCCGGCGGCGGGCGTCATGCAGCTGCCAGTCCATCCCGAACTCGGCGGCCAGCGTGGCCATGCGGGCTTCCACGTCGCCCAGTGACTGCTCGGCGGCCCGATCGAAATGCACGCGCAGGAAGAACCGGCCGCTCTCGTCGTCGCCGAACTGCTGGGCATCGAGAATGTTGCAGCCCAGCTCGAACAGCAGGCCGGACACACGGTAGACGATCCCGGTACGGTCCGGGCATGAGAGGGTGAGGATGGAATCAGGGCGCATCCGGCCAGTGTAAGCGAGCACCGCCGGGCTGCGGTCGATGCTCTCAGATGCAACCAAGGGTGCCTCCCAGCAATTACACCGCCGTCGGGTCCACCTTTTCCACATCGATCCCGTACCGGTCGATCGCCACCTGCAGCTGGGCACGTTCGATCCGGCCCTCATCGGCCAGCGACTTGAGCGCGGCGAGCACGATGAAGTGGCGGTCCACCTCGAAGAACGTACGCAATGACTCGCGCGTGTCCGAACGGCCGAAGCCATCGGTGCCCAGCGCGGTGAAGCGGCGGCCCTCGATGAAGGGGCGGATCTGGTCACCGACGATCTTCATGTAGTCGGTGGCCACGATCACCGGGCCCGGGTGCGCGGCCAGGCACTGCTGCACGTACGGCACCCGCGGCTCCTGCACCGGATGCAGCAGGTTCCAGCGCTCGGCCGCCAGGCCATCACGGCGCAGTTCGGTGAGGCTGGTGGCGCTCCACACGTCGCTGGCGATGCCGAAGTCCTGCTGCAGCAGCGTCGCCGCGGCTTCGACTTCGCGCAGGATCGCGCCGCTGCCCATCAGCTGCACGCGCAGCGCAGGGTCGCTGTCGGCGGCGGCGGGGTGCAGCAGGTACAGGCCCCTGAGGATGCCTGCTTCGCTGCCTTCGGGCAGTGCCGGGTGCGGATAGGCCTCGTTGAGCACGGTGATGTAGTAGTAGATATCTTCCTGGTCCACGTACATCCGGCGCAGGCCATCCTGGATGATCACCGCCAGTTCGAAGTTGTAGGTGGGATCGAAGGACACGCAGCTGGGGATCACCGAAGACAGCACGTGGCTGTGGCCGTCATCGTGCTGCAGGCCCTCGCCCATCAGCGTGGTGCGGCCGGAGGTGGCACCCAGCAGGAAGCCGCGGGTGCGGGCATCGGCGGCGGCCCAGGCCAGATCGCCGACGCGCTGCAGGCCGAACATCGAATAGAAGATGTAGAACGGAATCGTCGCCAGGCCGTGGTTGCTATAGGCGGTGCCGGCGGCGATCCACGAGCAGATCGCACCGGATTCGTTGATGCCCTCCTGCAGGATCTGGCCGTCCTTGGCTTCCTTGTAATAGCTCAGCTGGCCGGCATCCTGCGGGGTGTACAACTGGCCGAGGTAGGAGTGGATGCCGATCTGGCGGAACAGGCCTTCCATGCCGAACGTGCGTGACTCATCGGGCACGATGGGAATGATCAGCTTGCCCAGTTCGGGGTCCTTGAGCAGCGTGGTGAGGATGCGCACGAAGCCCATCGTGGTGGACTGGCCACGTTCGCCGCTGCCCTGCAGCTGGGTGGCGAACGCCGACAGCGCTGGCACCGGCAACGGATCGACGTGGGTCACGCGCGCCGGCAGTTGGCCACCCTGGGCCTGGCGACGCTGCGCGAAATAACGCGCTTCGGCACTGCCCGGCGCCGGGCGCAGGTAGGGCATCTCCTCCAGCTGGTCGTCACTGACCGGCAGATCAAACCGATCACGGAACGCACGCACGGCATCGGCGCTCATCTTCTTGAGCTGGTGGTTGATGTTCTGGCCTTCGCCGGCCTCGCCCATGCCGAAGCCCTTCACTGTCTTGGCCAGGATCACGCTCGGCCGGCCGTTGCCGGCGACCGCCTGCGCGTACGCGGCGTAGACCTTCTGCTGATCGTGACCACCGCGGGCCAGTGCCCAGATATCGTCATCGCTCAGGTCGGCGACCAGCGCCAGCAGCTCGGGATACTTGCCGAAGAAATGCTCGCGCACATAGGCACCGTTCTGCGACTTGAAGGTCTGGTAGTCGCCATCCACGCATTCCATCATGCGCTGGCGCAGCAGGCCGGTGCTGTCCTTGGCCAGCAGCGCGTCCCAGCCACCGCCCCAGATCACCTTGATGACGTTCCAGCCGGCGGCGCGGAAGGTGCCTTCCAGTTCCTGGATCACCTTGGCGTTGCCGCGCACCGGGCCGTCCAGGCGCTGCAGATTGCAGTTCACCACGAACACCAGGTTGTCCAGGCGCTCGCGGCCGGCCACCGAGATCGCCGCCAGCGATTCGGGCTGGTCCATTTCGCCATCACCAAGGAAGGCCCAGACCTTGCGGCCCTGGTGCTCCTTCAACCCGCGGTATTCCAGATAGCGCATGTAGCGCGCCTGATAGGCGGCGGTGAGCGGCCCCAGCCCCATCGAAACGGTGGGGAACTGCCAGAAGTCCGGCATCAGGCGCGGGTGCGGATACGAGGACAGGCCATCGCGATCGGATTCGCGGCGGAAGTTGTCCATCCGTTCCGGCGCGATGCGGCCTTCGACGAATGCACGGCCGTAGATGCCCGGCGCCGAGTGGCCCTGGATGTAGATCATGTCGCCATCGAAGGTGTCGGTGCGGCCGCGGAAGAAGTGATCGAAGCCGACGTCGTACAGCACCGCTGCGGACTGATACGTGGCGATGTGGCCGCCCACGTTGGAGTGCTTGCCGGCGCGCAGCACCATCACCATCGCGTTCCAGCGGATCATCGCGTTGAGCCGGCGCTCGATGCCGAGGTCGCCCGGGTAGGCCGGCTGGCGTTCCACGGGAATGGTGTTGGTGTACGCCGTCCACACGCGGCCGTGCAGGTCGCCATGGCGGGCCGTGTCCAGCTCGGTCAGCTGGTCCATCAGGTAATGCGCGCGCGGGCGGCCGGCGGCGTGGATGACCGCCTCCAGCGACTCACGCCATTCCTGGGTTTCCTGCGGGTCGGTATCGAGGGGGGCGAGCGCTGGGTTCATGTCCATCTCCGGGGAAGGCTGCCAGGCCGTGCGCAGGACGCGACGGCAGCGGGGGCGGCACAACGCGGAAGCGGCGTCGCCCGGGCAGCAGACCCGGGCGAGCAGGCAACCTGGCGGTTGCGGGACAGGCACGATAAGCAGGCCCCCGCAGGGCGGGTAGACCGGATGGCCTTGGCGCTTTATAAAGAAATTCTTTCCAATGGAGCGCGAGAATGGCGGCCAGCATGAACATTCTCCAGTCAATCCGCAGCTTCATCCGGACCGCCGACGCCGGCAGCCTGGCCGCCGCCGCGCGGACGCTGGGGGTGAGCCCGGCGGCGGTCGGACAGAACATCGCCCGGCTGGAGGCCCACCTGGGCGTGCGCCTGCTCAACCGCACCACCCGCACCCTGGCCCTGACCGAGCGCGGTGCGCTGTACCTGGCCCAGGTGCGCCATATCGAGCGCGACCTGCAGCGCGCCCAGGCCGCCGTGACCGATCTGGATGCCACGCCCGAAGGACGGCTGCGGATCGCCAGCAGCACCGCATTCGGCCGGCACGCCTTGGCGCCCCTGCTGCCTTCGCTGCAGGCACGCTTCCGGCGCCTGGCGATCGAACTGCTGCTCACCGACCGCAGCGTGGACCACGCGCACGAAGACGTGGACGTCAGCATCCGGATCGAGCCGCAGTTGGAGGAAGGTCTGGTGGCGCGGCCGATCGCCCAGGTGCCGTTCGTGTTCTGCGCCGCCCCGTCCTATCTCGCACGCGCTGGTATTCCGCTGACGCCGGAGGCATTGCGCGAGCACCGCTGCCTGTTGCTGCGCTACCCGCTGGACGGGCGCTACCTGCCGTGGGGCTTCGTGCGCGACGGCATGCGTTTCGATGCCGAGGTGGCCCCGGCGCTGGTCAGCGACGACATCGATGCGCTGGCCGCGATGGCAGTCGCCGGCGGCGGCATCACCCGGTTGGCCGCGTTCGTCGCCGCGCCCTATCTCGCACGCGGCGAGCTGCAGGCGCTGTTCGAGCCCGGCGATGCGCAGAGCACGCAAGCCTCACCGGAGCCGATGCGGTTGTTCCTGTGCGTCAGTGATCGCCGCGACCTGACGCCGAAGGTGCGGGCGCTGATGCAGCACATCATCGAAGGGCTGCCGCCGGCGTGGCGGGTGGACGCCCGCTGAGCGCAGGGACAGCCGCGGTAGGCCGCCGCCCCTGCCGATCCCAGCGCCTCAGCGTTCCGGGGCGATGAACACACCGCGGGCTTCGCGCGGTTCGCAGCGCAGGTACTGCGGTGCCGGTGCCACCGAATCGCCCAGTGCGGCGGCGGCATGCCACGGCCAGCGCGGGTCGTAGAGGATGCCGCGGGCCAGCGCGATCGCATCGGCATGGCCATGGCGCAGGATCGATTCGGCCTGCGAGGGCTCGGTGATCAGGCCCACCGCAATGACCGGCATGCGCAGCTTGTGCGCCTTGATCGCCTGCGCGAACGGCACCTGGTAGCCCGGCGACAGCGGAATCTGCTGGCGCGGATCATTGCCACCACTGGAGACATGCAGGAACTGGCACCCGCGCGCGTCCAGCACGTGCGCCAGGGTCGTGGTCTGCTCGATATCCCAGCCGCCGGCCACCCAGTCGCTGGCCGAGATGCGCACACCGACCGCGATGCGATCGGACACCGCTTCGCGCACTGCATCGAACACGCGCACCAACAGGCGCATGCGGTTCTCCAGCGAACCGCCGTATTCGTCCTCGCGGCGGTTGCTCAGCGGCGACAGGAACTGGTGCAGCAGGTAACCGTGCGCGGCATGCAGTTCGATCAGGTCCATGCCGACCCGTTCGGCACGACGTGCCGCCGCCGCGAAGGCGTCCACGATGGCATCGATGCCGGCCAGATCCAGTTCGGTCGGGGTCGGATCGGTCTTGGCGAACGGCAGCGCGGACGGCGCGACCGTGGGCCACGCGCGCGGGTCGGAGGGGTCCATCGCGCCGCCGCCTTCCCACGGCTTGTTGACCGAGGCCTTGCGGCCGGCATGGCCCAACTGCACGCCCAGCGGCATCGGCGACCACTGCCTGACCGAGGCCACGACCGAGGCCAGCGCGGCTTCGGTAGCGTCATCCCACAGGCCCAGATCGGCCCAGCTGATGCGGCCTTCCGGCAGCACGGCGGTGGCTTCCAGGATCAGCAGGCCGGCGCCGGACTGCGACAGCTGCCCGAGGTGGATGCGGTGCCAGTCATTGGCGAGGCCGTCGGTGCAGGAGTACTGGCACATCGGCGCGATCACGATGCGGTTGGGCAGCGACAGCGGGCCGAAGGAAATGGAGGAGAAGAGCTGGCTCAAGGGGGGAACTCGGGAAGAGGAAATGGAACCGGGCGCCATTGCACTCCTGTGCGGCGGCGGAGGCAACCGTGCCAGTGGATCAGTGTTTCGCAGCGGCTCAGGCGGTGGCGGTTCCCGGCAGCAGGAAGGCCAGTGACTCGGCGCAGGATTGGTCGACCTTCAGGCTCAGCAGCGCGTCGGCGCGGGTAATCCCACGGTTGAGCGCAGCGATCGGCAACCCGGCCTGCGCGGCGGCCTGCACGAAGCGGAAGCCGGAATAGACCATCAGCGAGGAGCCGACCACCAGCACCGCATCGGCGCGCTGCAGATGCTCGTGAACGGCGGCGACCCGTTCGTGCGGCACGCTTTCACCGAAGAACACCACGTCCGGCTTGAGCACGCCGCCGCAGGCCGGGCAGGCCGGCACCTGGAAGGACGAGAAATCCATGTCCAGATCGGCGTCGCCGTCTGGCGCCTGTGCAGCCTCCAGATGCTCCCAGCCCGGATTGAGCGCCAACAGCCGGTGCTGGAACGCCTCGCGCGGCGTGCGTGCTTCGCAGCCCATGCAGCGCACCTGGTCCAGCCGCCCATGCAGATCGATCACCGCCTCGCTGCCCGCCCGCTGATGCAGGCGGTCGACATTCTGGGTGAGCAGCAGCTCGACCTGGCCACGGGCTTCCAGCGCGGCGAGCGCAGCATGCGTGCCGTTCGGCTGGGCCCAACCGAACCGCGGCCAGCCCAGCAGGCTGCGCGCCCAGTAGCGCTGGCGCGTGGCCAGCTCACCCATGAAAGCCTGATAGGTGACCGGCGGTGTCCGCTTCCACTGCCCATCGGCATCGCGGTAATCCGGGATGCCCGAATCGGTGCTGCAGCCCGCACCGGTCAGCACGAACAGGCGCTGGGCGCGGTCGATGAATTCGGCGAGGGGGGTGCTCATGGACAACAGATGGGGGCGCAGGGACAGTGAGGCAATCGGGAGATCGGCAGCCGCTTACGGGCCCGGGATGTCACCCGGCAGCGACGGGACGCTGGTCGGGTGGCCGTCGGCATCCAGCGCGATCATCACGAAGTGCCCGCGCGTGCACAGCTTGCGCTCACCGGTGTGGAGATCTTCGGCGATCAGTTCCACTTCCACCTTCATCGAGCTGCGGCCCACTTCGACGATGCGGCCGACGGTCTCCACCATCTGGCCGATGCGGATCGGCAGCTTGAAATCGACCTGGTCCGAGCGCGCGGTGACCACGGTACGGCGCGAATAGCGGGCCGCGGCCAGGAACGCCGCCTTGTCCATCCAGGCCAGCGCCTGGCCACCGAACAGGGTGCCCAGGTGATTGGTGTGGTTGGGGAACACGATCTCGGCCATGCGGACTTCGATGGGCGGGATGGTCTCGGGGATGGGGGTCATGGCGGGGGCCGGGAATGGTGGGGTGGCGCGGATGATACGCCAGGGGGGCTGGTCGCGTAGAGCATTCTTGGCGCTTTTATCTCCATCGGTTCGAGGAGGTCGGGGGCCCCTTTGCTGGACGCGCCGTAAATACGTCCCTGTAGGCTCGTAAGCGGCATCCATGCCGCTTAACGGTCCTGCAAAGGGGCCCCCGACCTCCTCTGGATAGTGCGTCGTTGCGCGGTAGGGAGAGCGGCTTTGGCGGGTGCTTACGCGACTTGGTGGGGGGGAAGAGGAGCCGAGCATGGCTCTGCTTTACACGATGTATGTGGATACCAAGGGGTGCATTGATGGTCATGGCACGTTGGTAGCAACCGCCTCTCCAACCGCAATGGGAGATCCATGGGAAGTGACCCGGGCAGGCGAATGCAGGACCGTTGGGGCCGCATGGATGCGGCCCACGAGCCCACAAGGACGTGTTTACGGCGGGTCCAGCATTTGCCTGCCCGGATCACTTCTACTCGCAATATCAGGACGCCAACGCTCTTGCTTCAACGCTTCAACGCTTAAGCGAGTAAAGCGGGAAACGAAAAAGCCCCGGAACAGGTCCGGGGCTTTTCGGAATCAGGACGTCAGCGTCAGATCAGAACGACATGTCGAACGACACTTCGCCCTTCACGCCCACCTGGTAGGCCGACGAACGGCGCTCGAAGAAGTTGGTCAACTCCTGCACATCCTGCAGCTCCATGAAGCTCAGCGGATTGCGCACGTTGTACTTCTTCTCCATGCCCAGGCGATGGAAATGATTGTCCGCGCAATGCTGCAGATACTGGCGCATGTCACGCGTCGAAATGCCCGCCACACCGCCCGACAGCACGTCCTCGGCGAACTGCACTTCGCACTCAATCGCCTCGGCCAGCATGTCGTACACCTGCTGCTTCATCGCATCGTCGAACAGGTCCGGCTCTTCCTCGCGGATCACATCCACGCACTCGAACGCGAACTCCATGTGCGCGCTCTCGTCGCGGAACACCCAGTTGGTGCCCGAGGCCAGACCGTTGAGCAGGCCACGCGAACGGAAGTAGTACACGTAGGCGAAGGCCGCGAAGAAGAACAGGCCCTCGATGCACGCCGCGAAGCAGATCTGGTTGAGCAGGAACTGGCGACGCTCGTCACGGGTCTCGATGCGCTTCAGGTTCTGGATCGAGTCGATCCACTTGAAGCAGAAGTCCGCCTTCTTCTTGATCGAGTCGATGTTCTCCACCGCGTCGAACGCCTTGGCGCGCTCGTCCGGATCGGGCAGGTAGTTGTCGAGCAGGGTCAGGTAGAACTGCACGTGCAGCGCTTCTTCGTACAGCTGGCGCGACAGGTACATGCGCGCTTCCGGCGCATTCAGATGCTGATACAGGTTCAGCACCAGATTGTTGGACACGATCGAATCGCCGGTGGCGAAGAACGCGACCAGGCGGTGGATCAGGTGGCGCTCGCCCGGCGACATCTTGCCGTGCAGGTCGCTGATGTCGATCTGGAAGTTGATTTCCTCGACCGTCCAGGTGTTCTTGATGGCGTTGCGATACATGTCATAGAACTGCGGGTAGCGCATCGGGCGCAACGTCAGTTCGAAACCTGGATCGAGCAGCATTTGACGAGGCTTGTCGGCCATGGTGTTTCGTCCTTCTTGGCAACGACCGACCAACGGTCGGTCGCTACCGGATGTGTGATTTTTCCGGCGGAACCGGTGTTCCCGGATAGGCGCCAACGTTGGTCGGCGTACCCGGCGGTGCCGGCCCGGTGGGCCGGCACGCCTTGTTTTTACTGGCACGCCTCGCAGCTTTCCGGATTTTCCAGCGAGCAGGCGACGGCTTCGACCGGGGTGTAGCTGCTGACGGTCGTCTTGGCGATCTTGGTCGCCGGGCGCGAACGCAGGTAGTACGTGGTCTTGATGCCCTGCTTCCAGGCGTACATGTACATGGAGGACATCGCGCCGATGTTCGGGCTTTCCATGAACAGGTTGAGCGAGGCGGACTGGTCGATGAACGCGCCGCGGTCGGCGGCCATGTCGATCAGCGAACGCATCGGCAGTTCCCAGGCGGTGCGGTACACGTGGCGCAGCGTTTCCGGGATCTGGGTGATGCCCTGGATCGAGCCTTCGGCCAGCTTGATCGCGTCGCGCATTTCCGGGGTCCAGTGGCCGAGCTTCTTGAGCTCGTTCACCAGGTAACGGTTGACCTGCAGGAAGTCGCCGGACAGCGTTTCGCGCTTGAACAGGTTGGACACCTGCGGCTCGACGCACTCGTAGCAACCGGCGATCGAGGCGATGGTCGCGGTCGGGGCGATCGCGATCAGCAGCGAGTTGCGCAGGCCGTGTTCCTTGATGCGCTCACGCAGGGCGTCCCAACGCGCGGTGTCCTCAGGCACCACGTTCCAGGCATCGAACTGCAGCTCGCCGCTGGCCGCACGGGTGTCGGCGAAGGACGGGTGCTTGCCGCGTTCCTGGGCCAGCTCGCACGAGGTTTCCAGCGCGTGGAAGTAGATCGTTTCGGCGATCTGCTTGGACAGCGCGCGGGCCTCGGCACTGTCAAAGGCCAGACGCTTGCGGAAGAACACGTCCTGCAGGCCCATGCAGCCCAGGCCGACCGGACGCCAGCGCAGGTTGCCGCGGCGGGCGGTTTCGATCGGGTAGAAGTTCAGGTCGATCACGCGGTCGAGCTGACGCACGGCCAGGCGCACGGTGTCGGCCAGCTTGTCGAAATCGAACTCGCCGTGGGTATCGAAATGGTTGCCCAGGTTGATGGAGCCCAGGTTGCACACCGCGGTCTCTTCGGCCGAGGTGATTTCCAGGATTTCGGTGCACAGGTTGGACAGGTGGATCACGTTGCCCGGGCGCAGCGTCTGGTTGCTGGCGCGGTTGCACTTGTCCTTGAAGGTCATCCAGCCGTTGCCGGTCTCGGCCAGGGTACGCATCATCCGCGAGTACAGCTTGCGTGCGGAGATGGTGCGCTGGGCCTTGCCCTGGGCTTCGGCCTGCAGGTAGGCCTGCTCGAAGGCTTCGCCGAACAGATCGGTGAACTCGGGCACCACGCTCGGATCGAACAGCGACCATTCCTGGTCGGCCTCGACGCGCTGCATGAACAGGTCGGGGATCCAGTTGGCCAGATTCAGGTTGTGCGCGCGGCGCGATTCGTCACCGGTGTTGTCACGCAGTTCGAGGAAGTCCTCGATATCGGCGTGCCAGGTTTCCAGGTACACACAGGCCGCGCCCTTGCGCTTGCCGCCCTGGTTCACCGCCGCCACGGACGAATCCATGGTCTTCAGCCACGGCACGATGCCGTTGGAATGGCCGTTGGTCGACTTGATCAGCGAACCACGCGAACGCACGCGGCTGTAGCTGACGCCGATGCCGCCGCTGAACTTGGAGAGCTGGGCGATATCGCCGTACTTGGCGTAGATCGACTCCAGCGAATCCTGCGGCGAATCCAGCAGGAAGCACGAGGACAGCTGCTCATGCGTGGTGCCGGAGTTGAACAGCGTCGGGCTGGACGGCAGGTAATCCAGGTTGCCCATGCGCTTGTACAGCGCCAGGGTTTCCGGCACGTCTTCGCTCAGCGCGCTGGCGATGCGCAGGAAGAACTGCTGCGGGGTCTCGATCACCTTGCGGGTGTGCGGATGGCGCAGCAGGTAACGGTCGTACAGGGTACGCAGACCGAAGTAATCGAAGTGCAGGTCCAGCGACGGATCGATCGCGTCGTTGAGCTTGCGGGCGTTGATCTGCACGAACTCGAGCAGACGCGCGTTGATCAGGCCCACTTCGTGGCCGCGGCCGACCGACTGCGAGAACGCATGGATTTCCTGGCCGGACACTTCCTTGGCGATGAAGTTGGCCAGCAGGCGCGCGGCGAGGCGGCCGTACTCGGGCTCTTCACCGATCAGCAGCGCCGAGGTGCGGATGGACAGCTCGTCCAGCTCCTGGGTGGTCGCGCCGTTGTACAGGCCGGAGATGGTGCGGGTCGCAACGCGCATCGGATCCACCGCATGCAGACCTTCGCAGCAGCGCTGGACGGCGCGCACGATCTTGTTCAGGTCCACCAGTTCGGTCGTGCCATTGCGCTTGGTCACGCTCATGGCGGTCGCCGTGGGCGGCGAGGTCAGCAGGAATTCGCTTTCCTTATCGATAGCTGCGCTGGTTTCGGTGCTCACGGCGTTTTCCTCTTGGCGTGATTTGGGGTGGTACAGCGTGGGTCTGCCTGGCAGGCGCCGGAACCGATGCAGAGATGCTCAAGGGTGGACTATCGGCGTCGCAGGAGCCGCGACCCGGGCAGGCAAGCCTGCGGGCGGTTCCCCTGCGTCACCGGTCCTCTCCCCCCGGAGAATCCTGCGACCGGCACCACACGCTGTACTTCGTGCGGTTGTCAGTAGGTCTTCAGGCCATCGGCGTGAAGGCAATACTCCCGTCGACTTGTGGTCGGCGGTACCGACGGCCACAAGATAGTGGGGGTACCAGGTGTCGTCAACGCCAAATGTAGTGAATTTCCCCAATCCCTTGCGGCGCAAGGACCGGGCCGGAAAAGCGTCCGACGAACGGTCTGGACCTGTCGAAAGCGAGTGCGCAGTCAAGGGCAAATGGCCGGATTGTCCTCCTCGAAAACAGAACAACGCCCGCTCACGCAGCCCTAACGAATGGCCGCCGGTCAGGGTGACTTCCGACCCGCGCCGGGGGCGCTCCGGGGTGCCACGCTCCGGTTGTCTCCTTTATATGAACGCGACCATGCGCCTGCCCCTGATCGGCTGTCTGATGGTGGGCCTGACCGTGGCCGGTACCGCCGCGGCGGGCGAGAGCAAGGCCCCGCAGCTCTCCTCCCGCCAGTGCGGGGTGAGCACGCCTTACAACGTGCTGGTGGACAGTGGTGGGATCTGGCTGCGCAACCGTGAGCAGGTGCCGGCAGAAATCTTCTTCCACGATGGCGAGCTGAACATCGACCGGCAGCCGATCCCCGTCAGCGACGCCGATGCCCAGCGCCTGCGCCAGCTCGAATGGGGCACCCGCCAGCTGGTGCCTGCGGTGGCCGGAGTAGCCGGGGAAGCCACGGACATCGCCTTCGATGCGCTGGGCGCCACGGTGGAGATCATGACCGGCAGCCGCCGCAAGGCGCGCGAGGTGGATGGGCTGCGCAAGGATGCCCACGAGTACGTCGGCCGTACCCTTGGCCGCGGGATCTGGGAGCAGGATCTGTTCGGCGAGCAGTTTGAAGCCCGGATCGAGCAGGCCGCCGAGTCGATGTCGGCCTCGCTGGCCCGCGGCGTGATGTGGACGATGCTGACCGGCGGCTCGGACCGGATCGAGGCCCGCGCCGAGAAGATGGAGGCCGACCTGGAGCGCCGCATGGAGGCGCGCGGGCAGGCGCTGGAGGCGCAGGCCCAGTCGCTGTGCACCCAGGTGCTGGCACTGGATGCGATCCAGCAGTCGCTGGAGGTGCGCTACCAGGGCAAGCCGCTGGCGATGATGGTGATGGACCGCGACGAAGATGCAGCGGTGCCGATCGCGCACGAACAGCCGCGCGGGGACGCGCTGGTGCTGCCCCCGTTGTAGCAAGCATCCACGCATGGCGTGGATCTACATCACGGCCTATCCAGGCCCGGCGTGGAGCTACGCGCGGTGCGGGGTGCCCAGGTACTCGGCGCTCTGCATTTCGATCAGGCGCGAGGCGGTACGTTCGAACGCGCCCTGCAGGCGCACGCCGGAATACAGCCCGACCGGTGAATCGGTCGCGGTGCAGACCAGGTTGACGTGGCGGTCGTAGAGCTCGTCGATCAGATTGACGAAGCGGCGCGCAGCGTCTTCGTTGAGTTTGTCGAAGTGTGGGATGTCGCCCAGCAGCACGGTGTTGAACTCGTGCGCGATCTCGATGTAATCCGAGGGGCCGCGCGGGCCTTCGCACAGTGCCTTGAAATCGAACCAGACGATGCTCTTGCCGCGGCCGCGCACCGGAATCTTGCGCGCTTCGATCTCGATGTTGCCCGCCTTCGCCGGCTGCCCACCGCTGAGCTCGGCCCAGCGGCCGGCCAGCCAGGCATCGCTGCCGGCATCGATCGGGGACTGGTACACCGGCGAGCGGGTCAGCGCGCGCATGCGGTAATCCTCTGTGCCTTCGGCGTACAGCTCCACGCAGTAGGTCTGCAGCAGCCCGATTGCGGGCAGGAAGCTGTCGCGCTGCAGCCCATTGAGATACAGGTTCTCCACCGCCGTGTTGGAGGTGGTCACCAGGGTCACGCCCTCGGCGAACATGCGCTCGAGCAGGCGCGCCAGCAGCATTGCATCGCCGATGTCGGTGACGAAGAATTCATCCAGCACCAGCACGCGCAGCTTGCTGCGCCATTCCTGGGCGATCTTCGCCAGGGGATCGCTTTGTCCCTGGTGCTCGCGCAGGCGCTCGTGGATGCCGCGCATGAAGCGGTGGAAATGGGTGCGGTACTTCTGCTCGATCGGCAGGCCGTCGTAGAACAGATCGACCAGGAAGGTCTTGCCGCGCCCCACCCCGCCCCAGAAATACAGGCCCTTGACCGGCTCGGGCTTCTTCCAGAATGCGGAGAGGCGATCCAGCCAGCCATCCTGCGCACTGTCGACCAGCGCGAGGTGGATGCGGTCCAGCTCGGCCAGGGCGGCATGCTGGGCCGGGTCGTTCTGCCATTCACCCCGGGCCACGCCATCGGCGTAGCGCTGCGACGGGGTCATCACGGTCTCGCTCATGCCGCGTCGGGGGCGGGGTTGGGCAGCCACTGCTTGAGGCCATGGATGAGCGCGCCGCGCAGGTCGACGATCTTGCGGTGGAAGAAGTGGCTGGTATCGGGCATGCGCACCAGTTCGTGCGGTGCATCCAGGCCATCCAGCCAGTCATAGACCGCCTGCGGATCGACGATCTCGTCTTCCTCGCCCTGGATCACCAGCCATTGGGCCGGCGGCTGCATGCCCTCGAAATCCCAGCGCCCGGCGGGCGGCGCGATCGAGATCAACGTGGTCGGCTGCAGGTCGCCCGCGGCGCGCAACGAGACATACGCACCAAAACTGAAACCGGCCAGCCACAGCGCTTGGCCGGGCCGCTGCGCACGGACCCAGGCCGCGACGGCCTTGAGGTCGTCCTGCTCGCCCACGCCGTTGTCGAACGTGCCGGCCGAGTCGCCGACGCTGCGGAAGTTGAAGCGCACGGTGGCGATGCCCAGGTCGCGCAGCGAGCGCGCGGCCATGGTCACCACCTTGTTGTGCATGCTGCCGCCCTCGGTGGACAGGGGGTGGCAGACGATCGCCACCACCGGCTGCACCGCGACACCGGCCTCGGGCAGATCAACCACGACATCCAGCGGACCGACCGGTCCGTCCAGCGTCAGCGCACCGCTTTCTTGGGGAAATGGGGGATTGTGCATGGCGTCATAATACCGTCCCTCCGCGTGCTTCACCGCCGCCCCCGCCGGATCCGTACATGCACTATCTGGTTTTCAGCGTTCTCTGCAGCGTGCTGGTCTCGGTCCTGCTGAAGCTGGCGCCGCGCCAGCGGCTGGACATGCCGCAGGTGGTGACCTGGAATTACCTGGTCGCCAGCGTGCTCAGCGCGGTGCTGCTGCAGCCCTCGCTGGCCTCGCTGCAGACCGCGCATGCGCCGTGGGCCGCCCTGCTCTGCCTGGCCGTGGCGCTGCCGGCGATCTTCCTGATGATGGCCCGCGCGGTGACCCGCGCCGGGATCGTGCGCAGCGATGTGGCCCAGCGGTTGTCGCTGCTGCTGTCGCTGCTGGCTGCGTTCCTGGTGTTCGGGGAGACCGCCAACGGCTGGAAGCTGGCCGGCCTGGGGCTGGGCCTGCTGGCGATTCTGGGCATCAGCGTGCGCCCGCGCGCCGGTGCGGCCGCGCCCTCCGGTGGGCGGGCCTGGCCATGGCTGCTGGCGGTGTGGGTGGGCTATGCCCTGGTCGACATCCTGCTCAAGCAGGTGGCGTTGTCGGGCACGCCCTCGATGGCCGCACTGCTGGCCAGTTTCAGCCTGGCCTTCGTGCTGATGCTCATCCTGCAGCTATGGCGCCACCTGCGCGGCATCGCACGCCTGCGGTGGCGCAACCTGGCCGGTGGCGCCCTGCTCGGCCTGCTCAACTTCGGCAACATCCTGTTCTACGTGCGCGCGCACCAGCACCTGCCGGACAGCCCGGCGGTGGTGTTCGCCGGCATGAACATCGGCGTGGTGGTGCTGGGTGCGCTGGTGGGCATCGTCGGCTTCGGCGAGCGCACCAGTGTCTGGAACCGGGTGGGTCTGGGGTTGGCCGTGGTGGCGATCGGGTTGATCGCGTGGGGAACGTGGTGACTGGTTGATGAGCTGCCGGCCAGCGGCCAGCACTACCAAGGCAACGCGCCGGTGACCGGGCGCACCGGCGTGCCGGCGCACCCGTGCGGGATCAGCGATCAAACCCCAGCAGCAACGGATCATGGTCCGAACTGCGCCACGGGCCCGCTTCGTTGCGGTCGCGGTAGCCGACATCGTCGGCTTCATCGGCATTGATGTGCCACTCCGCCGCCGCGCGCAGGCGCTTGGCCATGCCCGGGCTCAACAGCGCATGGTCCAACCGACCGGTCATGCCGTTGTAGACGTAGCTGTAAGGCCGTTCGACCTTGGCCACCGCGAACGCATCCCGCCAGCCGGCCGCGTGCAGGGTGCGGATCGGGTCTTCCATCCCGTAGGCGTTGAAGTCGCCCAGCAGCACCGCATCGCGGGTGCCGGCGCCGGTCGGGTCGGTCGCCAGCCACTGGTCCAGTAGCATGGCCGAGGCGACCCGGGTGGCATTCCAGCAGGCCTGGCCGTCCTTCTGATCGGCATCGGCGCCGGTCGCGTCCGAGCAGCCCTTGGATTTGAAGTGGTTGGCCACGACCACGAACGGGGCGCCCTTGCCGGCACGGAAGGCCTGCGCCAGCGGCACGCGACTGCGCTCGCCGAAGGGCTCTTTTTCCAGCACGGCGGGGGCGCCCACCGGGCTCACGCGCGTGGCGCGGTAGATGATGCCGACCCGGATCGGGTTGTCGCCCGGGCCCTGCTTTGCGTCGATGAAGCGCCAATCGGCCCCGTCGCCTCGATCGGCATTGAGCGCATCGACCAGCTGGGCGATCGCCGACTGCGGGCCGTAGCCGTCGTTCTCCAGTTCCATCAGTGCGGCGACATCGGCGCCGAGCGCGTTGATGGTGGCGACCAGCTTGGCTTTCTGCGCCTGGTGTTCGGCCAGGGTGCGGGCACCGCGCAGGGTCGGGTAGCCGCCGCCCTGGCCATCGCCGTTGAAGAAGTTCTCCAGGTTGAACGCCGCCACGTGCAGGGCGCCGGCCACCACCGGCACCGCCGGGCGCTCCAGCGCCGGCAGGTTCAGCGGGCGGGTCACCTGCAGACGCGGGTTGCCCTTGGGATCGATACGGACGACGCCTTCCACATTGCGCAACACCATCCCGGTGCGCAGGTTCGCGGCCGCCGGCAGGTAGGCCACCGGGCCCGGGTCGCGGGCGTCACTGCCATCGTCGAGCACCAGCCGGCGGTGCAGGTTGTCGGCCACCACCTGGGCATGCCCGGCAGTGCCGGGTGCGGCCACTTCGCTGGGCTGCCAGAGGCGGCCGCCGAAGGCCACGGTCAACTCACCGAAACGCGACAGGCCATCGGTGCCGGCCAGGGTCAGCGGTGCGGCGATGCGCACCTGCTGGCCATCCAGCGTGCGCCAGTCGGTGGGCGGCGCGGTCAGGGTGACCGTGGCCGACGTGGTCGGCGCCGGGCGCACCTGCGGCGCGGTGGCGGGCTGCGGCTGGGCGGCATGGGCCGCGCCGGACAACGCCAGCGCGAGAGCGAACACGAGGGGGGTACGGCGCATCGGAAGCAGGACTCCAGGGAAGTGCGACAAGGCTAACCACATAACGTGAAACGCCGCCCTTCGGCGGCGTCGGTGGCCTGATCCGGCAAAGCCGTCATTTCAGGTTGGCGAGCATCCAATCGACCGTGGCATGGATCTGCTCCTCGGTCAGCGCCGGATTACCGCCCTTGGGCGGCATGATGCCACCGTCCGGGCCGGTATAGCCCTCCACGGCATGCTTGTAGAGCGTGTCCTTGCCCTGGGCGATGCGCGCATCCCAATGGCTGTGGTCCAGCGTGGGCGCATTGCCGACGCCATTGGTATGGCAGGCGGTGCAGAGGTTGTCGAAGATCACCTTGCCATCGGTGGTGCCGCCATAGGCGACCTGCGAGGCGGCTTTGACCAGCGCCGCGGCATGGGCCGCGGCCTGCGCGGCGGCACCGGTGCTGCCGGCATAGACCGCACCGGCCGGCGCGATGCGCTGCTCGGTACGTTTGGCCGCCATCGGCGAAACTTCAGGGGGAATGCTGGTATGCAGGTAGGCCGCAAAGAGGATGAGGCCGAGTGTGATGGCCATCAGCAGCGCGATGACCATGGAAAAGCGTTTCAGGAACTCGAGGTCGTAATTCCGCACTATCTATACCCCTGGCTGGTAGTCGTTGGACCACGGCTTGTCGGCCGAGTATGACCAGCGTCGGCGGCGCTGCGCAAGCGACCCGCCGGTGTCGCAATGCAGCATCGGCGCGGCTCAGGCGCCGGCGGCACGCAGGCAGAAAATACAGATCGACTCGACCAGCGCGTCTTCGTCGCCATGCGCGTCGCGGCTGAGCGCGGTCGGGCCGACCAGCGCCTCGGTGAACGCGCCCACGATGCAGGCCGCTGCGACATGCGTGTCCTGCTGCGGGAAGGTGCCCGCCTCCACGCCATCGGCGACGATGCGCCGGAACACATCGCCGAACAGACGGCGGCAGCGGATGCGCTCGGCTTCCACTTCCGGGTCGACCGGCTCGGCGATGAAGGCATAGGCCAGCCCGGGGCCGGCCAGCGCGCGGCGCACGAAGGCGGTGATCGCCCGGCGCAGGCGCTCGGGCGCGGGCAGCGGCTCGGCCGCGATCCCCTCGAAGATGCGCAGCTCGTGCTCGACGGCGGCGGTGAGCACCTCCACGAACAGTTCGGCCTTGGAGGGGAAGTGCCGGTAGATCAGGCCGGTGGAGACCCCGGCTTCGGCCGCCACGGCGGTCACCGGCGCATTGCGGTAGCCGCCGGCCGCTACCAGCGCACGGGTTGCCAGCAGGATGCGTTCGCGGGCGCCGGCAAGGCGTTCTTCCATCAGGGCGGAGCGTTTATAGGCCATTTGTTGATTCTATGTTCAATTTTTGAATTTGTATTCACTTCTTTGTCGAACCCGGCTACGCTGGGGGTACATCGCCCGCGGGACGGCCCTGTCAGCCCGTCCATCCCTCCCGGCGCGTCCCATCCCTTGTTGTTGCGGAGTCGCCCATGCACGTCCCGACCATGAACTTCGATCTCGGCGAAGAGATCGACCTGCTGCGCCAGAGCGTGGCCCATTTTGCCTCCGCTGAAATCGCCCCGCTGGCGGCCAAGGCCGACGAAGAGAATCTGTTCCCCAATGCGCTGTGGCGCAAGCTCGGCGAACAGGGCCTGCTCGGCCTGACCGTGGAAGAGGAATACGGCGGCAGCGGCATGGGCTACCTCGCGCACGTGGTGGCGATGGAAGAGATCTCGCGCGCCTCCGGCGGCATCGCGCTGTCCTACGGCGCGCACTCCAACCTGTGCGTGAACCAGCTGCGCAAGAACGGCAACGAAGACCAGAAGCAGCGCTACCTGCCCGGCCTGTGCAGCGGCGAGCTGGTCGGCGCGCTGGCGATGAGCGAGCCGGGCGCCGGCTCGGACGTGGTCTCGATGAAGCTGCGCGCGGACAAGCGCGGCGATCACTACGTGCTCAACGGCAACAAGATGTGGATCACCAACGGCCCGGATGCCGATGTACTGGTGGTCTATGCCAAGACCGATCCGGATGCAGGTGCCAAGGGCATCACCGCGTTCCTGATCGAGAAGGGCATGAAGGGCTTCTCCACTGCGCAGAAGCTGGACAAGCTGGGCATGCGCGGCTCCAACACCTGCGAGCTGGTGTTCGAGGATTGCGAAGTGCCCGAAGCCAACGTGCTCGGCGTGGTCGGCGGTGGCGTCAAGGTGCTGATGTCCGGTCTGGACTATGAGCGCGTGGTGCTCTCCGGCGGCCCGCTCGGCCTGATGGCTGCGGCGATGGACGTGGTGATGCCGTACGTGCACGAGCGCAAGCAGTTCGGCGAGGCGATCGGCACCTTCCAGCTGATCCAGGCCAAGCTGGCCGACATGTACGTGGGCCTCAACGCCTGCCGTGCGTATGTCTACGCGGTGGCACGCGCCTGCGACCAGGGCCGCACCACGCGCCAGGACGCAGCCGGCGCGATCCTGTATTCGGCCGAGAAGGCCACCTGGCTGACCGGCCAGGCGATCCAGATCCTGGGCGGCAACGGCTACATCAACGAGTACCCGACCGGACGGCTGTGGCGCGATGCCAAGCTGTATGAAATCGGCGCCGGCACCTCGGAGATCCGCCGCATGCTGATCGGCCGCGAACTGTTCCAGCGCACCAAGTAAGGGCCCTGCCATGACCGTACTGAGCACCCAGCTGCAACCGGGCAGCGACACCTTCGAGGCCAACCGCGCCGCGCTGCAGGCGGTGGTCGACGACCTGCGCGCCACCCTGGCGCAGACCGCGCTGGGCGGCAGCGAAGCGGCACGCGCCAAGCACACCGCGCGCGGCAAGCTGCTGGTGCGCGACCGCATCGATGCCCTGCTCGACCCGGGCAGCGCCTTCCTGGAAATCGCCCCGCTGGCCGCGCACGGCATGTACGGCGATCCGATCCCCAGCGCCGGCGTGGTGGCCGGCATCGGCCGGGTCTCGGGTGTGGAGTGCGTGATCGTGGCCAACGATGCCACGGTCAAGGGTGGCACCTACTACCCGATGACGGTCAAGAAGCACCTGCGCGCGCAGGAAGTAGCCGAACAGAACCGCCTGCCCTGCATCTACCTGGTGGATTCGGGCGGTGCGTTCCTGCCGCTGCAGGACGAGGTGTTCCCGGACCGCGATCATTTCGGCCGGATCTTCTACAACCAGGCCAACCTGTCCGCGCAGGGCATCCCGCAGATCGCCTGTGTGATGGGCAGCTGCACCGCCGGTGGCGCCTACGTGCCGGCGATGAGCGATGAAACGGTGATCGTGCGCGAGCAGGGCACCATCTTCCTCGGCGGCCCGCCGCTGGTGAAAGCGGCCACCGGTGAAGTGGTCACCGCCGAAGAACTGGGCGGTGCCGATGTGCACACGCGCATCTCCGGCGTGGCCGACCATATGGCCGACAACGACCTGCAGGCGCTGGCCCGGGTCCGCGCGATCATCGCCCAGCTCAACTGGCGCAAGCCCGAGCCGGCGCTGGCGGTGCAGGCCCCGGTGGAACCACGGCATCCGGCCCACGAGCTGTACGGCGTGATCCCGGCCGACACGCGCAAGCCCTACGACGTGCGCGAAGTGATCCTGCGTTTGGTCGACGATTCGCGCTTCGACGAGTTCAAGCCGCGCTACGGCAACACCCTGGTCACCGGCTTCGCGCATCTGCACGGCTACCCGGTGGGCATCATCGCCAACAACGGCATCCTGTTCTCCGAGTCCGCGCTGAAGGGCGCGCACTTCATCGAACTGTGCACGCAGCGCGGCATTCCGCTGGTGTTCCTGCAGAACATCACCGGTTTCATGGTCGGCCGCAAGTACGAGCACGGCGGCATCGCCAAGGACGGGGCCAAGCTGGTGATGGCCGTGGCCTGCGCCAAGGTGCCCAAGTTCACCGTGGTGATCGGCGGCTCGTTCGGCGCCGGCAACTATGGAATGTGCGGCCGCGCCTACTCGCCCAACTTCCTGTGGATGTGGCCGAACGCGCGCATCGGGGTGATGGGTGGCGAGCAGGCCGCCAGCGTGCTGGCCACGGTCAAGCGCGATGGCATCGAAGCCAAGGGCGGGCAGTGGTCGGCCGAGGAAGAAGACGGCTTCAAATCGCCGATCCGCGAGCAGTTCGAATCGCAGGGCCACCCGTACTACGCCAGCGCCCGGCTCTGGGATGACGGCGTGATCGATCCGGCCGACACCCGCCGTGTGCTGGGCCTGGCGCTGTCGGCCAGCCTCAACGCTCCGGCGAAGAAGACCGACTTCGGCGTGTTCCGCATGTAATGCACGGGCGGTGCCGCCTGGCACCGCCGCCCCTGGCCCGCGCAACGAGACCACCATGTTCACCAAGATCCTGATCGCCAACCGTGGCGAAATCGCCTGCCGCGTCATCGCCACCTGCCAGCGCCTGGGCATCGCCACCGTGGCGGTGTATTCCGACGCCGACCGCAACGCGCGCCACGTGCGCCTGGCCGACGAGGCCATTGCGATCGGCCCGGCACCGGCGCGTGAGAGCTACCTGCGTGGCGACGCCATCCTGGCCGCCGCCCGCCGCACCGGCGCGCAGGCGATCCATCCCGGCTACGGCTTCCTCTCGGAGAACGCCGGTTTCGCGCAGGCCTGCGCCGAGGCCGGCATCGTGTTCATTGGCCCCTCCGCTGCGGCGATCCGCGCGATGGGCGACAAGAGCGCGGCCAAGGCGCTGATGCAGCAGGCCGGCGTGCCGCTGACCCCGGGCTACCACGGCGACGAGCAGATCCCCGAATTCCTGCGCAAGCAGGCCGACAGCATCGGCTACCCGGTGCTGATCAAGGCCAGCGCCGGCGGCGGTGGCAAGGGCATGCGCCGTGTGGACGACAGCGCGACCTTCACCGAGGCGCTGGCCAGCTGCCAGCGTGAGGCGCAGTCGGCGTTCGGCAACGCGCACGTGCTGGTCGAGAAGTATGTCGAGCGCCCGCGCCACATCGAGATCCAGGTGTTCGGCGACAGCCACGGCAACGTGGTGTACCTGTTCGAGCGCGACTGCTCGGTGCAGCGCCGCCATCAGAAGGTGCTCGAAGAAGCGCCTGCCCCCGGCATGACGCCCGAGCGCCGCGCCGCAATGGGCAAGGCCGCCGTCGATGCCGCGCGCGCGGTCAACTACGTCGGCGCGGGCACGGTGGAGTTCATCGCCGGCCCCGATGGCGATTTCTACTTCATGGAAATGAACACCCGCCTGCAGGTGGAGCACCCGGTCACCGAGTGCATCACCGGCACCGACCTGGTCGATTGGCAGCTGCGCGTGGCCAGCGGTGAGCCGCTGCCGCTGCAGCAGGATCAGCTGCAGATCCGCGGGCACGCCCTGGAAGCCCGCCTGTACGCCGAAGACGCCGACCGCGGTTTCCTGCCGTCCACCGGCACCCTGCGCCACCTGCGCCTGCCGGCCAACACCGCGCACGTGCGCGTGGATGCCGGTGTCGAACAGGGCGATGCGATCACCCCGTTCTACGACCCGATGATCGCCAAGCTGATCGTCTGGGATGTCGACCGCGATGCCGCGCTGCGCCGCATGCAGCAGGCCTTGGCCGAGTGCGAAGTGGTCGGCGTGACCACCAATGCGGCCTTCCTGCGCCGGCTGGTCATGACCGATTCGTTTAGCCAGGCCAAGCTGGATACCGCGCTGATCGAGCGCGAGCAGGCCGCCCTGGCGCCCAACGACGGCGACAGCGATCCGGCGCTCTGGGCGCTGGCCGCGATTGCCGGCGTAGCGACCAGCGAGGCTGCCAGCCGTGATGCGCGTGACCCACACTCGCCGTGGCAGGCCCAGGATGGCTGGCGCCTGGGCGCGGCGGCCGCGCGCGCGCTGACGCTTGAGCACCGGGGTACCCAGCGCAGCGTGGCCGTGCAGGGTGCGGGCGAACAGTGGACCGTCCACATGGACGGTAACACGCTGCAGGGCAGCGGCCGCCTGGCCGGTGACGCGCTGCGCGTGCAGATCGGCGAGCAGCTGCACCGTGCCACCGTCATCCGCGACGGCAACGACCTCTATCTGTTCGGCAGCGAAGGCGTGCAGCGCTTCACGCTGCATGATCCGGTCAGCGAAGCGGACCAGTCCGTCGCCGATGCCGGCAGCCTGGTCGCACCGATGCCGGGCCGTATCGTTGCCACGCTGGTGGCGCCGGGCACGGCGGTCAAACGCGGCGCGCCGCTGCTGGTGCTCGAAGCGATGAAGATGGAGCACACGCTGCAGGCACCGGCCGATGGCACCGTGCAGGGTTACCGGGTCAAGGCCGGGGATCAGGTGGGTGATGGGGCGGTGCTGGTGGATTTCGAGGCGGGCTGAGGCCCGCCTCGTGGTCGCTCATCCCACCCGCTGCCAGACCTGCTCGAGCGGATCCAGTTCGGCGGTTTCCATGTGCTGTGCGCGCCATCCAAAGCCGCAGACGGCCAATGCCCCTTGCTGGATGGGATCAAGACCGAATCCCCTCTCCAGGTGCTTCTCATTGATGGCGCCAGTGATGAAAGCACCGAGGCCCAGATCCGTCGCAGACAGATAAAGGGTCTGCGACAGGTGGCCGGCCTCGAGGGTTACTACGCGGTAACCCTTGGCGTGCCGGCGATACTTCCAGAAGCTGCGGTCGAAGCGGGGAACCATCGTCACCAGACAATGGGCGTTGGCGAACCAATGCTGCTGGCCGACACTTTCCATGATGAAGTCACGCAGAGGCTGGTCCGGCGCGGTCAGCGGCAACAGGCTGTGGGAGTCGGCGAGGTACCGGTACAGACCCGATGCGATACCTTCAACCTGCTGCACGATCAGGTAGGCCTCCATTGGATGGAGGCCGCCGCCGGAAGGACTGTTCTTTTTGTGGAAGACGAGATCATCGCCTACCCTGATCTTCGCCTGGGCGGCAAACACGCGCCCCAGCATGCGGGTAAACAAGGCCATGGGAAGCGGCCGGCTGTCATCGAAATTGCGACAGGTTGCGCGCCGCTGCAGGAGGGCATCGAAGGCATCGGGTTCGGCGTGCGGCAACGCAACCGCATCGCCCTGGCCTTCTGATCTCGTCACGGCAGGCGGAGGTCCCAATACGTCGCGCATGCCTGCCGCGGTTTCCGTTCCGGAATCCTGTGTGTTCTTCACCGCGTCAACCGAATCCCAGCGGGTGAAGGCGTGCAGGATGGCGCCGAGGGGGTGCCAATGGGCAGCCCGCAGGCGATCGTCATCGCGACGCTGACGCTCAGCGACACTACCGACCGCAGGCGCTTCCATCACCACCAGGCCATGGTCTATCAGCGCGTCCAACTCCAGGCGGGTCGCACTGCCAAGTGTGTCAACATCTGTCCACAGACTCGGACTGAGCGTTCCCAGCACCTCCCGTTGTGCAGAGGAAACCATGACCGAATCACCCAGATGCGGCGCCAGCGCCAGCCATTGGAGAGTGCGTACCATCCCGTTGCCACCCTCCAGCAGGCTCTCAAGCTTGAACGCCACTTGTTCTTGAGATTCGAACATCAGAATTTCACAACGACGAACACGCACCACGCTTCTCCCCGTTCGCTGGACCTCGGCCAGCACTTTGATCCATATCGACCAACCGGGCGCCATCTTCATGAGGCACCCGGCTCGAATCGACACTAAAGACTGCGCCCGACAGGTCGATGTTGGCCTGTGAACCTGAAAACGTTGATGAATATCCGTCCCTACTCAAGGAACTCCGATGTCTTTGCCGTCCATTGAACCCACCATCGCCCTGGAACTCATCTCCCGACTGGGCAGTGATGATGCATTCCGTACGCTCTTCTCGACGGACCCCGCCGCGGCATTGATCGAAGTCGGGCTGTCCTTGGACGATGCCACCGCGCTGGAAGTCTGCTGCAAGGTCAACGAACTGGCTTCCAAGGCCGACATTCTTCAGGCCAAGCAGGATCTCCAGATGATGCTGACGGCGAAAGTGAACCAGATCGTCCCGGCGCTGGATGCCAACCCGGATGGCGGCCACACCCTCAAAGGCCCCTGATGATCGCTGCGGTGGCGGCGTGTTTCGTGCGGCCGCCCCGCAGTTCCTGCGCGAGTCTGGCAGCGTCATTGCTATCCACGACGTTCATGGTCTGCATGCAGTAGCCACAGTCCAACTCGGCGTAGGCCATGCCACGTTGGGTACGAAGGAAATCGGCTTGTTCCAGCGCCTCCTCCTCCCGACCTAATGCCATGTACGCCCTCATGGCCGCTACGCGCGTCTGGAAGCGGGCGCTGCCCTGAAGAAACGGCTGGAGTCCGCGCAGGGCCCCCGAAGCATCTCCACCCAACCGGGCACGTTCGGCTTGGACGACCGCTTCCATTTCATCAAGCAGTCGACCGCTCGTGCTGCCTCTGCGGGTACGCACAGCGTGCAGCACGCGCTCGGCAGTCTTCGTGTCGTTCAGGCGCAGCGCCAGAATGGACGCTCCCAATGCGACCATGGCGTCATCACTGATGTCCGGGTTTCCCGGATCTGCAATTCTGTGCAGCGAACTATCCACTGCAAGCTGGATGCTCGTCCTGGTGGCCTGCTCGTCACCGCTCGCCCAGTGCGCGGTGGCCAGAGGCAACAGGTACAGCTGGCGTGCAAAGCCAGTGTCCCGCGCCATGGCGTTCAAACCTGTGCTCGCCGCCAGCACTGCGCGGGCCCAATGGCCCTGGTCCGCTGCAATGGAAGTTCTCTCAATTCCCGCGTACTTATTGTCACGCGCTTTGGCGAGCTCCGCCTCGGCAGCGGCGTAGTTGCGTTGGCTGGCCGATACAGTCGCAAGGTAGCGATGGCTGGTCGCGCGACCGCCGGACACTGCCATCTCCAGTGCACGCCGGGCCGCCGGGAAGTCGCCATTGGCCAGTGCAATCCGGCCGAGCTGGTCGTAGGCGACGTTGGACAACTCGAAGCGACCGTCCGCCGCACGAACCGCAAAGGGCAGCGCCTCCTTGAACCGATTGTCGACAAATAGCCACATTGCCGCGTTGTGTTGCGCCGGGAAGTAATCCGGATAGAGCCCCGCCAAGCGCATCCAGCCCTGTGCGGCGTTGCCTTGGTTGGTCAGTGTCGTCGACCATGCCTGCACGTACAGCGCTTCACGCGTAGGCAAGCGATTCGATAGTCCTTTTACCCGTTCAAGGGCGGCGAACGCGGCATCATTGTCCACGTTGGCGACATGTGCGCGCACCAACCCCATCCAGGCCAAGGCGAACGTGTCATCGAGCGCCACCGCTTGCTCGTACATGGATAGGGCACCCACGTAATCACCGTCCGCATACCGTCGCTGGCCCAGCGCGTAGGCGCGAAGGGCATCCATGCTCGACGTGGTCACCAACGGCAGTGGTGCAGAGGCTTCCTTGACGCTGCTCTCCTGCTCACCCAGCTGGTCGCGCAACTGTGTGGTGACGCTATCGATGGACGCCAGTAGCGACGCCATCCCCTTTCCTTCTGCGGCAACGACGGCGACCGTTCGTTGCGAGTTCGGCTCGAGGACCTGCACATTGATACGCGTGCGACCGCCTACTTCGGCAACCGAGGGAAGCAGCACCAGCCGTGCGCCAACCCGGATCGCAACTTCGGAGGCAAGCGGTGCATCCAGTGGAGTGGCCGCATCGCGACGCATCATCTCGATGACACTGCGCGCCTTCATGTCGCTGATGACATTGACGTAGCGGGACTGCTCCAGGCTGATCCGGAAAGCCTGTTGCAGCGAATCGTCCAGCACGGTGTTGCCGGTCAGGTTACGCATGTCGCCGACGACGACCCAGTCGCGCTCGGCAAAGGCAATGGCTGGGTCCGGACGGATGAGTGTCCAGAGCACGATGCCGAGAATGCCGAAGAATGCCATCTCCGCAAAAAGCGCACCCGGGTGCAACCACAGCGGTCGATCCAGCCACGCCTTCTTGGTACTTGAGGGTCGTCGCGTGGGTGACGTGTCATCAGCGGCGACCTGCCAGATCTGCTGGGGATCGGCCATGCCCTTGAAGCGCCAGCGACCGTGCGACTTCCATTTCAATGCGTTGGCGCGTTCACCAATATCCGAGCTGCTTCGGCGAGCAAGCGACTCGGCAAGTGCGGACAGCAGGATCTGTCCTGGCCTGGCAAGCTGCATCAACCGGGCGGCCATCGGCTTGGCCAAGCCTTCGACTTCGATCGGCTTCGCTCCGTGCGCGACGGCCTCGGCACTGTTGCTCCACAGAATGACTTCGCCGACATGCAAGCCCGCGCGCACGCGCAGTGGCACGCCCAGTGTTTGCCCCAGTGCATGCAGCTGCTGTTGGTAATCCAGGGCAAAACCCAACGCATCGATGGTGCGCTCGAACAACAGAAACAGGCCGTCCGAGCGATCGATCTGGTGTCCATTCCACTGCTGCTGCAACGCCAGCACCAGCCGGTCATGCTCCTGGAACAGCTCCGCCGCCGCCGCATCACCGATGCGCTCCACCAGGATCAGCGAGTCGCACAGATCGGTGAACAACAGTGCCCGCATCTGCGGGGCCTGGGTCGACGTTCCGTTGTCGCCGTTCATGCCGATCTCCCGATCAGGGTGTGGCGGTCGCTGATCGCGACCAGTGCAATCGGTTGCCGCCCAGCCGCTTGGCTTGATACAGCGCATTGTCGGCCCGGGCGTACCACTCGCTCCAGTCGGTCTGCGGGTCGATCAGGCAGACGCCGATGCTGACCGGGCACACATGCGGCACGCCGTGGGCACGGCCGATCAGGCCATGCACTGCGCTGAGGATGAACTCGGCGGCGTGCTGCAGGCTGTCCTGGTCGGCGCTGCGCAGCAGCAGGCAGAATTCGTCGCCACCGAGGCGGCAGGCCACGTCCGGCTCGGTGGCCACCGAGCGCAGGATGTTGGCCACGCTCTGCAGCACGCGGTCGCCGGCCTGGTGGCCATGCACATCGTTGACCTGCTTGAACTGGTCGCAATCGATCAGCAGCAGGCCCTGCGGCGCGCTGTCTTCCTGCGCACGGCATTCCTGCAGGTACAGCGCCAGACCACGCCGGTTGTGCAGGCCGGTCAGTTCATCGGTGCGCACCAGCTCGCGGGTATGAGTGAGCTGATGGGTGGTGACGTAGAGGTTGTCCAGCGCGGTTTCGAGATCATGGTTGCGGCGGCGCAGCTGGCGGATCAGCACCTGCTCGTTGCTGACCACGCGCATGATCGTGCGGCGCAGGAAGTAGGCCAGCAGGCCGGGGTCGCGGTCGACCAGGCGCTGGAAATCCTCGTGGTCCAGTTCCAGCACGATGCTGTCCTGGACCGCACGCGCGCCGGCCGTGCGCTGGTGATCGCCGATCAGCAGGCCCAGCTCGCCGAAGAATTCATTGGGACCGAGCGACTTCACGACGAGGTCTTCGCCGAAGTCCAGTTCGATGCAGCCGCTGACGATCACATACATCGTGTTGCCGGCGTGCCCGCGGTGGAACAGATGCGTGCCTGAAGGCAGCTTGCGTTGCCGGCCGAATTCGGAGAACAATGCGGACTCGCCATTGCTCAGGATGGCGTGCACGATCTCAGCCATCGCCTTTCGGTCGATGTCTGGTTCCTGTTCGCACATGATCGCCGCCGCACCCTTGCCGGTCATTTCCGAACACCCGCTTTCCAGCGCCCCCTGGTGAGCGATGGAGGATAGCACTCCTCAAAACTGTGCGCCCTATCCCATTTCCGACTTTCGGCCCCCAACATCGTGAAAAGACACGGGTTCTCCCGTGTTAGACGATGTGAAGACCCGGGTCTGAAGACGACACCGGGGCGGCAGGTCCCCCGACCGGCCGCCTTGCAGGCCTTCCCTGGCCTCCCCTCGCCGGCTCAGGCCGCCCGTTCGGCGTTGAACTGTTCTTCCTCGGTGGACCCGCTCAGGGCGGTGGTCGAGGATTGGCCCTGCTGGATCGCCTGGGTCACCGCGTCGAAGTAGCCGGTGCCGACCTCGCGCTGGTGCTTGACCGCGGTGAAGCCCCGGTCGGCGGCAGCGAACTCGGCTTCCTGCAGCTCTACGAAGGCGCTCATCTGGCGGCGGGCGTAGCCGTGGGCCAGGTTGAACATCGAGTAGTTCAGGGCGTGGAAGCCGGCCAGGGTGATGAACTGGAACTTGTAGCCATATTTGGCGATCTCCTTCTGGAAGGTCGCGATGGTGGCGTCGTCCAGGTTCTTCTTCCAGTTGAAGCTGGGCGAGCAGTTGTAGGCCAGCAGCTTGCCGGGGAACTTCGCATGGATCGCCTCGGCGAACCTGCGGGCAAACTCCAGGTCCGGCTTGCCGGTTTCGCACCAGATCAGGTCGGCATAGGGCGCATACGCCAGGCCGCGGCTGATCGCCTGGTCCAGGCCGTTGCGGGTCTTGTAGAAGCCTTCCACGGTGCGCTCGCCGGTGGTGAACGGCTGGTCGTTGCCATCCACATCACTGGTCAGCAGGTCGGCGGCCTCGGCATCGGTGCGTGCCACCAGCAGGGTCGGCACGCCCATCACGTCGGCGGCCAGGCGGGCGGCGTTGAGCTTCTCGATCGCCTCGCGGGTGGGCACCAGCACCTTGCCGCCCATGTGCCCGCACTTCTTGACCGAGGCCAGCTGGTCCTCAAAGTGCACGCCCGCCGCACCGGCCTCGATCATCGCCTTCATCAGTTCGAAGGCGTTGAGCACGCCGCCGAACCCGGCTTCGGCATCGGCCACGATCGGCTGCAGGAAGTCGATGTCATCCTTGCCTTCGGCATGGTGCAGCTGGTCGGCGCGCAGCAGGGTGTTGTTGATGCGCTTGACCACCGCTGGCACCGAATCGGCCGGGTACAGCGACTGGTCCGGGTACATCTGGCCGGCCAGGTTGGCATCGGCGGCGACCTGCCAGCCGGAGAGGTAGATCGCATTCAGGCCGGCCTTCACCTGCTGCATGGCCTGGTTGCCGGTCAGCGCACCCAGCGCGTTGACGAAGTCCTTCTCCTGCAGGTACGTCCACAGCTTCTCCGCGCCCAGCCGTGCCAGCGAGTGCTCCACGTGCACGGTGCCGCGCAGGCGCACCACGTCGGCGGCGGTGTAGTTGCGGGTGATCCCGGCCCAGCGCGGGTCGGTGTTCCAAGCGTGCTGGATCTGTTCGGCGGTCTGCAGGGTGCTCATGTCGAATCTCCAAAGGGAACGGATGCGGTTACGGCAGGTGGATGGATGGACGGATGGCGCTCAGTCGAGACGGTCGTAGGCGGGCAGGGTCAGGAAGTCGGTGAGCGCGTCGCGGCGGCTGAGTTCGGCCAGCAGCGCGATGGACTCGGGGATGCGCGCGCCGCCCGGCAGCGCGGAGGTGTCGCCCAGCCGCGCCGGCAGCTGGGCCAGGGTGGCGTCGAGCAGGGCCAGGTCGATGGCGGTGCCGTCGTCCAAGTGCTGGCCGGGGGTATGCAGCCACTGCCACAGTTGGCTGCGGCTGATCTCGGCGGTGGCCGCGTCTTCCATCAGGTGGTGGATCGGCACGCAGCCGTTACCGTCCAGCCAGGCGGCCAGGTAACGCACGCAGACTTCGACGTTGCCCTCGAAACCGGCGCGGGTGATCGTCCCGGTGGGCGCGGCGATCAGATCATCGCGGCTGACCTGCACGTCGTTGCGCAGCACGCTGTGCTGGTTCGGCCCGGGCATGTGTTCGTCGAAGATCGCCTGCGCGACCGGGATCAGCGCGGGGTGCGCGACCCAGGTGCCGTCATGGCCGGCGGTGACTTCGCGCAGCTTGTCCGCCCGCACCCGCGCCATCGCCTGCTCGTTGGCGGCCGCGTCGTGGTTGATCGGAATCTGCGCGGCCATGCCGCCCATCGCATGCGCGCCACGGCGGTGGCAGGTACGGATCAGCAGTTCGGAGTACGCCTTCAGGAACGGCTGGGTCATCGTCACCTGGCCGCGCTCGGGCAGCACCTTGTCGGCGTGCCGGCGGAAGGTCTTGAGGTAGGAAAAAATGTAATCCCAGCGGCCACAGTTCAGGCCGACGATGCGGTCGCGCAGCGCGTGCAGGATCTCGTCCATCTCGAACACCGCCGGCAGCGTTTCGATCAGCACCGTGACCTTGATCTGCCCATGCGGCAGGCCGAGCATGCCTTCGATGTGCGACAGCGCGGTCTCCCACAGCGCCGCCTCTTCCATGCTCTGCAGCTTGGGCAGGTAGAAGTACGGGCCACGCTGCTTGCACATCAGGGTGCGGGCATTGTGGAAGGCGAACACCGCCGCATCGAACAGGCCACCGGCGATCGGCTGGCCATCAATGCGCACGTGCTTCTCATCCAGGTGCCAGCCACGCGGGCGCACGATCAGCACGGCCTGCTCGTTGAACGGGCGCAGCGTGTACTGCTTGCCCGGCTTCCCATCGATGGACGGCCCGGTGTGGGTCAGGTCGCCACGCACCGCGCCGATCAGCGCCTGCTGGCCGGCCAGCAGGTTGCGCCAGGCCGGGGCGGTGGAATCCTCGAAGTCGGCCATGAACACCTTGGCGCCGGAGTTCAGTGCGTTGATGACCATCTTGGGGTCGGTGGGGCCGGTGATCTCCACCCGGCGGTCCTGCAGTGCCTCCGGCAGCGGGGCGACGTGCCAGTCGCTGGCGCGGATCTCGGCCGTATCGGCACGGAAGTCCGGCAGGCCGCCGCCATCGAAGAACGCCTGGCGCGCAACCCGTGCCTGCAGCCGGCGCTGACGCTCCGGCTCCACCGCCCGGTGCAGCGACACCAGCAGCGCCAGTACCCCCGCCGGCAGCAGCGAGGACTGGCCGGCCAGCTGGGTGGTGAGGGCTATCCCGGGGGTGGCCGGTGCATCGGCGGGGGTGGGCTGGGCGGTGGCGTAAGCGACGGCGGACATGGCGGGCTCCTGCGGTGCGGTTGAGCTCCACCGTGCGCCGCCGTGCCGATATTTGACAAAGCAGTTATTGCAATGGCTTACATAAGGTGGGCTTATACTCATGACGCCATGACCACGCCGCGCACGCCAAGTCCCCGGTTTTCCTACAAATCCGACCGGCTCAAGCCGCTCCGGGCGTTCTGCCAGACCGTCCGCCTCGGCTCAGTCTCACGGGCAGCTGAGGCGCTGTTCGTCAGCCAGCCGGCCATCAGCCAGCAGTTGCAGGCGCTGGAGCGCGAACTGGGGGTCAATCTGTTCGAGCGCAGCGGCCGCCGCCTGGTGCCCAGCCGCGAAGGCCAGCTGCTGTATGAGATGGCGCTGCCGCTGGTGGAGAACCTGGACGGGCTGGAGGCCAGCTTCCGCGACAAAGTGAAGGGGCTGGATGCCGGCGAGCTCAACATCGCGGCCAATAGCTCGACCATCCTGTACCTGCTGCCGCGCATCGTGGAGCGCTTCCGCCAGCGCCATCCGGACGTCCGCCTGACCCTGCACAACGCGATCAGCGCCGACGGCACCGACCTGCTGCGCAGCGATGCGGCCGACCTGGCGGTGGGCTCGATGACCGACGTGCCGGTCGACCTCAGCTACGCCCCGGCCTACCGCTTCGAGCAGGTGCTGATCGCCCCGCCCGAGCACCCATTGGCGCACGGCGAGCTGAGCCTGCAGGCGATCTCGCAGTACCCGCTGGTGCTGCCGCCCAAACGCCAGATCACCTACCGGCTGGTGGACCAGGTGTTCCAGCGGCATCGGCTGCCCTACACCGTCGCGCTGGAGGTGGGCGGCTGGGAAGTGATCAAGCAGTACGTCGCGATGGGCATGGGCATCTCGATCGTGCCGGCGCTCTGCCTCCACGATGCCGACCGCGAAAAGCTGGTGACGCGCTCGATGAGTGCGTGGTTCCCGGAGCGGAGTTATGGCGTGATCGTACGCCGCGGACGTTTTCTGTCACCGCAGGCGCGGGCGTTCATCGAGCTGATCCAGCCGGATCTGTTCAGTCCGCGCAGCTATGATGAGAGTGGGCATTCCGAGCGGTGAGGAAAACGGCGGAAGAAACCGGTCGCGCTCTCAGCGGCAGTCGGGCAACTTGAACGCACCTTGGCCGCTGGCTACCGCGCGCAATGTCCATTTCGCTTCCAAAGTGGCAATCGCGTCCTTGGCAAACGCTTCAGATGCTTCGGCGTCAGCACCCTGTGTAAAGCCTACTACCGCTTGATAAGGACCCAAGCTCAAGTTCCCTGCTGCGAGCCCCACACCGTCCTCTCCAGTTACGGAAATTCCGATGACTCTGTAACCGGGGTCCATGCCAAGCGTTCGCATCTCCCGCTGGATACCAGAACTCCGATCAACAAAGCCCAGGGAATTGTCTGAAGCGATCTTTTCGAGAATCCCAATCAGCTCATCGACGCCCCGCTCATCATCAAAGCACAGCTGCAACATACTAGGCCCGACATGATGACTCCTGGCACAGCTCAACGCCAAGAATAGAATGGGGAACACAAACAATTTCCTATAACCTGAAACCCAATTCATTCGAATCATCCGCCCCACCCCGCGCCGAGCAACCAATGGCAAGAATCCGAGCTCGCCGCATGACCAAGAAAACGCACCCTATCGTACCCCTGTCGCATTGTTGATTGGTGGGGTAGGTCCGACTCCAGTACGAGTGATCGTGATCGTTGGACCGGCCAGAGTTTCATGGACACTCAGGAGCCGTTCTGCGCTTAGCGCCGCTCGATCTCTACCGGTGACAGGTCGCCAATCGAACTCTGCCGGCGGACTGGGTCGTAGAACATCTCGATGTGGTCGAAGAGCACTAATCGTCGCTGGTGAGCTGGCTTCCTTGCTCCGAGTGCACCAGTCTACGAAGAGCTGGCCGAGCCGGTTCCAGCTCGACTGATCTTCTGCATCACGAAGACCACGACCTCAAAAGCAAAGTACACCGCGCCAAGCATTGCCAGATACGCCCAGCCGCTTGCAACACCGGGACCGCAGTAGCTTTCAGTCAGGCATCTGAAAATTCGGATGGTGATCTGCATCTCAGCCCAGAGAGCTACTGCTGCCATCAATGCAATGAAGACAAGCGATGCCGTTCTTGGTGTTGGAGCTAGGCTGCCCTCAAACACGCTTCTCAGAGCTTTCCAAGCCCGGAGTGGAAGTATGCCAATCGAAGCAAGGCCAACGAAGCCAAACACGTAAATCAAAGCAGTGAAAAACCATGCACTCATGGACCGCTCCTGAACTCGCGTACCAGATCTCCAGGGAAGCAAGCTCCTGCTTCCACGTACGGGGCTAAGGCTGCCGGCTCAGTGCACTCGAAGACATGATGCGCATCCGAAGATTTCTACGGAGGCAGATCCATGGCCTTTTCTTGATGATGTCCCCCACTTCCACCTGAGACATTTCCTTGCAAGTTGGCTCCGCCTTTTCGGCCGCCCCCGAACGCACGCATCGGAGGCTGTTGGTTTGCCCTATTTGCAGCTAACAAGCAAGTTTTCCATCTTCAAAACCTGCTCAACTGGCCCCAGATCGGGCGCCATGAACATCACATACATCGGCCCCTCCCTGTCACCCCGCTCATTGGCGAACAGCACTTTGTCCTGCTCATCGCTTGTCTCCCTGCCCAGCAGCTTGAACCCACCTCTTGCCGCCACGCCCGTCTTGATAACCCGGTGAGAGAAGCTTGGGTGACCGCCAATAAAGACATCAACAGTCAACCCTTCTGCCTTCAACTCACCCATATCGAAGTCCGGGCCAGGCGCGGCAGGCAGGAAAGAAGTAGTGAGCGGAAGGTTTGCACAAACACGATAGCGCTCGCTGAGGGTAGTGACGCTTTGATCAGCGTGGCACCCAGAAAGAACCGCCAACGCTAGCGCAACAAAGCACCTGGTTGAGTCCACAATCTGTAATCTCCTCGTTGACTGCCTTCGAAGTATTTCTGATTTTCTGCTCACTGACGGGAGCAGTGAAGTCACACTCCAGGACCATATTCACTCACGTTAAGCACGTACAGCAATTTTTCCGATGTCCGCCTACCTGCCAGCCATAGGTTCTCTTGGCCCCCTCAGACCCTGGCAGGGTCATAATCCCCCCATGTCCATCGAACTCCGCCACCTGCGCTACTTCCTGGCCGTCGCCGAGACGCTGCACTTCGGCCGCGCGGCCGAGCGGCTGGGGATGTCGCAGCCGCCGCTCAGCCAGCAGATCCGCCAGCTGGAAACACTGCTCGGCGCGCGGTTGTTCCTGCGCGCGAACCGCCGCGTGGAACTCACCGATGCCGGGCGCGTACTGCAGGAACAGGCGCGCGAGGTGCTGGCGCGGGTGGATACCGCGATCGATCTGACCCAGCGCGCGCAGCGCGGGGAAACCGGTGAGCTGCGCATCGGGCTGACCCGGGCGACGCCGCTGTCCACGCAGATTCCGCGTGCGATCTTCGCCTACCGCCAGCAGTTTCCGCAGGTGCAGTTGACGCTGCGCGAGATGAACACCCTGCAGCAGATCGATGCGCTGATGGCCGGCGAGCTGGATGTCGGGTTGATCCGCAAACGTGCCCTGCCCGCGCCGCTGATGTCACGCAAACTGTTCAGTGATCCACTCGCGCTGGTGGTGCACGATCAGCATCCGCTGGTGCGTGAGTTGCCGGCCGATGCGGCGGTGGCGCTGCGGCTGTTCGCGCATGAGCCGTTCGTCGGGTTCCTGCGCGAGGTCGGTGCGGGCATCCACGATCACTTCATCGCGTTGTGCCGGGGCGCCGGCTTCACGCCGCGCATCGTGCAGGAAGCCGGGGAAGCCTCGACACTGATCAGCCTGGCGGCCTCGGGCCTGGGCGTGACGGTGCTGCCCGCCTCGTGCAGCCATATCCAGGTGGACGGCGCGCGCTTCGTCGCACTCAGTGATCGTGCCGCCAGTTCGGAGGTACACGTGGCCTGCCGACGCGGTGCGGCGTCGCCGCTGATCGGTCACTTCACCCGGCTGCTGCAGGGCGTCAGCGGCTGAGCGCGAGCGCGGCGGCCGGTTGCACGCGCTGGCCCAGGCGCCAGGCGATCACGCCACCGGCCACGGTCAGTACGCCGACGAAGCCGCACACGCCCAGCCAGTCCCAGCGGGTGTAGAACACGCCGCCGAGCACGCCGGCCACGCTGGAACCCAGGTAGTAGGCGAACAGGTACAGCGCGGACGCTTCGGCACGCATCGCACCGGCGCGGCTGCCGACCCAGCTGCTGGCCACCGAGTGGCCGCCGAAGAAGCCGAAGGTCACCAAGGCGATGCCGGCCGCCATGCAGCCCAGCCATGGCATCGCCAGCAGCACGATACCCAGCGCGATCAGCCCGTAGCAGATCGCCAGCACACGGCTGCGGCCATGGCGATTGGCCTGCTGCCCCATCCAGGCCGAGCTGAAGGTGCCGACCAGATACACGCTGAAGATCAGCCCGACTACGGTCTGGCTGAGGCCATACGGCGGCGCGAGCAGGTGGAAGCCGAGGTAGTTGTAGAGGGTGACGAACACGCCCATCAGCACGAAGGCGGTAGCGAACAGCCACGGCAGACCGGGGTCGCCGAACAGGCTGCGCCAGCGCGCGGGCAGTTCTCGCAGGCCACCACGGCGGCTCTGGAAGTGGCGCGAGGGCGGCAGCTGGATCCACAGCAGCACGGTGCTGAGCAGCGCGATCAGCGAGACCACGCCGATGCCCCAGCGCCAGCCCCAATGGTCGGCGACGATGCCTGCGATGAGGCGGCCGCTCATGCCGCCGATCGCGTTGCCGCCGATGTACAGGCCCATCGCCAGGCCCAGCGCGCGGCTGTCCATTTCCTCGGCGAGGTAGGTCATGCCCACCGCCGGTACGCCACTGAGCGCAATGCCGAGCAGCGTGCGCAGCACCAGCAACGTGGTCCAGTCATCCACCATCGCGGTGGCCACAGACAACACGCTGGACGCCAGCAGCGCCGCGACCATGACGCTGCGGCGGCCGACGCGGTCGGAGATCAATCCCGCGATCAGCATGGAGACCGCCAGCAGACCGGTGCTCAGTGACAGGGTCAGCGCACTGTTGGCCGCGGAGACGCCGAAGTGGCGACTGAATTCCGGTAGCAACGGCTGCACCGTGTAGAGCAGCCCGAAGGTGGAGAAGCCGGCCAGGAAGAGCGCGGCCGCCGTGCGCCGGAAGGCCGGGGTGCCCTGCTGGATCTGGTCGCCGGCCGCCACTGCGGTGGTGGTCGCCGGGGAGCTGCGGTCAAGAACCGCTGCGGTGTCGCCATTCATGCCGGTAAGGCCCGCGTGGATGGGCCGGAGCGAGGAGTCAGCGCTCAAGATAAGCAGCGCCGACAGGTCGATCTATAACCTGATAGGTCTTGATCGAGACGTTTCAGATATCGATTCAGTTCGCGGGCGAGATTACAGCGCCTGCCAGGTCAGGCCTTCACCGCGCCGGTAGTAGACATGCGAGGCCTTGCCGTACAGCGCGCTGGCCTGGACCAGGCCGAAGAAGCGGCCGTCGGCACTGTTGCCGCGGTGGTCGCCGAGCATCAGCACCTGCCCGGCCGGCACGGTCAGGCCGGTGATGTCCGGACCGCCGCCCTGACCCAGATCCAGCTGGGCCAGATGCTGGCCGAAGTCTTCGATCTCACCCACGCCGGCCTGGGCCAGTGGATGGCCGTTGATGCTCAGGTGACCGTCGTGCAGCTCGACCCGATCCCCGCCAACCGCCGCGATGCGCTTGATCAGGCGGGTGCCGTCCTGCGGTGAATCGAAGATCGCCACGTCACCGCGCTGCGGTTGGCCGGTGTGCAGCAGCTCCAGCGAGGTGAACGGCAGGCGCACGCCATAGGCGCGCATGTCCACCACCACCCGGTCGCCCGGCATCAGCGTGTGCTGCATCGAGCCGCTGGGCACCTGGTAGTGGTTGGCCAGGGTGTCGCGCGCCGCGGCAAGCAGGCCGAGCATCACCAGCAGCGGCAGGGCCTCCTTCTTCAGCCAGCGCAGCAGGCGGTGGTCGGCGGGGGCAGCGGCGGCGGGGGTGTCCATACGGGCGCTCCAGGGAGGGTGGGGCTGTGACCGGGCAGGCGATGGGCAAGTTCCCTGCCCGGGCCTGAAAAAGCTACGCACTGTTTACGCCGGGCCGGCCCGGCCGGCATCGCGGTTTTACGGGGCGCGGCCGCATCATGGCGACACCGCGCCGAAGGGCGCTTCGAAGAGACGTTCCATGACCATCCTGCTGATCCGGCACACACCGTCGAACGCCGTGCCGGACGCGTCGCCGCTGCCTGCGCGGGTCGCCGGGCACCGTCTGGCCTGCCGCGACTGCGACTCCCTGCCGGCGCTGGTGCGCTGCCTGCAGCGTGCCCAGCGCAGCCGCCCGGCGCTGGTCCTGATCGCCACCGCAGCGGTTGATGCACCACAGTGGGCGCGCTACGGCCAGGCGCTGCGCACCGCGCTGGAGGACCTGCCGGTGCCGTACATCGAGATGGCCAGCAACGACGACGACGCGCTGGACGAGCACCTGCATCCGCAGCACGCCCCGGCCGCGCGGGTGGTATGCAGCAGCGGCCGCCAGGATGCGTGTCGCCTGTCGCTGGCGATCGCCGCCCATCGCCTGCAGGCCGTGGAGGGCTGAGCCATGTCGATCTTCATCATCCGGGGGCCGGAAGCGGCCGGACAGCTGATCCGTACGGCGCAGCCGCTGCCTCCGCTCGTTCTCAAATCCCTCGTGCACCGTGCGATCGATGCGGGCACCACGGTGGCGATCCGCGCCTGTGGCTCGGAGCAGGAACTGCTGGATGCCCTGCGCGTGGCCGACCACAGCCGCGGCGAAGTCACCCTGCTCGATCCCGGTGCATGCGTGGACAGCGCGCGCCTGCAGCGCCTGCTGCCGCATCTGCACAATGCTTACGTGGAAGTGCACGACGATGATGCGCGCGCCCCGGAGGCCTGCCTGCCGGCGGATGTGGGCCAGCGCATCGGGGTGGCGCGCGGCTACTGCGCGCAGAGTTACATGCACGCGCTGGAGATCGCGCTGGATCACCTGGGGTGCAGTGAGATCGCCGAAGGCGTGCACGTGGGGACGTGATGCGCCGGGTCGCTGGGGCGGCAATCCAAGAAAAACGGCAGGGTCTCCCCTGCCGTTTTCGTTTCAGCGTGTACCGGTGGCAGGCGTACCGACCAACGGTCGGTACCTACCGGGATGCCGCGATTACTTTAGGCCACGATTGACCAGCAGCGGCTCCACCGACGGGTCCTTGCCGCGGAACTCGCGGTAGAGATCGGCCAGCTCCACGCTGTTGCCGCGCGAGAGGATCTTGTCGCGGAACACCTGGCCGTTCTCCGGGGTCAGGCCGCCGTTCTCCTTGAACCACTCGAAGGCGTCATGGTCCAGCACTTCGGCCCAGAAGTAGGCGTAATAGCCGGACGAATACCCGCCGCCCCAGATGTGATCGAAGTAGCTGGTGCGGTAGCGCGGCGGCACCTGCGGCAGGTCGACCTTGAACTTCTTCAGCGCGGCCGCTTCGAACGGGGCCACGTCCTGCAGCTTGGCGTCGGCCGGCTGGGTGTGCCAGGCCAGGTCGAGCAGGGCCGCCGAGAGGTACTCGGTGGTCGCATAGCCCTGGTTGAAGGTGCGGGCCTTGAGGATCTTGTCGACCAGCGCCTGCGGCATCGGCTCGCCGGTCTTGTAGTTCTTGGCGTAGTTGGCGAAGACCTTCGGGTCCAGCGCCCAATGCTCGTTGAACTGCGAGGGGAACTCGACGAAGTCACGCGAGGTGCTGGTACCGGCGATGGACGGGTACTTCACCTTCGAGAACATGCCGTGCAGCGCATGGCCGAACTCATGGAACATCGTGGTCACGTCATCGAAGCTCAGCAGCGCGGGCTGGCCGGCGGCGGGCTTGGTGAAGTTGCACACGTTGTAGACCACCGGCTTGGCACCGGTCAGGCCGTCCTGTTCGACGAACACGTCCATCCAGGCGCCACCGGACTTGCTGTCACGCTTGAAGTAGTCGGTGTAGAACAGGGCCAGCGAGGTGCCGTCCTTGTCGAATACTTCGTAGACCTTCATGTCCGGGTGGTAGGTCGGGATGTCGGTACGCGGCTTGAAAGTGATGCCGTACAGCTGCGTGGCGGCGTAGAAGACGCCGTTCTGCAGCACGTTGTCCATCTCGAAGTACGGCTTGATCTGCGATTCGTCCAGGTCGTACTGGGCCTTGCGCACCTGTTCGGCGTAGAAATCCCAATCCGATGCGGCCAGCTTGAAACCGCCCTTCTGTGCGTCGATCACCTTCTGCATTTCGCTGATCTCGCCACGCGCCTTGGCGGTCGCGGCCGGCACGGTGTCGGTCAGCAGCTTGAGCGCGGCGGCCGGGGTCTTGGCCATCTGGTCGGCCAGGCTGTAGGCGGCGTAATTCTCGAAGCCGAGCAGCTTGGCCTTCTGCGCGCGCAGCTGGGCCAGGCGCTGGATGGTCTGGCGGGTATCGTTGGCGTCGCCCTTTTCGGCACGGGTTTCCGAGGCCTTGAGCACGGCGGCGCGCTGCTCGCGGTCGCTCAGCGAGCCGAGCACCGGCTGCTGGGTGGTGTTCTGCAGCGGCAGCAGGTACTTGCCCTCGAGGTTGCGGGCCTTGGCATCGGCGGCGGCGGTGTTGATCGCATCCTCGTCCAGGCCGGCCAGCTTGGCCTTGTCATCGACGACCACGGCACCGGCAGCGGTCGCGGCCACCAGACGGGTGTGGAACTGCGTGGCCAGCGTGGTTTCTTCCACGTTGAGCTTGCGCAGCGAGGCCTTGTCGGCATCCTTCAACTGCGCGCCGGCGCGCACGAACTCCTGGTAGTCACGCTCGACCAGGCGCTTCTGCACCGGGTCCAGGCCCAGCGCGTCGCGCTGGTCGTAGATGGTCTTGATGCGGGCGAACAGCTTCGGGTCGAGGTTGATCTCGTCCTGGTGCTCGGCCAGCTTCGGGGCGACTTCTTCCTGCACCTTCTGGCGTGCATCGTTGGTGTCGGCCTGGACCAGGCCGAAGAAGATGCGCGACACGCGGGTCAGGGTCTCGCCGCTGCGCTCCAGCGCTTCGATGGTGTTGTCGAAGGTGGCCGGCTCGGGGTTGTCGGCGATCTTGCGGACTTCGGCCAGGTGCTGCTTCATGCCTTCGTTGAAGGCCGGCAGGTAGTCACTGTCCTTGATCTTGTCGAACGGCGGCGCCTGGAACGGCAGCGTGCTGGCGCTCAACAGGGGGTTGGCGGACGCATCGGCCGGCTGCTGGGTCGGGGCGGGCTGGGTATCGGTCACGGGGGTGGACTCCTTGCCGGAACAGGCCGCCAGCGCCAGGCTGATGGCAGCGGCCAAAACTACGGTACGCGACATGAAACGGGCTCCTTGGATGAGGGCGCGGGACGGAAAATCCCGCAGCCGGTCACCCTACTCCCAAAGCCCGCAGGCGGCATGTGCCGGACGTGGCGCGTGGCTGTGCGGGCCGTGGGGGCTACCCCATGCGGCCCGCCCGGCGGCGCTCAGACGGTGCCGCGGGTCTTGCCCTGCCAGGGGCGGTAGTACTCGCGGATCGCGGCCATGTCGGCCACGTCGTTGCCGGTGGGATGGAACAGCGGGCCGATGCCGATGGTCTTTTCCGGGTAGTGGAAATACGCGGCCAGCACCGGCACGTCGGCCATGCGCGCGATCTTGAGGAAGCCGGCCTTCCAGTGCTGCACCGCCTTGCGCGTGCCCTCCGGGGTGATCGCATACCACAGGCGGTCCGAGCCACGGATCAGGCTGACCGCCTGCTCCACGGTGCCCTGCGGCGAGCTGCGGTCCAGCGGGATGACGCCGAGCCTGCGCAGCAGCGGGCCCAGTGGCCACCAGAACAGCGAGGCCTTGCCCAGCACCTTGACCTGCATGCCCAGCGCGATCTTCGCCGCCATGCCCCAGAAGCCGTCCCAGTTGGAGGAATGCGGGGCGATGATGAAGACCAGCTTGGGTACGTCCGGCAGGGTGCCGGTCACTTTCCAGCCGCCCAGGCGCAACGTGCAGCGGGCCAGCCAGCGGAGGAAGCGGTTCGGTTTGACCTGCGGCATGTTCGGCGGAACCACCGGCAGCAACGGACTTCGGTTGTTCAAGCAATCACTCCCAATTGCGTGTGGTGCGCCCGCGCTTGATCTGCGCGCGCCCCTTTTTGGCGTCCAGACGACGCAGTTTCGACCCATGGGTCGGCTTGGTGGCCACGCGTGCCTTGGGCACGCTCAGCCCCGCCTGGATGAAGGCGGCCAGTCGATCGCGCGCGTCCTCGCGGTTACGGTCCTGGGTACGGAAACGCTGTGCATCGATGACCAGCACGCCTTCGCCGGTCATGCGCCGGTCGCGGCGGGCCAGCAGGCGCGCACGCAACGGCTCGGGCAACGAGGGCGAGCCGGCCACGTCGAAGCGCAGTTCGACGGCGGTGGAGACCTTGTTGACGTTCTGGCCACCGGCGCCGCTGGCGCGCACGAACCGCTCGACGAGTTCCGTATCCGGAATCGTCAGGTGCGCGCTGATGGTGACTGGCCCGTTGCCCATGGGCGGCATTGTAAGGGGAGGACCCGCCGGCCGGGTGACTGCAACGTGCGTGGATGTCGCCGATAACGTCCTCAAATACGGCCTGATGACGTCATCGCAGGTATTCTCCGGTGTCCCGCAACGCAGGATGCTCCGCAATGTTCCCGATCCGCCCGATGGCCCGCCGTGGCCTGATCCGCATGACATTCGCCCTGGCGCTGGGCCTGGGCGCGATCGCGCCGGCCGTGGCCGCACCGCCGTCGGATGCCGACATCAACCGCCTGCTGGCCGCCTCGCGCGCGCAGAGCACGCTCGATACGATGCTGCCGCAGATCGAGGCGATGCAGCGCCAGCAGTTCCAGCAGGTGGCCCAGCAGCGTCAGCTGGATGCGACACAGCAGGCGCAGCTGCAGCGGATCGAGCAGCGGACCAGCCAGACAGTGCGCCAGGCGCTGTCCTGGAAGGAGCTGCGGCCGATGTATGTGGATCTGTACAAGCAGACCTTCAGCAAGGAAGACGTGCTGGCGATGGCGGAGTTCTATGAGAGCTCGGCCGGGCAGAGCCTGTTGGACAAGACGCCGGCGCTGATGCAGAACGTGATGGTGGCGATCCAGGCCAAGATGCAGCCACTGTTCGTGGATCTGCAGAAGGACCTGGAGGCGATCGTGAATGAGCCAACACCAGCAAAAAAGTAGAGCCGACCGTTGGTCGGCTGTCGCGAGGCGTGCGGCGTGCGCCGTCAGCCCAATTCCCAGCCAAACAGATCCATGGCCTTGCGGAACTCGCCGTCCACCGGCGCGCTGATGTCCATCGGCGTGCCGTCCGGGTGCGGGAAGCGCAGGCGCTCGGCGTGCAGGAGCATGCGGTGGATGCCCTGCATGCGGAAGCTGCGGTTGTGGCGGCCATCGCCGTGGCTGGTGTCGCCGATCAGGTGATGCGAGAGGTGCTTGAGGTGGCGGCGGATCTGGCGGAAGCGGCCGGTCTGCGGCTGGCAACGCAGCAGGGCGTAGCGTGAGGTCTCGAACCCGCCCATCGGAATGGCGATCTCGCCCGCGGCGACGCGCTGGAAGTGGGTAATCGCCTGCTTCTTGACCGGCTTGCCGGGGCCGCCATCGAGGTCGTGGTCGACGGTGAAGGCATCTTCGGCCGGCCAACCGCGGCAGATCGCCAGGTAATCCTTGGTGACGTCGCCGCCCATCAGCGATTTGCCCAGCACGCTGGCACTTTCGCGATCAAAGGCCAGCAGCAGGCAGCCGCTGGTGGCGCGGTCCAGGCGGTGGACGAGGAAGATCGGCTTGCCGAGCTGTTCGCGGAGGCGGTCGGCGAGGAAGTCGTCTTCGCCCCGGGCGAGCTTGCTGTCGTGGACCATCAGCCCGGCGGGCTTGTTGACCACGGCGAGCTGGTCGTCCAGATGCAGCAGCTGCAGGGGGGCCACTGCGGCCGCAGGAAGGGTTGCGATGTCGGTATCGATGTCGTTCACCGACCGATTATCCCCGCCCGCTGCAGGCAGCGCCAACAAATGCGATTCAGGCGACGTCGCGTACCGCGATCAGTTCGCCGTTGCCGATCGGCACCCGCACGCAGTGGAACTGCGGATCGCGGCGCACCTGCCCCTCGAAGGCAGCCATCTGGTCGGCATGCGACACGGCGTTGTCGACCACCAGCAGGCCACCAGGACGCAGCACACGACGCAGGTCCGGCCACCAGCCCAGGTACTGGCTGCGTTCGGAATCCAGGAACAGCAGGTCGATGCTGGCCTCGGCCGCAGCGCGCAGCCACGCACCGGCATCGATGTGGACCAGCTCGATCCGCTCGGCCAAGCCGCTGCGGGCGAAGGTGGCTGTCGCCAGGGCGATCTTGTCGGCGGCGTACTCCAGCGTGGTGACCCGCCCGCCGATGGCAGCGCATGCTTCGGCCAACCACAACGTGGAATAGCCGTTGGAGGTGCCGACCTCCAACACTCGCCGCGCGGCGGTGGCACGCACCAGCACGCCGAGTAGTTCGCCAGTATCCGGGGTGATATTGAGCATGCGCTGGGCACGCTCGGGATGGGTGGCGTCGTTGTCGGCGCCGAAGCGGGCCAGTTCGTCCTTGAGCGCCTGCAGCGTCATCTCAGCGGCGCCACCAGGCACTGGCCAGCGAGAACACGCCCGCCGCGCCGGTCACCCAGCTCCACACCGGCGCATCGCCGAAGTACCAGCCCCCCGGCTGCAGGCCATACAGCACTGCGGCGACGATCATCAGGCCGACGCCGGCGATCGCGGCCACCGCGCGCTTCTGCAGCTTCTGCACGCTGACATTCAGCGCGGCCAGATCGCGCGAGCGCATCGACAGTTCGTGATCACCTTCCACCTGCTGGCGCAGCCAGGCGTGGACCAGGCGCGGCATGTCCGGGGTATGCGTCATGATTTCAGGCAGGCGCTTGCGCACTTCCTTGAGTACGCGGCGTGGGCTGTAACGCTCGCGCAGGATGCGTTCCAGCACCGGCCGCGCGACCGCCCAGATATCCAGTTCCGGATCGAGCTGACGGCCAACCCCTTCGATGTTGAGCAACGTCTTCTGCAGCAGGATCAGCTGCGGCTGCAACGTGAGCTCATAACGCTGGGCGACGCGGAACAGCTTGATCAGCACCTCGGCCAGCGAGATCTGCGACAGCGGGCGGGTGAAATAGGGCTCGCACACCGAACGCGCAGCCGCTTCGAGCTCATCGATGCGCACGTTGTTGGGCATCCAGCCGGCTTCGACATGCAGCGCGGCCATGCGCCGGTAGTCCTTGTTGAAGATGGCCATGAAGTTCTCGGCCAGGTAGTACTGATCTTCTTCGGAGAGCTGGCCCATGATGCCGAAATCCAGCGCGATGAAACGCGGGTTGTCGCGGCGTGCCGGATCGGTGTCGACCCAGATGTTGCCGGCGTGCGCATCGGCGTGGAAGAAGTTGTCGCGGAACACCTGGGTGTAGAACACCCGCACGCCCTTGGCGGCCAGCGCCTTGCGGTCGATGCCGGCCTTGTCCAGCGCGACGATGTCGTCCGACGGAATGCCCCACACGCGTTCCAGGGTCAGCGCGCGCTCGGCGGTATGGCTCCAGATCACCTCGGGCACATACAGATCGTCCGAATCCATCCAGAACCGGCGCAGCACGCTGGCATTGGCGCCTTCGCGCTGCAGATCCAGTTCGGCGGCCAGGGTGTTCTCGACTTCAGCGACCACTTCGCGCGGGCGGATCTTGTCGGCGCGCGGGTGCGCGCGCTCGATCAGCGCCGCAGCGGATTTGAGCAGCGCGATGTCCGCATCGATCTGCTTTTCGATGTCCGGGCGCAGCACCTTGACCACCACCTGGCGGCCATCGGCCAGCGTGGCCGCGTGCACCTGGGCGATCGAGGCCGAGGCCAGCGGCTGCAGATCGAAGCTGGCGAAGGCTTCGCTGACCGGGCGGCCGAGCGCACGCTCGACGATGGCCTGTGCGGTGGCGCCATCGAACGGTTTGACCCGGTCCTGCAGCAGGGTCAGCTCGTTGGCGACGTCGGCGGGGATCAGGTCACGGCGGGTGGAGAGGATCTGGCCGAACTTGACGAAGATCGGGCCCAGGTCCTGCAGCGCCAGGCGCAGGCGCGCACCGCGCGACTGTGCGGCGATGTCGGCCGAGGCGCGCGGCACGAACGGCTTGGCCAGGCGCAGCCAGCGTTCGGCCGGGGTGCCCTGGAGCAGATCGTCGAGGCGGTAACGCAGGATGATGCGGCCGATGCGGCTGGCCCGGAAGATCGCCTTCATGCGCCCACCTGCCGCAGGCGCTGGACGCGCACGGCCATGCGTTCAACGTCGTCGCGCATCACGTCCACATCGTCGTGGAAGGCATCCAGTTCTGCTCGGGGTACCACGTCGCGCGACTCCTCGGTGACAAATTCAGCGGCGCTATGCGCCAGGTCGGACGCGCCGCGGCGGGCGTGCTGCAGGGCCGAGCGCAGGGTGTTGGCGATCTGCACGCCCATCACCTCGCCGAACACGCGCACGAACGGCTGCTGCCAGTCCGGATCGAAACGGGTCGCCAGCTGCTGCAGGCGGCGGGCCAGCTCGGCATCGCCGGACACCTTGACCCGCCCGGCCGGGGCCTCACCGCCACGGCGGGCATTGGCCAGGAACGGCAGCTGGGCCAGCACCCCGCCCAGCGTGCTGCGCACGGCCAGGTCCGGCTCCTGCTGCGGATCGACCGGGCCGACCGTGAGCCGCTCACCGTCCACCCCGATCCGCATCGCCAGCGCGGGCGATTCCAGGGTCAGGGCGATGTGGCGGCCATCCAGCGCGGCCAGCGCGCTGCGGGTGTCCGGGTCGAGTGCCAGCGCGCGGTTGAGCGTGAGCTGCAGCGCATTGCCAGCCAGCGGCTTGAGGGAAGAGAGCAGGGAACGGGCCATCACCGCATTCTACCGTGTGCCCTTGAACGGCGGGCGTGCGCAGGCATCACGCGCCGCCACGCGGGCGGTGTCCGCCGCATCGACACCGCACCCGCATTTTCCCGGGCGCCGACTCGGTTCATGCTATGGCTCCCCAACACAGCGACAGGAGCGGCAACAGGTATGGGCAAGACCCGGGTAGGCATCATCTTCGGTGGCCGTTCGGCCGAGCACGAGGTCTCGCTGCAATCGGCGAAGAACATTCTCGATGCGCTGGACAAGGACCGGTTCGAGGTCAGCCTGATCGGGATCGACAAGCAGGGCCAGTGGCATGTCAGCGACCCGCGCGACTTCCTGCTCAACGCCAGCGACCCGGCACGGATCGCACTGCACCGCTCAGGCAATGCGGTGGCGGTGCGGCCCGGCCTGGAGCGCCAGCAGCTGGTCCCGACCGATCCGGCCACCGCGCTGGAGCAGATCGACGTAGTGTTCCCGATCGTGCACGGCACGCTGGGCGAGGATGGCTCGCTGCAGGGCCTGCTGCGCATGGCCAATCTGCCCTTCGTCGGCTCCGGCGTGCTGGGCTCGGCGGTGGCGATGGACAAGGACGTGGCCAAGCGCCTGCTGCGCGATGCCGGGCTGGCCGTGGCACCGTTCGCCTGCTTCAACCGGGTTACTGCAGCCCGGGCCGATTACACCGCGCTGGTCGCCGAACTGGGCACGCCATTGTTCGTGAAGCCGGCCAACCAGGGTTCCTCGGTGGGCGTGAGCAAAGTGCGCAACGAGGCTGAGTTCCACACCGCGCTCGCGCTGGCGCTGTCGTTCGATCACAAGGCGCTGGTGGAATCAGCGATCACCGGCCGCGAGATCGAGTGCGCCGTGCTCGGCAATGAACACCCCGAGGCCAGCGTCTGTGGCGAGGTGGTCGTGCACGATGATTTCTATTCCTACGACACCAAGTACATCAGCGAAAGCGGTGCGGACATCGTGGTGCCGGCGGCCATCACCGAGGCCGAGCAGTCCCGTATCCGGGAGATCGCCGTGCAGGCCTACCAGGCACTGGATTGTGCCGGCCTGGCCCGCGTGGATGTGTTCCTGACCGCGGCCGGCGAGGTGGTCATCAACGAGATCAACACCCTGCCCGGCTTCACCCGCATCAGCATGTACCCCAAGCTGTGGGCGGCCAGCGGGCTGGATTACACCGCCTTGATCACGCGATTGCTGGAACTGGCGATGGCCCGGCATGCGCACGAGCGCGACCTGCGCAGTTCCATTGCAACGACGGCCTGATCATCGTTGCCGATGTCAGGCCGTCATGGTTTCCGCAGCGCGTCCCACGCCGGAGAGAGGTGGCGCGGGACGCGCCGGACACTAGGTCCGCTTGCGGAACATCGACACCACCGCCAGGATCAGGAAGACGACGAACAGGATCCAGGCGACGTTGCTGGCGGCGCCGGCAATGCCCGAGAAACCCAGTACCGCCGCGATGATGGCGATGACAAAAAAGATGACGGCGTAATGCAGCATGTCGACCCTCGCGTTGATGCGTGCCGGAGTTGGCGTGGGGCCATGTTCACCAACCTGCGGTGTTCAGGGAGTGATGGATTCCTGTGCGTTCGATGAAGATGCCAGCCGGGCCAGCCCTTCTTCGATGCTGACCCGGGGCACATAGCCGAAGTCGCGGCGCGCCGGTTCCATGCTGTACCAGTGCGGCGTGCACAGCTGCTCGGCCAGGAAGCGGGTCATCGGCGGTTCGCCGCGCAGGCGCAGCAGCGGCCACAGCCGCTCGCAGACCGCGCCGATCCGGTAAGCGGTCTTGAAGCTGATCGACCTCGTCACCGGCGGGGCACCGACGGCGGCCAGCAGCTTGTTGAGCAGCTCGCGCATCGGCAGCGGCTCGCCGTTGGAGATGAAGTACGCCTTGCCGGCGCAGGCCGCGCCCGGGGCCAGATGTTCAAGGGCAAGGAAGTGGGCCAGCGCGGCGTTGTCGATGTAGGTGGTATCGACCTTGTTCTGGCCATCGCCGACGAAGCGCAAACGGCCGGCGCGGGCGCGCTCGGCCAGGCGCGGCACCAACTGCTGGTCGCCCGGGCCCCAGATCAGCCGGGGGCGCAGCGCGATGGTGGCCAGCTGCGCATCATTGGCCGCCAGCACGCGCTGCTCGGCGATCGCCTTGGTGGCCGCGTACGGCGCCTGGAAGTTCTCGCCATACGGCACTTCGTCCGCGCCCAGGCCCTCGACCGGATGCGTGGCGCGATGGGTCACGCTGGGCGTGGAGGTGTAGACCAGCTTGCCCACGCCGTGCGCCCGGCAGGCGGCAATGACATTGTCGGTGCCGACCACGTTGGCCTGGTGGTAGCTGTCATAGCTGCCCCAGGCACCGGCCTTGGCCCCGTTGTGGAAGACCGCATCGACGCCGGCCACCGCGTGCATCACCGCCTGCGCGTCGGCCAGGTCGCCGCGGATCTGGCCCACGCCCATCGCCTGCAGCGCAGGGTAATGACCGCGGTTGAACGCCAGCACCTGATGACCGCGCTCGATCAGCCCCTTGCACAGGGCCTGGCCGAGGAAGCCGCCGCCACCGGTAACGAGGATCTTCATGCGTGCTGCTCCAGTTTCGCGGTGGCCCAGACCGCGAGCTTCTCGCGGCCGATCTTGGCGTTGTGGCGGATGTCGACCGGGAAGGCCGGGTGCGGCAGGAAATGCTCGATGCGCGCGGTGTGTGCGTGTGCCGCCGCTTCCCGGCGCAGGCGCTCGACCAGGGCGGGCGAATCGACGGTGCCGGGCTGCAGTTCGTAGCACAGCACCGGCTGCTGCCGGCCCGGCGCACCTACGCCGACCAGCGCGGTGCGGGCGATGCCATCGAGCGCGTTGAACACCGGCTCGACCTGCTCGGTATACAGCGGCCCCTGCGCGGTTTCCACGCGCTGGGTCTTGCGCCCGCAGAACCACAGCCGCCCCTGCGCATCGAAATAGCCGACATCGCCCATCCGGTGCACGACCCGCGTGCTGCCATCGGTCAGGGTCTCGGTGATCTTCGCCTGCGCGGTCGCCTGCGGGCGATTGAAGTAGCTGTCGGTGGCGGTGGGACCGGCTACGGTGATCTCGCCCACCTCGCCGGTGGCCAGGACGCGGGCCTGCGACCAGCCCGGCAGCGGCGCGTCGTCGATGGCGATGATGCGCACCTGGTTCGGTGCGACCACGCGGCCGACGCAGGTCCCGGCGCCGGCCTCGGTGGCCTGGCGGGTGTTCTCCAGCTCGCGGCCTTCGATCACCGCCACCGGCAGGCACTCGGTGGCGCCGTAGGGGGTCCAGAACTGGGCATCGTCGGGCAGCAGGCGGCGGATGCGCGCGACCACGTCCGGCGGCACCGGGGCGCCGGCCGAGGTCACCCGGCGCACGTTGGGCAGCGGCTGGCCGTGATCGGCCAGGACCCGCATCAGCGCCGGCGAGCCGAACAGCTGGGTGACGCCGAACCGGTTGATCGCGTCATGCAGCTTGCGCGGATCGGCCTTGGCCGGCCGGGTGGGGTCCATGTCCGGGATCACCGAGGTCAGCCCCAGCGCGGGATCGAACAGGGCGAACGGCGGGAAGGTGGGCAGGTCCACCCCGCCCGGTTCCATCCCGAAGGCGGCGCGCAGCAGCTCGACCTGGCCCACGAAATGACGGTGACGGTAGACCACGCCCTTGGGCACGCCGGTGGAGCCGCTGGTGAACAGGATCGCCGCGACCTCCTCGCCATCGGTCGGGGCCAGCGCAGGGGCGGCCGTGGCGCCCTGGGCTTCCAGCCGGGCCAGGGTGGTGCCACCCCAGCCCCAACGGCGGCCGACAGTCACCAGCAGGCGTGCAGAGCGGCACCAGCGCAGCGCCAGGCGCGCCACATGGGCCAGGCCGATGCCGATGAAGGCCTCCGGCTGGGCCTCATCCAGGCATTGTTTCAGCGCGCGCTTGTCGATGCCCGGGTCGACCAGCACCGGGACCGCGCCGTTCTTGAACAGCGCGAACATCAGCAGGAAGAACTCCGGCGAGGGCCGCACCATCACCACCGCGCGCACGCCGCGGCCGATGCCGTGGGCCGCCAGGCCGGCCGCCATCGCGTCGCTGCGGGCGTTGAGGGTGCGGTAATCCAGGGTGACGTCATAACGCGCCATGCCGCCAGGCCCGGGCTTGCCGGGGCAGCGGATGGCGATCTGGTCGGGGCGTTCACGGGCCAGCTCGGGCAGGCGCGCGGCGATATTGATGGCGCTGTTCATCCGTTCATTGTCGCCGCTGCAGAAAATTCTTGCGCGCCGGCCATTGGCGTGGAAAATTCGCGCCCTTCCCTCCTGCTTCCCTGCCGCCCAAGGCCGGTGCCCCATGCCCCATCCCTGCCTCACCTGCGGCGCCTGCTGCACCCAATACCGTGTGGCCTTCCACTGGATGGAATCGGACGAGGTCACCCCCGGCGGCGTCCCGCACGAGCTCACCCAAGTGCTGGACCCGCACCGGCTGTGCATGCGCGGCACCCTGTCCAAGCCGGTCTACTGCGTGGCGCTGGATGCGGAGATCGGGGTGTATTCGCGCTGCAGCATCCACCCCAACCGCCCCAGCGTGTGCCGTGAGGTGGATGCCTCGTGGGAATACGGCAAGGCCAGCCCGCAGTGCGACAAGGCGCGCATCGCGCACGGCATGCCGGCGCTGACCCTGGCGGACTGGCGTTGGCGCGACGAGGCGGACAATGACGATGATCATCCCGATGACAACGGCAATTCGCCGGCGCCGCCGCAGGCACCGATCGCGGCGTGAAGGGGCCCGTCCGGGTTCATGGCCCGGAACGAAGGGCAGCCGACCAACGGTCGGCTCTACCGGGGGTGGGTTCGGACCCCACCCGGTTGATGGGTAGATGACGACCGTGGGTCGTCACGCCGATCAGATCGGGTTCGCATCCAGGAAGGCGCGGATCTTCGGCACCAGCACCTCGTGCTTGTCTTCCAGCACGTAATGGCCGGCATCCTCGAAGGCATGCACCTGCGCCTGCGGCAGCGCGGCCTGGAAGCCCTTCAGGAAGTGATGGTCGAACACGAAGTCGCGCAGGCCCCAGCCGATGAACGCAGGGCGATCGGCGTAGCTGGGCAGGGCCTGGCCGGAACGCTCCAGCAGCGACCAGGCCTTGTCGGCCGGTGACAGCGGGATGTCCTGCATGAAGCGGATGGTGCTGATGCGGTTGGCGTAGCTGTTGTACGGCGACACGTACGCGCGGCGCACATCGGCCGGCATCTTCCGTTCTACGCCCAGCCACGAGGCACCGGAGGAGAAGGCGTTGAAGGTACGGATGAGCCACTCGCCGATCTTCCAGTGGCGGCCCAGCGCGATCTGCCACGGCATCTTCTTCGCGGCCGGCATCGGGAAGGCGGCGGTGTTGAGCACCACCAGGCGCTTGACCTGCGCGTGGTGCGACAGCGCCCAGCCGAAGCCGATCATGCCGCCCCAATCGTGCACGGCCAGGGTCACCGGGCCGGTGATGCCCAGGTGCGCGAGCAGCGCGTCCAGGTCATCCACGCGCGACTGCAGGGTGTACTCGTAGTGCGCATCATCGGGCTTGTCCGACAGGCCCATGCCGATATGGTCCGGCACGATGCAGCGGTATTTGTCCGAGAGGCCGGCCACCAGGGTGCGCCAGTAATAGCTCCACGACGGGTTGCCGTGGACCATCACCACCACCTCGCCATCGCGCGGGCCTTCGTCGAGATAGCTCATCGACAGACCGGGGCGCACCTGGAAGCGGTGCGGATGGGCGGGGTAACCGGGCAGCTGGGGCATTCAATCGCACCTGTGAAAAGGGCCGGCAGAACCGGCCCTTGATGTTCAATTCCGGTGCGGCAGAACCGGCCCCGGAAGAAACGCCGCAGCAGGCTGCGGCGAATGGGTTACCAGACCACTTCGGCCATCGAGCAGTTCAGGCCCGAGCCGATGCCGAGCAGCGCGATGCGATCGCCCTTCTTCAGCTTGCCCAGCTGCTTGAGCTTGCTCAGCACGATCGGCACCGAGGCCGGGCCGATGTTGCCGTGCTCGCCGAAGATCGTCATCACCTTCTTCGGGTCGATGCCGAAGTTCTTGATGAAGGCGGCGGTGTGCGGCTGGCTGACCTGGTGGATCACGAACTGGTCCAGTTCCTCCACGGCCCAGCCCAGTGCTTCGCGGGCGGCGACGAAGGTCTTCTGCGCCAGCTTGATGCCTTCGATCAGCAGCATGCGGGTATCGGTGACCATGCGGTCCAGGTTGCCGCGGCACAGCTGGTTCCACTCGGTGGCCGAGCGGGTCACGCCACCGCGGTAACGCGGGGCATCGGGCACCAGCTCGGTGCGCGCCATGACCATCGCCGCGGCACCGCAGCCCAGGGTCAGGGCGGCCATCTCGTTGCGGAAGTCATCGGCGGTCACGCCCGGCAGGGCCATGCGCTCGAGGGTCTTCTCGTACACCAGGTTGGCGGTTTCACCGTCGACGATCAGCGCGTAGTCGATCTCGCCGCGTTCCAGCATGCGGGCGGCGATATCCATGCCGTTGATGAAGGCCAGGCAGGCATTGGCGACGTCGAAGGTCATGCATTCGTCGCCCACGCCCAGGTTGCCCGAGACGATGCTGGCCGTGGACGGCTCCAGGTAGTCGCGGCTGACCGAAGTGTTGACCAGCAGGCCGATCTTGTCGGCGCCGATCCCGGCGTCTTCCAGTGCTTTGCGGGCGGCCAGCGTGGCGGCGTCGGAGGCCAGCATGTCGGCATCCCACAGGCGGCGGGCGTGGATGCCCGCGATATCGCCGAGCACGTCGGTACGGATGCCAAGGCGATCCAGCGTCGGCTTCAGCCGTTCGTTGATTTCCTTGGACGTCAGCGTGTGCGGCGCGTCGATGTGCGCCAGGCCGGCGATCGAGACATTCTTGAAGAGCATCAGTTAGCGCCAAGGCTCAGGCGAAGGGGGCGCTATTGTAAGCCGGCACGGCTTTCACCGCACCTTTACGAATTCACGCCTGGGCGTATGGTCCGGGCGCGGGGTGAAGGGTTCAGCGTGGCGGGCACTGGAAGGCCAGGAAACGCTGGCTGCCATCGGCCGGCAGGCCAGACGCCTGCACGGCATTGGCACCGGCACTGGGCGCCTCGTTGCGGGCCAGGGTTTCCAGCTCTTCCTGCACGCGCAGCGGGTTGCGGTTGTAGAAGCCGACCTTGCTCTTCACGGTCACCACCACCTCGCCCTTGCTCTGGCAGCCGCTCGGCGCGGGGCCGGCCGGCAGTACGCGGACCGTCTTGCCGGACGACTCGATCGGCACCCAGGTGCAGGCGGAAACGCTGAGGATCAGGGCGGACAAAAGCAGAATGCGCATGGACAAGGCCTGGCTGGAATACGTAAGGGAGTGTGCGGGAAACAACTGAATCGAGGGTGATCAGGCGCCGGGAGCAACCCCGGCACCTGAGCTGCTGGCCGGCACGGTGGCCGGCCAGCGGCGGGCGTCAGCGGGCCTTCGGCGCCGGGGCAGCCGGAGCAGCCGGAGCAGCCGGAGCATCGACCACCTTGCCTTCGGCATCGATGACCTGCACCTGGCCAAGGTTGAGCGCACGCACCGGGGCCTCGGTCTGCTTGAGGTCACCCACCACCACCCAGGTCAGGGCGTTGGGGTCCAGCGTGGCCGCGGCCTGCTGCACCTGGGCCGGGGTCATCGCCTCGATCTCGGCCTTGCGCTGGACCACATAGTCGTCCGGGCGCTGGTAGCGCACGATCCCGCTGATGGTGCCCATTACCGCGCTGGCGGTCTCGTAGGCGCCGGGCAGGCTGAGGTTCTGGATGTTGCGGATGCGCGCCACTTCGGCCGGGGTGGCCGGCTTGGCCCCGCTGGCGAACTCAGCGATCTCCTTCTGCATCTCCTGCATCGCCTCGGCGGTCTTGTCGATCTGCACCGGTGCGCGGGCACCCCACGGGCGCTGGCCCAGGGTATTGCTGGCACTGCTGCCGGCACCGTAGGACCAATGCTTCTGCTCGCGCAGGTTCATGTTCAGGCGGGAGGTGAAGTCGCCGCCGAGCACGCCGTTGGCGATATCGAAGCGGGTCGAGCCCGGGTCCTTGGACGAGGGGACCACCTGGCTGGCGAACAGGTTGGCCTGCACTGCGCCCGGCTGATCGATCAGGTACACGCGGGCATGCGCCGGACGGGCGACATCCACCGGGGCCTTGACCTGCGGCGCCGGGCCTTCGGCCTTCCAGTTGCCGAGCTGGCGCTCCAGCAGCGGCACGATTTCCTTCAGCGTGGTGTCACCCACCACGATCAGCGTGCCCTGCTCCGGGCGCAGCCAGTCACGGTGGAAGTCGACCAGGTCTTCGCGGGTCATGGACTGGATGTCCACTTCATTGCCGCTGCCGGTGAACGGGATCGCATACGGATGGCCCGCGCCGTACAGCAGGGTCGGCATCACCCGCATCGCCACCGCGCTGGGGTTGACCTTCTCCTGCTGGATGCCGGCGATCCAGGTGGCCTTGACGCGGTCGATCTCGGTCTGGTCGAAGCGCGGCTGGCGCAGCATGTCCGCATACAGGGCCAGCGACGGGGCCAGGTTTTCCTTCAGCGCGGACAGGTACACGCTGGTGCTGTCCAGCGAGGCGGAGGCATCGAGCTTGGCGCCCAGTGCATCGGCCGCATCGGCGAAAGGCAGCGCGCCGAGCTTGCCGGCACCTTCGGTGAGCAGGCCCATGGTGAAGTTGGCCGTGCCGGACTTGCGGCCCTGGTCGGCGGTGAAGCCGCCCGGGAATTCATAGCTGAACTGCACGACCGGGATGTCATGGCGCTCGGCCAGGATCACCTGGGTGCCGTTCTTGAGCGTGGCGCGGTGCAGTTCGGGGAATTTCAGGTCCGGGAAGGTCTTGGTCTGCGGCACGCCGGTGCTGCGGTCGACCTGCTTGGGCAGGGTCGTGAAGCGGGGATCCACGGCGGGCACGGTGAACGGCTTGGGCGTTTCCGACGGCAGTTCGGCCAGGGTAACGCGCGCGCCCGGCTCGACCACGATGGTGTGATCGCCAGCGCCCAGCCACTTGGCACCTACATCGCGCACCTGCGCGGCGGTGGCTGCATCGATGGTGGCCAGCGACTTGCGGAAGCAGCCCGGGTCACCTTCGTACACGGTGCACTCGGCCAACGCGTCGGCCTTGCCGCCGAAGCCCCCGATGCGCTCGATGCCGCGGATGAAGCCGGCGCGGAAGGCGGTCTTGCCACGGCTGAGCTCATCGGCGGTCGGGCCGTCCTTGGCCAGGCGCTTCACTTCTTCATCGATGATCGCCTCGACCTTGGCCGGATCCACACCCTGCTTGACGCTGGCCATGATCACGAAGTTCGAGCCCAGCTGCGAGCTGTAGGCACCGGCGCTGATGTTGTCCACCAGCTTGTCCTGGTGCAGCAGGCGCTGGTCCAGGCGCGAGGACTTGGCACCGCCAAGGACCTGCGCGAACAGCTGCAGCTGGTCGATGTCGGTGGTGCCGACCTGGGCGACGTTCCAGGCGCGGTAGATGCGCGCCTGCGGCACCTTGTCGGTCATCACTTCGCGCGTGCTCTTTTCGCGCTTGGCCACGTCAACCTTCGGCTGGGCCATGCTCGGGCCGGCCGGGATGTCGCCGAAGTACTTCGCGACCTTTTCCTTCGCGGTGGCCACGTCGATGTCGCCGGCCAGCACCAGCACCGCGTTGTTCGGGCCGTACCAGGTGCGGAACCAGGTCTTCACGTCATCCAGCGAGGCGGCGTTGAGATCGTTCATCGAGCCGATCACGCTGTGGTGGTACGGATGGCCGGCCGGATACATCGCGCGGGTCAGCTTTTCCCAGACCTGGCCATACGGCTGGTTCTCGCCCTGGCGCTTCTCGTTCTGGACCACACCACGCTGTTCGTCGAGCGCGGCCTGGTCGATCGCGCCGAGCAGATGGCCCATGCGGTCGGACTCCATCCACAGCGCCATGTCCAGCGCGGTGGTCGGCACGTTCTCGAAGTAATTGGTGCGGTCGGTATTGGTGGTGCCGTTCTGGCCGGTCACGCCGACCTGCTTGAAGGGCTCGAAATATTCGCCGTCATGGTTCTCGCTGCCCTGGAACATCAGGTGTTCGAACAGGTGCGCGAAACCGGTGCGGCCGGCGGGCTCGTCCTTGCTGCCCACGTGGTACCAGATGTTGACGGCCACGATCGGCGCCTTGCGGTCGGTGTGCACCACCACGCGCAGGCCATTGGGCAGGGTGAACTGCTCGAACGGAATGTCGACCTTGGCCACCGTGGCCGGCTTGGCCAGGACCGGTGCGGGCGCCAGGGAGCCCAGAGCGGCGGAGAGCGCTACGGCCAGCAGCGCGGCACGCGGTCGAAGTTGGACGGTCATTCCGGTTCCTTGGTCATGAAAGTGAAGCCGGATGCTAGCGCGCCGCCCGGGCAAAAGGCATCGGCCAACAGTCATTGGGGGCAAAACGGACAGCCTCGCGACCCTCCGGCGGACAAGTGTCCGGACAGCGGACACCACCTCTGCGCAAAAAACCCTTTGAAATCAACGCCTGAAAGTTGGCATGCGACCTGCTTGGTATATGGCAAGGAAGTGATGGATCAAACCGAAACTGACTGGATGCTGAACAAAAACAAGAAAGTTGAAATTGTTCTTGCAAGCCACGAATCGGTGTACTACCTTACTACCACACCACTGCTCACCAACACTAAACAGGACCTCGCCATGAACACCAAGACGCTCGCCATCGCCATCGCCCTCGCCGCCGGCTCCGCATTTGCTTCGTCGGTGCAGGCCGCCCCCGCCATCGTCACCTTCGACACCGTGCAGGTCCGCCCGTCGGCCGACCAGATTGCCCAGGCCGAGGTTGAGCGCACCAGCAGCATCCCGACCCTGGCCGTCGTGGAAGTCCGCCCGACCGCCGGCATGATTGCCGACTACCGCGCCGAACTGACCGCCAACCGCCGCGTCACCACGCTGGCGGCCGTCGAAGTCCGCCCGACCGCCGAACAGCGCCAGGCGCTGGCTGCCGAACAGACCCGTGACCGCGGCTACGTCGCCACCTTCACCGCTGCCGCCACCGCGGTCGCCAACGAAGTGATCATCAACCTGCCGACCCTGCAGGTGCGTCCGTCGGCTGCCGATCTGCAGGCCCTGGCCCTGGAAACCGCCGCTGCCGCCGCCTCGACCCTGATCCGCCAGTAAGCCGTAGCTGCGGTCCCCCGCAGCCACGGCGTACACTTCGCCGATGACTGCCACGCCCACGTTCCATGTCGTCCTGTTCCAACCCGAAATCCCGCCGAACACCGGCAATGTGATCCGCCTCTGCGCCAACACCGGCGCGCGGCTGCACCTGATCGAGCCGCTCGGTTTCGACCTGAGCGACAAGCAGCTCAAGCGCGCCGGCCTGGACTATCACGAATACGCTCGACTGCAGGTCCATCCAGATCTGGAGACCGCCCTGCAGGTGATTGCGCCCAAGCGCCTGTTCGCGCTGAGTACCCGCGGCAGCGTGCGTTACGACACCCAGCAGTTCGAAGATGGCGATGCCTTCCTGTTCGGCCCGGAAACCCGCGGCCTGCCCCAGGACCTGCTCGACAGCCTGCCCCACGGCCGCCGCCTGCGCCTGCCGATGCGCCCGGACAACCGCAGCCTCAACCTGTCCAACACCGTTGCGGTGGTGATGTACGAGGCGTGGCGCCAGAACGGGTTCGCCGGCGGGGAATAAGACGCCGTGCCGACCAACGGTCGGCACCTGCCGGCTTAGAACGCATTGATCCCCGTCAGCTCGCGCCCGATCACCAGCTGGTGCACGGTCTCGGTGCCCTCGTAGGTGATCACCGATTCCAGATTGAGCGCATGCCGGATCGCCACGTGTTCGGTCGTGATACCCGCGCCGCCGAGCAGGTCGCGGCACTCGCGCGCGATGTCGATGGCCATGCGGCAGTTGTTCCATTTGGCCAGGCTCACCTGCTGTGGCTGCAGCTGGCCGGCATCCTTCAGGCGCCCCAGCTGCAGGGCCAGCAGCTGTGCGGTGGTGATTCGCCGCGCCATGTCGGCCAGCTTGATCTGCGCGCTCTGCGTGGCCGCCACCGGCCGGCCGAACAGCACGCGCTGCTTGGTGTACGCCAGGGCTTCATCCAGGCACGCCACCGCGGCACCGATCGGGCCCCAGCTGATGCCGTAGCGCGCCTGGTTCAGGCAGCCCAGTGGCCCCTTCAGGCCCTGCACGTTCGGCAGGCGATTGCGGTCGGCCACGCGCACATTGTCGAAGAACAGCGCACCGGTCAGCGAGGCCCGCAGGCTCATCTTGTGCTTGATCTCCTGCGTGGTGAACCCGGCCATGCCCTTTTCCAGCACGAAGCCCTGGATGCCATCTTCGGTATGCGCCCAGACGATCGCGATGTCCGCCACCGGCCCACTGGTGATCCACATCTTGCTGCCGTTGATCACCCAGTCGCCGCCGTCGCGCACCGCGCGGGTTTTCATCGCCGCCGGATCCGAACCTCCATGCGCTTCGGTCAGGCCGAAGCAGCCGATCACCTTGCCGGTGGCCATGTCCGGCAACCAGCGCAGGCGCTGTTCTTCGCTGCCGTAAGCGTAGATGGGGTACATGCACAGCGAGCTCTGCACCGAGACGAAACTGCGCAGCCCCGAATCGCCGCGCTCCAATTCCTGGCAGATCAAGCCATAGCTGACGGCGTTGAGTCCGCCGCCGCCGTACTGCTCGGGCAGGCTGGAGCCCAGCAGACCGAGTGCAGCCACCTCGGGAATCAACTCCTCCGGGAAGCGCCCCTCGTCAAACGCATCGCCGATGATGGGCAGCACCCGCGTGTCGGTGAAGCGCGCCACCGCCGCCTGCACCGCGCGTTCCTCCTCGCTGAGCAGCGAACGGATATCGAACAGATCAAACGGATTCAGTGACATGGCATCCCGGCAGGTGGCGGTGGAACAGGCGCCCATTGTGGTCGTTGTGCCGGAATGGGCCAAGGGACAGCGCCACGACGCGGTTGTTGCGCCGCAGCATCCTGGCGGCGAACACGCAGCGACACCGCTGTCATCGTCGGCGATCTAGGCTTAAATGCGCCGTGCCGGTACTCTGGCGCACTGATCCACCGTTTCGCCGTGGTGTGACACGCGCGATTCCCAGGCAACCGCCGCCGTTCAACCCGCGGCACTACCCACGAGTTACGCAGCCCCATGAGCGAAGAAATCAACGTCCTGCCCCCGCGTGAAGTGATGGAATTCGATGTGGTGATCGTCGGTGGCGGCCCCGCTGGCCTGGCCACGGCGATCCGGCTGCGCCAGCGCGCCATCGAGGCCGGCCGCGAGCTGTCGGTCTGCATCCTGGAGAAAGGCTCCGAACCCGGCGCGCACATTCTCTCCGGTGCGGTGATGGATCCGCGGGCACTGAGCGAGCTGTTCCCGGACTGGGCCGAGCGCGGCGCACCGCTGAAGCAGAAAGTCACCCGCGACGAATTCCTGTTCCTCAACGAGACTGGCGCGCGCAGCACGCCCAACGCCTTGTTGCCGGAGTGCTTCCACAACGAAGGCAACTACATCGTCAGCCTCGGCGAGGTCACCCGCTGGCTGGCACAGCAGGCCGAAGCGCTGGAAGTGGCGATCTTCCCCGGTTTCCCGGCCGCCGAAGTGCTGTACAGCGAGGACGGTGCGGTGATCGGCGTTGCCACCGGCGACATGGGCATCGAGAAGAACGGTCAGCCCGGCCCCGCGTTCGAACGCGGCATGGCGCTGCACGCCAAGTACACGATCTTCGCCGAGGGCTCGCGTGGCCACCTCGGCCGCCAGCTGATCGCGCGCTTCCAGCTCGATGCCGGCAAGGATCCGCAGGCCTACGGGATCGGCATCAAGGAGCTGTGGCAGATCGATCCGGCCAAGCACGAACCGGGTCTGGTAGTGCATGCCGCCGGCTGGCCGCTGGACAACGATACCTACGGCGGCGCGTTCCTGTACCACGCCGAAGGCGGCAAGGTCTCGATCGGCTATGTGGTCGGGCTGGACTACAAGAACCCGTGGCTGAGCCCGTTCGAAGAGTTCCAGCGCTTCAAGACCCATCCGGACATCCGCAAGCACCTGGAAGGTGGCAAGCGCATCGGCTACGGCGCCCGGGCGATCACCGCCGGCGGCCTGATGTCGCTGCCCAAGACCGTGTTCCCCGGTGGCGCGCTGGTTGGCTGCGAGGCCGGCTACCTCAACGTGAGCCGGATCAAGGGCAGCCATGCCGCGATCAAGACCGGCATGCTCGCCGCCGATGCCGCCTTCGATGCGCTCGCCGCCGATCGCCAGCACGATGAGCTCAGCGCCTACCCGCAGGCGTTCGAGACCAGCTGGCTGCACGCCGAGCTGCAGCAGGCCAAAAATTTCAAGCAGTGGTTCAAGAAGGGCCAGACCGTGGCCACGCTGATGACCGGCATCGAGCAGTGGCTGCTGCCCAAGCTGGGCATCCGCAACCCGCCGTGGACGCTGCGCCACAGCACGCCGGACCACGCCTGCCTGGAGCCGGCGTCGAAGCACGCCAGGATCAACTATCCCAAGCCGGACGGCGTGCTCACCTTCGACCGGCTCAGCTCGGTGTTCCTGAGCAGCACGAACCACGCCGAAGACCAGCCCAGCCACCTGACGCTCAAGGACGCCAGCGTGCCGGTGCGGATCAACCTGGCCGAGTACGCCGGTCCGGAAGCCCGCTACTGCCCGGCCGGCGTGTACGAGTTCGTCGGCAGCGATGGGCACGAGCAGTTGCAGATCAACGCGCAGAACTGCGTGCACTGCAAGACCTGCGACATCAAGGACCCGACCCAGAACATCGTGTGGGTGACCCCGCAGGGCGGCGGCGGCCCGAACTACTCGGGCATGTGATCAGCCCGGCCTGCACCATGGCCCGAGCGTTCCGATCGACGCTGCCGCTGCTGGCCTGCCTGCTGCTGGCCGCGTGTGCGCGCGCGCCGCAGACGCCGGAGCAGGCGCATCAGCAGGAGCTGCAGCGCGCGTTCGCGATCTGCGCCGGCTGCCACACGGTCAGCGCCGGCGGCGTGCACCGCTTCGGCCCGAACCTGCACGGGCTGATCGGCCGGCGCGCCGGCAGTGTCGCCGGCTATCCGTATTCCAACGCGATGCGCGATGCCGGGCTGACCTGGAACGAACAGACCCTGGATGCGTTCCTGCGCTCGCCCACGCAGGTGATACCGGGCACCCGCATGGTCAACACCACCGCCGACCCGGAACGCCGGCGGCAGGTGATCGAGTACCTGCAGCAGCAACGCTGATCGCCGTGGCCGCGCTCAGGACGCCTGCAGCTGCACCAGATAGGCGCGCAGCGCCGCATCGAACGCGCTGATCGCGCCGGCGTGCGCCGCCACGCCGTCTTCGTCGACGCTGTCCATCAGGCCGCGCGCCCGGGCCGCCAGCGCGTCCGCACCGAGGGTCGCCAGCCCGCCCACCAGCCGGTGCAGTACATCCACGAGCGCGGGCCCCGCCTGCGCCTCCAAGGCCACCTGCAGCTGCACCAGATCGTCCGCGGACGCGGTGCACAGGCTCTCGATCAACACCCCGGCAACATGCGCCGAGCCGAACCGGCGCACGAGTGCCGCCCGATCCGGCGGCGCGTCGCTTGCGCCCGGGGCCTGCGCGGCGGCAGAGGCAAGCGGATCTTCATCCGGCAGCCACTGCAGCAGTGCATGGCGCAAGGCGGCCAAGGCCACCGGCTTGGCCAGCAGATCATCCATGCCGGCCTCGCGGCAGCGCTGCAGATCGTCCTCCATGGCACTGGCGGTCAGGGCGATCACCGGCAGCCGCGCGCTGCCGCGATCGCGCTCCTGTTCGCGGATGCGGCGCGTCATGGCATAGCCATCCATGACCGGCATCCGGCAATCGGTGAGGACCAGATCGAAGCGGGTGCGCGCCAGCAACGCCAGCGCCTGCTCGCCGTTCTCGGCCAGCACGTGGGGCAACCCCAGCTGCTGCATGCGCCAGCCCATCAGCGCCTGGTTGGTGGGATGGTCCTCGACGATCAATACCCGCCGCTGCAGCAGCGCGGCCGGCAAGGGCAGGGTCTGCGCCTGTTCTTCGGCGGCACCCGGCTGCTCCTCGAACGGCACCGTGGGCACGGTCAGCAGCACCTCCACGCGGGTGCCTTCCCCGGGCACGCTGTGCAGCGTCAGCGTGCCGTGCATCATCGCCACCAGGCGCTGGCAGATGCTCAGGCCCAGCCCGGTGCCACCGTACTGCCGGCTCGTGGCCGCGTCGGCCTGCGCGAACGGAGCGAACAAACGTTCGCGCTGTTCGGCCGAGATGCCGATGCCGGTGTCGCGCACGGTCAGGCGCAGCTGCTGCGCACCCTCCGTGTCGGTGTCGAGCACCGTCAGCGCGATGTCGACCTCACCGGCGTGAGTGAACTTGATCGCATTGCTGAGCAGGTTGAACGCAATCTGGCGCAGGCGCATGCCATCGGTCAGATGCATGGCCGCGACGTCGTCGTCGATATCGATCCGCAGCTCCAGCCCCTTGGCCATCGCCTGCGGCGCCAGCAGCTGCTGCACGTTGCCGAGCAGCGCGCGCAGCGCGACCGGGTGCGGTTGCAGTGACAGTGCGCCGGCTTCGATCTTGGAGTAGTCCAGCAGGTCGTCGAGAATCTGCCGCAGCATCTGCGCCGAGTCTTCGATCACGCCGATGATGCGGCGCTGCTCGCCATCCAGCGACGTGTGCGAGAGCACCTCCACCATTCCCAGCACACCGGACATCGGCGTGCGGATCTCGTGGCTCATCGTGGCCAGGAATTCGGATTTGGCGGCGGTGGCGCGTTCGGCCGCGGCCTTGGCCAGCGCCAGCGCATCGGCCTGCGCGCGTGCCTCGGTGACATCGACCCAGTAACCGCTCCACAGCAGTGCGCCATCGTCGGCATCGTAGGGCAGCGCGCGCGAACGCACCCAGCGCAACGTGCCGCGCGGGGACGTCCGGAATTCCATGTCCAACGCCGTGAAGTCGCGTGCGGCGCGCTCCATCGCCTGGCGGACACCGGCGCGGTCGCGTTCGTCGATGCGGTCCATCAAGACGCTTTCGTCGGCCATGGCTTCGGCCGAGGTGACGCCGAACAGCGCTTCGGTGTCGCCGGCGATATACGGCAACGACAGCCGCCCGTCGCGCTCGCGTCGCCCCTGGTAAACGATGGCCGGCAGGTTGTCGGTGACCTCGGCCAGGCGCTGCTCGGCACGGCGGCGCATCGCCACTTCGTTGCGCAGGCGCCAGTGGCCCCACCCGTGCACCAGCAGCGCGGTCAGCAGCACCAGTGCCAGCGGTACCGCCCAGCGCGCGATCCCGCGCCAGTCCAGATCACTGCGGTACTCGGCCGAGAGCCAGTCGCTGCGGATCGCTTCGTGCTCGCGTGCGCTCATGTTGACCAGCATGCGGTCGAAGGTGGTGGCCAACGGGGCGTACTGGCGTTTGACCGCCAGCGACAGGCGGTCGCTGAACCCCGCCGGCGCGGCGACATGCAGCTGCGCCGGGTAACGCTCACGCACGATCCGATCGACCAGCGCCAGATTGCCGATGTAGGCGTCGGCATCGCCGTGGGCCAGCCGCGCAAGGGCCAGTTCGGCACTGCGCGCCGGCACGATGCGCGCGTTCGGCGCCTGCTGCAGGATGTAGCCACGCAGGCGGTCCGGATCGGTCAGCAGGATGCTGCGCCCGTCCAGATCGCGGATGCCCAGCACGGACGGGCTGCCGCTGGCGGTGACGATCACATTGGGAACGGTGATGAAGGGTTGGCTGAACACCCAATCGTCGCCGAGGTAGGTCGAGTCGTTGGGAATGCCCATGATCGCGTCGACGTCACCGCGTCGCAGCTGTTCGCGGGTGTCGAACCAGTCATGCGCAGGCACGTGGTTCAAGTGCGCGCCCACATTGCGCAGCAGACGCAGGTACTCGGCCGCCACCCCGCTGGGCTGGTTGGCAGCATCGAGGAACGCCAGGGGCGCCGCATTCGGTGCGAACGCCAGCCGCAACGGGGTCGCCAGTACACGCTTCTCGGCATTGCCCAGGATCATCTGCGACTGCACCGACCACTCCGGCGTCTTCAGCCAGCGCCGCTGCAGGCGCTCCCGCTCGGTCTCGGCCAGCGCGCCCAAGCCCGCGTCCAGCGCTTCGGCCAGCGGCTGCTTGGCATTGGGCACACCGAAGTGCAGGCGTTCGGGCGGCAGGTCGCTGGGGCGCAGCAGCGCGACATCGGTCAGCCGCTGCTCGGCGATCAGCGTCGTCGCCACGTAGGCATTGCCGATGTACACATCCGCTTCGCCCTTGCCAACCATGGCCAGCGCGGCAGTGGTATTGGCGGCGATCACGCGCCGGGCCGCGGGAAAGCGCGCGCGCACTTCCTCGCTGGTGACGAACTCACGCTCGGTGACCACCCGCAGGCCGCGCAGGTCGGGATCGGCCGAGGCCCGGGTATCGCCAGGGCGACCGACCAGGGCCAGTGGCGCATCGGCATAGGGACGCGTGTAGACCATGCAGCGGGTGCGGTCGGCGGTCAGGGTGATGTTCATCACCACGTCGACTTCGCCCCGGCATGCCGCATCCAGCACATCGGTCCAGTCGCGGTACATCCGCACCTTGACCTGCACGCCCAGTTGCTTGGTGAGCAGGCTCAGGTAGTCGTATCCCAGCCCGACCGGTTTGCCGTCGCGCATCGATTCGAACGGCGGCCAGCCGCTGTCGTACATCCCCAGGATGATGGTAGGGTGCCTGCCAAGCCACTCGCTCTGCCGGGGCGACAAGGCCGGCGGCGGGGCGGCGGATACCGACACGCTTGCCGCCATTGCGAGCACGAACAGCACCAGCCAGCGAACGACGTGGACACGCATGCTGCCTGATCTCCGTAGAATGATATCCCCATCCCGGCACGGCCCGACGGCTGCCTTACAGGCAATACTAGTCCATGACCCTGCGCATTATCATTGCCGATGACCATCCGGTCGTACGGATCGGCACCAAGGCCGTGATCGAATCCAGCGGCGTTGGCCAGGTGGTGGCCGAGGCCAGTACCGTGGCCGAGCTGATGTCCGCCCTGTCCGACCACCCCTGCGATGTGCTGGTCACCGATTACTCCATGCCCGGCGGCCAGCAGGCCGATGGCTTTGCGATGATCGCCATGATCCGCCGGCGTTTTCCCGACATGCCCGTGCTGATGCTCAGCGTCTCCAACAACCTGGCGATCCTGCGCATGGTGGTGGCCACCGGTGTGCTCGGCCTGGTCGACAAGACCTCCTCGATGGATGAGCTGCCGCTGGCGATCCAGACCGTGCAGCGCGGCATGCCCTACGTCAGCCAGTCGCTGAAGGAACGCATTGACGCGATCGGCACGAACAGCGTCGAGGAAGGCGAAGCGCGACCGTTGTCGCCACGCGAGGTGGAAGTGCTGCGCCTGCTCGGCAGCGGCATGACGGTCAAAGAGATCGCCATCCATCTGCACAAAAGCGTGAGTACCATCAGCCGCCAGAAAGGCGATGCGATGTTGAAGCTCGGCCTCAAAGGCGACGCCGAGTTGTTCGATTACCTGCGCGACGGCGAACGCTGAGCGCGGCCGTCCGGCAAACGGACCTTGTTCATTACTGCCTGCATCGACGATGCACCGTCATCGTTGCGATGGAGTGCGCGCGTGCTTAGCAGATCGCGTCACCAAAGTTCCTTGAAATAGCCTTGTATTTATGTACTGCTCAGTTTGATATTCAGGGCTAATTGGGGTGGCTAACGGATAATTCACACCTGTCGCCAGCAGCGATTTCCCCCTCCCTCTGCTGGCGGACAAAACCAAAAAATAAAAAGGTGTCCCCGATGATGAAGACTTCCCTGCTTGCCCTGGGTCTGCTCGCTGCACTGCCGTTCGCTGCTTCGGCAACCGACGGTCTGTCGTACAACTATGTTGAAGGCGGCTACGTGAACACCGATGCCAAGGGCGGCGACGCCGACGGTTGGGCGGTGAAGGGCTCGGTCGCCGTGGCGCCGAACTTCCACGTCTTCGGTGACTACAACGCGCAGGAAACCAAGCGCGGCAGCAATGATGTGGACCAGTGGAAGGTCGGTGTCGGCTACAACTACGGCATCGCCCCGACCACCGATCTGGTCGCCCGCGTTGCTTACCAGAAGTTCGATCCGAAGCACGGTCTGGACTTCAACGGCTACTCGACCGAAGTCGGCGTGCGCAGCGCGTTCACCCCGAACTTCGAAGGCTACGTGATGGCCGGTTACGAGGATTACAGCAAGAAGCACGGCATCAACCCGGACGGCGAGTTCTACGGCCGCGTCGGCGCCCAGGCCAAGCTCAACCAGAACTGGGGCCTGGCCGGCGAAGTGAAGCTGGCCAAGGGCGGCGACAAGGAATGGTTCGTCGGTCCGCGCTTCACCTGGTAATACGCGGTACGCAACACCGCGGTACGTTGTTGGATGGCGCGGTCTCTCTCCCCTGCGCCATGAAGCCCGGCTCACGCCGGGCTTCACTTATATGCAGCACCTGGCGACACCCTCGTCGGTACGCCACGAAACAACCCGGCCCCGTGCCGGGTTGTTTCGTTCTGGCCCTGAAAAAAAAACCCCGGCGTCTGCCGGGGTTTTTGGTGCATCACTTGAACAGCGTGTCCGGATACTCCGGCTTCTGCTCGCGGGCCAACAGCGCACGCAAGCCTTCTTCCGGGGTCTGCTCACCGTGCAGCACGGCGCGGACACGGTCGGAGATGGGCAGGTCGATGCCGTGACGCCGCGCCTGGCGCATCACTTCATCGGCGGTCTGCACCGATTCCACCACCTGACCGATCTCACGCACCGCATCGTTCAACGATTGGCCGCGGCCCAGGGCCAGGCCCAGACGACGGTTGCGCGAGAGATCGCCCGTGCAGGTCAGCACCAGATCGCCCAGCCCCGCCAGACCCATCAGGGTTTCCGGCTTGGCGCCGATCGCCGCGGCGAGCCGCAGCATTTCGTTGAGACCGCGGGTGATCAGGCCGGCGCGGGCGTTGAGGCCCAGCTGCATGCCATCGGCCACGCCGGTGGCTACGGCCAGTACGTTCTTCATCGCACCGCCGAGCTCGGCACCGACCATGTCATCGCCGGTGTAGGCGCGGAACGCCGGGCCGTGCATGGCATCGGCCACCTGCTGGGCGAAGTCCGGCGCGTCACCGTGCACGGTGATCGCGGTCGGCAGGCCCTGGGTGACTTCCTTGGCGAACGACGGACCGGTCACCACCGCCAGCGGCACATCCGGCCCGAGGACCTCACGTGCCACTTCGTGCAGGAACCGGCCCGAACCGGGTTCGAAGCCCTTGGTCGCCCACGCCACGCCGGCATCGGCCGGGCGCAGCGGCGCCAGTGCACGCACGGTTTCACCGAAGGCGTGCGACGGCACCACCACCAGGACCCAGGCGGCGTCCTTGACGGCAGCGGCCAGGTCGGTGGTCGCGCGCAGCGACTCGGGCAGCGGAATGCCCGGCAGATAACGGGTGTTCTCGTGGCGCTGGTCGATGGCTTCGACCATCGCCGCGTCGCGCCCCCACAGCACGGTCGGATGACCGTGCCGCGCGAGCAGGCTCGCCAGGGCGGTGCCCCAGGAGCCGGCGCCGAGAACCGCGATTTTGTCTGCGTGGTTGCTCATCCGTACGACTGCAGCGCCGATCAGGCGTTGCCGGCCGGCTCGGAATCGGCGAGCGAGGTTTCGCCCTGTTCCTGGCGCTGGCGCAGGGTTTCGGCGTACAGGCCTTCGAAGTTGATCGGCTGCAGGAAGAACGGCGGGAAGCCGCCGGCCTGGATCAGCTCGCTCACCAGCGAACGCACGTACGGGAACAGGATGTTCGGGCACTGGGTGCCGAGCAGCACGTCGATCGACTGCGGGTCCAGGCCGACCAGGCCGAACACACCGGCCTGCTGCACTTCGGCCACGTAGGCGGTCTTCTCGCCGGCCTTGCAGGTCAGGGTCACGGCCAGCACGACTTCGAAGGCGCTCTCGCCCAAGCGCTGCACGCGCTGGTTCAGGTTGAGCTGCAGTTCCGGCTGCACGGCGTCATTGAAGACGGCCGGAGCGTTCGGCGATTCGAACGAAACGTCCTTGACGTAGATCTTCTCGACGGTGAACGAGGGACCGGTAGCGGCGTCGACCGGCGCGACGGCGCCGTTGGTGTTCTCTTCGGACATTTCCTGTTGCTCCAAAAATGAATGCTGTAAAAACGGATTGTTACATGCCCTGCGATGGGGGCGCTGTGCGCCGGGCACAAGGCATGCACTGCAATCGGATGGGGATCAGTTGCGGCCCTTGACCAGCGGCAGCTCGGCCTGCTGCCACGCCGGGATACCACCGTCGAGCACGTTGACCTGGGTGAAACCGGCCTTCTTCAGCGCCTTGGCGGCCGTTTCCGAAGCATTGCCGGTACGGCACACCAGCACGACGGGGCTCTGCTGGGCCTTGGCGACCAGCTTGTGCTCCGGACCGAACTGGCTCGGCTGCACGTTGCGGCTGCCGGCGATATGGCCCTTCTCGAAATCGCTGCTCGAAGACAGATCGACCACGATGGCGCCACCGGCATTCATCAGCTGGGTCAGTTCGGCCGGCTTGAGCGACTTGAAGCCGCGGAACAGGCGACGGACTTCGGTCACGATGATGGCCACGGTCAGGCCGACCAGGGCCATCGACAACATCGGGTTTCGGCCGGCAAAGGCCAGCAACTCTTCGTAATTCACTAAGATCACGGGTCGATAAGCGGGCGCCGATTGTCGCACATGCGGGCGAATCGGCGTCCAGCCCCGTGCGGGCGGGGGTCAGCGTTCCTGCCAGAGGTCCGGCAGGCCGTTGGCCTGGAGCCAGCGCTTGCCCTCGGCGTCCCAGCGCCAGATCTCCCGGACCCGTACCGTCCGCTCGGACTGGGTGTTGTTGTTGATCACCCGCACCTCGGCGTTGCGTCCAACCCGGCCATCGGGCAACGGCACGTTCTCGCCGGCGCGATAGCTGGAGATCTTCACCTGCTCGAAGCGGCGCAGTTCCAGGTCGGTCATCGGGTGGGCCCGGGCGTACTCGGGATCCAGGTACGGCAGCGCGTCCTCGACGGTGCCCCAGCGCATGGTGGCGTCGTACTTGACCTGGGTCTCCTCCAACGCCTTGCGCTGCTTCCTGGTGGTCTTCTGCTCGGCGGCCAACGCACTCACGCTGGTCAGCGCGAACAGGGCGATCAGCAGGATCTGAAGCGTACGGCGCATGCGAATTCCCCAATAGGCAAGGCGCCCATCCTACCGCTTGGCGAAGGCCACGAAACGACCGCTGAGCTCGGCCGCCGCCCTGTCGCCCTCGCCCGGCTGGCGGGCGGTGAGACTGATGCGCGCCTTGCCGCGCTGGGCGAAGGTGGCCAGGAAGCTGTCCCAGTCGGTTTCGGCATCGGCCTGGGCCTGGGCGTGCAGATCGCCATAGACCGGGGCGAGGTAGCGGATGTGGCTGTCGGCGACATAGACATCCGCATCGAATCCCGCCAGGCGCAGCCGCAGCGTCACCAGCGCCCACCCGGACAGGGTCAGTGCCGAGGCCAGGCTGCCGCCGAAGGCATTGCCTTTGTCATTGACGTTGGCCGCCAGCGGAGCATGGATGTGCAGGACGCCCTCGCGGTAGTCGTGGACCCGGATCTGCATGGCCGCCACCGGCGGCATGGCATCCAGGACATGCTGCAGCGCGGACAACTGCGCCGGCAGGGAATCGGTTGCGGACATCTGGCTGATCACGTCACATCGAAGGGCTCGCATAATGCCCGCAATGAACACCGAAACGAAAGTCGCGCCCTGGACCCTGATCTCGCTGCGCCCGCGTGGCCAGCATGCGCCGCTGCGGCGTGCCGCCAAGGCGGCGGGCGCGCGTGTCATCGCGCTCTCGCCGTGGGCGCTGCAGGCCCGCGGCGATGCGGCCACCCGCGCCACCCTGGAGGCCGCGCTGGCGGCCGAGCGCGTGGTCTTCAGCAGCCCGGCGGCGGTGCAGGCGGCCGCGCGCCTGGTGAACCTGGCCGCGCCTCACCCGGGGCAGTGGCTTGCGGTCGGTGCGGGCACGGCCGCGGCACTGAACCGCCAGGGCGCGCAGGACATCGCTGCGCCGGCGCGGATGGACAGCGAGGGCCTGCTCGCGTTGCCGGCATTGGCGGACCTGCACGGCCTGCGCGCGGGCCTGGTCACCGCCCCCGGCGGACGCGGGGTGATCGCGCAGACCCTGGCGCAACGCGGTGCCGAGCTGCTGCGCGCCAACGTGTATGCGCGCCGGCCGCTGGCCCTGGCACCGCGCACGCTGCAGCGACTGCGTCGCGCGGCCGGGCCGTGGGTGCTGGCACTGAGCAGCGGCGAGGCACTGGCCCTGTTGCTGGCCCGGCTGCCCGGCGATCTGCAGGCACCGCTGCGTGCGGCCATCGTGGTCGCCGCCAGCGAGCGGCTGGCCGCGAAGGCGCGCGCCGCTGGCTTCGCGCAGGTACGGGTCGCGGCGGGGCCGCTGCCGGGGCAGCTGGTCGCGGCCGCACACGCCGCGCTCATCCCGCCCGCATCTTCCTGAACAGGCAGCCCGGGCGCTCTTGCAGGCGGCTCGGGCGGCGGGCGATGCTGTGCCCCACGTCGCTCGCCAGCCAAGCGGATTGCCCGGCGCGCGCGACAAGGATGCCCCCCGTATGAACGACCCTGTTTCGCCCCCCTCTCCGAGCCGCCCCCTGCGCTGGATCGTGCCGATCGCGGCGCTGGCCGTGTTGGCCGGTGGCGCTGCCTGGGGCTGGACGCAATGGCAATCGCGACAGGTGCAGGAGCGGCTGCGCGAGGAAAATGCCCAGTTGCAGGTGCAGGGTTTGCTGGACAGCGTGGAGGCACTGCGCCGCGACCAGCGCTCGACCTCCCAGCGCGTGCAGGACGCCGCCGCCACCAACCGCGTGCTGCGCGATGAAATGCTGGGCCTGAGCCAGCGCAATGCGCTGCTCGAAGAGAACCTGGCCAAGCTGGCCGACAGCACCCGCCACGGCGCCCAGGCGCTGCAGCTGGAAGAGGCCGAGCTGTTGTTGAGCCAGGCCGGCCAGCGGCTGGCCTACGCCGACGACGCCGAAGGGGCCAAGCGCCTGTATGCGTTGGCGGCCGCTTCGCTGGACGATGTGCAGGGCAACGAATACCTGAACCTGCGGCAGGCATTGATGCAGGAGCGCAATGCAGTGGATGCGCTCGGGCCCGGCGTGCGCGCGCAGACCCAGGCACGGTTGGCCCGCTTCGCCCAGGCGCTGACCAGCCTGCCTGAGCAGATCGACGCCCCCGCCGACCGCGCGGCCAGCCCGTGGTGGCATCAGGTCCTGGCGCCGTTCGTGACCATCACCCCCACCCGCCTGCAGGGCCCGCTGAGCGAGGCTGACCGCGTGGCCGCGTGGGATTCGCTGCAGCTGGAACTGACCCTGGCCCGGGCAGCGGTGGAGCGTGGCGATCAGCCCGGCTATGTCCAGGCGCTGGACCGCGTCGCGCTGTGGCTGCCGCGGCTGTGGCCGGATTCACCTGCTCTGCGCGAGCAACGTGCTGAACTGCATCAACTGCGCGCCTGCGAGCTGCGTCCATCGCTGCCAGAACTGGGCAGCACCCTGCAGCAACTGCGCTCGATGCGTAACGGGAGATAATCGATGAAGCCGTTTCAATCTCTGGTGGTCCTGCTTCTGGCCGTGGCCTTGGGCGTGATCGCCTCACAATGGCTGGGCACTGAGCAGCTGGGCCAGTTCGGTGAAGTGATCTACCGCTACGGCGGCACCGACTACCGCTCCACCGTGCCGCAGGTCGCCCTGATGGTGCTGGTCGGGCTGCTGGTGCTGTGGCTGCTGTGGAGCCTGCTGGCCTCGCCGTTCCGCGCCTGGGGCCGCTACCGCCGCAAGCAGGGCCGCGCCCGCCTGACCGAAGGCCTGCAGGCCCACGAACAGGGCCACTGGCAGCGCGCCGAAAAGCTGCTGACCAGCGCCGCCGAAGACAAGGAAGTGAGCGCTGTCGCGTTGGTCACCGCCGTGCGCAGTGCGCAGGCGCGCGACGACGATGCGGCGGCCAACCAGTACCTGCAGCGCCTGGCCACCGAAGATGCGACCAGCCATGCCCTGCTGCTTGCCGAGCGCCTGCTGGCGCAGGAGCGCCCGGTGGATGCAATCAACGTGCTGGACGTTGCCGCGATCCAGCCGCTGCCGCCGCGCGGCCTGTGGCTGCGTACCGAAGCGCTGGCCCGTGCCGATCGTGCGCATGAGGCGTATGGCCAGCTGGGCGCGCTGCGCAAGCAGAAGGTGCTGCCGGACGCGGCCGTGGCCGAGCTGGAGATCCGCCTTGCCGCGCAGTCGCTGCTGGAAGCCGGTGACGTCAACGCGCTGGCCGCGCAGTGGGAAGCCACGCCGAAGGCCCTGCGCAGCGATCCGGACGTGGTCTCGGCCTACGCCCTGCGGGCGGTTGCCCTGGACTGGGACGAACCGGCGCTGCTGAACCTGGAGCAGGCGCTGGACACGCGCTGGGATGAATCGGTGGTGACGCTTTACGGCCAGATGCCGGTGGAGAAACTGGCCACGCGCCAGGCCAACCTGCAGCGCTGGTTGACCACCCAGCCTTCCAGCCCCGCATTGCTGCTCGCGCTGGGCCGCATTGCCGCCCGCCAGCGCCAACACACCCTGGCCGAGGATTACCTGCACCGCGCGATCGCCGCCGGCGCCGGCCCGGCCGCGTGGGAAGCATTGGGCGAGCTGTTCCTGGATCGCGGCGAAACCGCCCTGGCCTCGCAGTGCTTCGCCAATGCGCTGCGCCAGCATCGTGGCGATGACAGCGTGGCGCTCGCCCGTGCGTCGACCACCACGCCGCTGGACCCGATCGTGCCCGAGCGCGCCACCATCGAAGAGCAATCGCTGATGGGCGAACCGGCACCGGTGCAGGATCGCCTGCACATGGATCAGGGACGCATCCACGTCGAAGAAGATCGCCTGCACGTGGAGCGGGACGAATTCGGCAACCCGCGGTTGCCGTAAAAGGCGGCGTGGTTCCTGGTAGTGCCCGCCGCTGGCCGGCACTACCTGAGCCGAATGGTGCACACCTGCGCCGGATGCAAAAAAGAAGGCCGCCCAAGGGCGGCCTTCTTCGTTCAACGCCGCGCGACCATCAGCGCTCGACGATCGCCACCACGCCCATGCCGCCGGCGGTGCAGATCGAGACCAGCGCGCGGCCACCGCCACGCTCGGCCAGCTGCTTGGCCGCCGTGGCGATCACGCGGGCGCCGGTGGCGGCGAACGGATGGCCAGTGGCCAGCGAGGAACCCAGCGGATTGATCCTGGCCGGGTCGATCTTGCCCAGCGGCGCATCCAGGCCGAGGCGATTGCGGCAGTAGTCTTCGCTTTCCCAGGCGCGCAGCGTGCACAGCACCTGGGCGGCGAACGCCTCGTGGATCTCGTAGATGTCGAAATCCTGCAGGGTCAGGCCGTTGCGCTTGAGCATCTCCGGCACGGCGATGGTCGGCGCCATCAGCAGGCCTTCGCCATGCACGAAATCAACGGCCGCCACCTGCGAATCCCGCAGGTACGCCAGCGGCTCATGGCCATGCGCACGCGCCCATTCTTCACTGGCCAGCAGCACCGCCGAGGCGCCATCGGTGAGCGGGGTGGAGTTGGCGGCGGTCAGCGTGCCGCGGCCGGAGACCTTGTCGAAGGCCGGCTTCAGCGTGGCCAGCTTTTCCAGCGAGGTATCGGCGCGCAGGATGTTGTCGCGCTCCACGCCGCGGAACGGCGCGATCAGATCGGTGAAGAACCCGCGCTCATAGGCGGCGGCCAGCTTCTTGTGCGAGGACACCGCCCACTCGTCCTGCGAGTCGCGGGAGATGTTCCATTCCTTGGCCATGTCTTCGCAGTGGTCGCCCATGCTCTTGCCGGTGCGCGGCTCGGCCACGCCCGGGAATTCCGGCTTGAGTTCGCTCAGCTTGAAGCCGCGGGTCAGCGCCCTGAGCTTGTCGCCGGTGCTCTTGGCGCGGTTGGCCGCCAGCAGGCGCGCGCGCAGTTTCTTGCCGTAGACGATCGGCACATCGGAGGTGGTGTCCGAGCCGCCGCCGATGCCCGAATCGATCTGGCCCAGCGCGATCTTGTTGGCCACCGCGATGATCGTATCCAGCGAGGTGCCGCAGGCGCGCTGCATGGTGATGCCCGGGGTCAGCGGGGACAGGCCCGAGGACAGCGTCGCCTCGCGGCCCAGGTTCCAGTCGCTGGAATGCTTGATCACCGCGCCCATCGCCACTTCGCCCAGCTGCTGGCCGTGCAGGCCGAAGCGCTCGACCAGCGCACCGAGTGTGCGCACCGACATACCGAGATTGCCGACGTCCGAATAAGCCGTGTTCTGGCGACAGAACGGAATGCGGACGCCGCCGAGGATGGCGACGGGACGGGCGTTGGGCATGGAGATACCTGGCATGGGAGGGGTGTCTGCAACATGGCCTGCACGAAGGAGCAGGCATAATGGGGCCAAGTGTAGCTGCCGCCCTGTGATGGGCCAACCGTGAAACCATGAGCAAACCCGACCACGGCATGAATGCCATTGGCGTACTGGCATTGGAACTGGCCGGCGGCGACGCCCCGCGCCATGCCGCGCTGTCCTCCGAACAGGCTGGTGAACTGGCCGAACGCGTCGGCCGCGATCTGGCCAAGCTGGTGCCCGGCGTCAGCGGGCTGGACTTCGTGTTCGCCGGCGCCCATTTCGATCCCGCTGAGATCCTGCGTCCGGGCTGGCCGGTGCACCGGCGCCTGGAAGAGCTGCAGATGCGCGCCCCGGGCCGCAACCAGGGCCCGCGCGTGCTGGCCTTTGGTGCCGGCGCCGACGGCGAGGTGCCGCTGCCGTTCCAGGCCGATGCCAGCCTCACCGGCGGCGGCCTGCGGGTGGTGCCGTTCCTGCTGACCGGCACCGAAGTGGCGCAGACGCAGGCCGTCGCCGAAGCGCTGGAAGAAGTGCTGCTTGCCCAGGGCATGGCGCAGGCCGACACCGCGCTGCAGGCGCAGAACGCCTTCGGCGCGCAGATCGAGCACGCCCGCTATTTCACGGTGAATGACCTCGCCGCGATGATGTCGATGCAGTACGACAACCAGGGCCTGGCGATTCTGTGGCCGCTGATCGAAACCGCGTTGATGGCCCCGCACGTGGAAGAGTGGCTCGACGCCGCGCCGGAGCCGCTGCTTCGATACGCTGACGGCGAAGTGCGTATGGCGCTGTTCGATCCGGCGGGATGGTGTGCGTATTACAACCACGGCACCGGCGACTGCGATCGCCTGCAGGGCATCTACGACCAGTACCTGATCCGCCAGCGGCAGATGGCCGCCGTGCTCGAAGCGCACGGCCTGCCGGTGCTGTTCGTGCATTGCGAGGCCGGGCAGGACGCGCGCGAACTGCTGGCGCGCTAAAAAAAACGCCGGCGAATGCCGGCGTTTTTCGTCAACCACGGCCCGGATTACGGGGCCGCTTTGATCACCGCGCACGCCAGGCGTGCACCGGCATTGCCGGTCGGCTGGGTCTTGTAGTCATCCGCGTCGGCATGGACGATCAGGCCGCGGCCGATGATGTCGAAATCATCGCCCTTGCCGATGTTCACGTTGGTCGAGACCGGAGCGTCGACCACGGCATTGCCCTGGGCGTCGGCCTTGATGTTCGGCATGTCGCCGCCGTGGTGCGGTGCGGTGGCAACGCTGCCGTGGTCTTCCTTGCCCGGGTTGAAGTGGCCACCGGCGCTGGCGCCGTCCGGCGCACTGCAGTCGCCCTTCTCATGGATGTGGAAGCCATGCTCGCTGTTCGGCTTCAGGCCGCTGACCTGGCCTTTCACGTGGACCTTGCCGTCGACGACGCTGAAGGTCACGTTGCCTTTGACGTCATTGCCCTGGGTGGCAGCAAGCTCGGCACTGGCGGTGTGGTCGGCATGGGCTTCGCTGGTCATTGCCGGCGGTGCCTCGGGGGTCGCTTCAGCGGTCGGCTGGGCCGCGGTGGCTTCGGCCGCCGGGGTGGCTTCCGGCGTGGTGTCGGCCGGCTTGTTGCAGGCGGTCAGGCCGAGCGCGGCAATGGCGGCGAACAGCGTGGTGTGGATCAGGCGCATGTGGATCTCCTTGCGGGTAGCGTTGGAAGAAACGACGTCGTGGAGCGGCGCGATCAGCGCACGACCCGGATGACGCCGCAGGCAATTCGGGCGCCGGCGTTGCCGGCCGGCTGGCTGCGGTAATCGTCGGCGTTGGCATGCACGATCAGGGCACGTCCGGCGATATCGGTGGCTGCGCCGCCGCCAAGGGTAACTGCTGGCAGGCGGATGTCGACGTTGACGCGGCCCTGCGCATCGGCGCGCAGGTTGTCCATGTCACCGGCATGATGCGCACCGGCACTGTTGCGGCCGTGCGGTTGGCCGGCAGGATTGAAATGCGCACCGGCGCTGCTGGCATCCACTGCACTGCAGTCGCCGCGCTCATGGATGTGGAACCCGGCCACCTGCAGCGGCTGCAGACCACCGATGACACCGGTGATGTGCACGCCACGGGCATCTGGGACCAGCGCCAAGCGCCCACTGACCAGACTGGCCGACGCCGGCGACAGGTTCGCCTCGGCCATCTGCGCGGTGCTGACCACCGGTACGACGGGGGCGACGGGGCGCGGCGGCGGTGTGCTGCCGCAGGCGGCCAGACCGACCGCGATCACCGCAGCGAAGACGACATGGGAACTGCGCATGGGAAAGACTCCTTGGTTGCAAACTAACCGTGTGGTCGTCCACAGGCCATGAAAGCGGCCCGGACATGGCGCACACGCGGTGTGGACATGCGGTTCATCCGCCGCGGCGGCGGCCGGCGCCGAGCTTGCGGGTGAGGGTGTTGCGGCCCATGCCCAGCCGCGCGGCGGCCTCGGCACGGCGGCCGTGGGTGATCTGCAGGGCCGCTTCAAGCAGCGCCTGATCAACGCGATCGCGCACCTGCGCGTGCAGGCCTTCGGCACCCTCCGCCAGCCGCTGGCGCGCCCATGCCGAGAGCAGCGTTTCCCACTGCCCCGGATCGCCGGCGCTGCGCGAGCGCGGTGCACCGGCACCCCGATGCAGTGCGCTGTCCACGTCGGCCACGCCGATGTTGTCGGCCGCCGCCAGCGCCGCCATGCGCCAGCACACGTTCTCCAGTTCACGCACGTTGCCAGGCCAGTCGTGCTCGCGCAGCGCCTGCAGCGCAGCAGCTGTCAGCCGCTTGGGCGGCGTATCGAGTTTGTGTGCGGCCGCGGCCAGGAAGGTCTCGGCCAGCTGCGCGACATCGTCGCGGCGCTCACGCAGCGGCGGCAACCGCAACCGCACCACATCCAGCCGGTGCAGCAGATCGGCGCGGAAGCGCCCCTGCGCCACCAGCGTTTCCAGGTCCTGGTGAGTCGCGGCGATCACCCGTACATCCACGCGGATCAGCTCGCGCCCCCCCACGCGGAAGAACTCACCTTCAGCCAGAACGCGCAGCAGACGCGTCTGCAGCGGCAATGGCATGTCGCCGATTTCATCCAGGAACAGCGTGCCGCCATTGGCCTGCTCGAAGCGGCCGATATGGCGACGCTGCGCACCGGTGAACGCGCCCGCCTCATGGCCGAACAGTTCGCTTTCCAGCAGCTCGGAGGGAATCGCCGCGGTATTGAGCGCGACGAACGGCCCCTGCACGCGCGGCGACTCGTGGTGCAGCGCATGCGCGACCAGTTCCTTGCCGGTGCCGGTTTCGCCGTTGATCAGCACCGACAGCGGTGCCTGCGCCAAGCGCCCGATGGCGCGGAACAGCGCGCGCATCGCCGGCGTATCGCCGACCAGCTGCGGGCGCTGATCTGGCGGCGTTGCGCTGGCGGCCTCGCTCGGCTCGGCCAGGGTGACATCCGGCGCGGGCAGCACCCGCTGCGCCAGCGCGACGGCGTCATCCAGATCGAACGGCTTGGACAGGAATTCCTGCGCACCGCCGCGGAAGGCACCGGCCGTGCTCGCCACATCGGTATAGGCCGACATCACGATCACCGGCAGCTGCGGATGCGCTGCCTTGAGCTTGTCCAGCAGTACCAGCCCGTCATCGCCGGGCATGCGGACATCGGTGAACAGCAGATCCGGCGGCGGCTGCTCGGCCAACGTCGCCAAGGCGGCCGCCGCACCGTCGAACCCGTCGACACGGTAGCCGGCCTCGCGCAGCGCGGTGCACAGCACGAAGCGCACCGCGCGGTCATCGTCGACCACCCAGACGCGCTGGGCGGTGGTGTCGACCTGGTCAGCCATGGGCGGCAGTGTCCTCGGCGGGGGTGCCCTGCCCGATCGGCAGCAGCACGGTGAATACGGTATGGCCCGGGCGCGAGCGGTAGGTCAGGGTACCGCGGTGTTCGCGCGCGACCTGCTGGGCCAGCGCCAGGCCCAGCCCGGTGCCTTCGGCGCGGCCGCTGACCAGCGGCAGGAACAGATGCTCGGCCAGGTCTTCGGGCACGCCACGGCCGTCATCGGCGATTTCCAGCCGCAGCGCCAGCGGATGCAGTTGATCGGTGATGCGCACGCCGTGCTCCACGCGCGTGCGCAGGGTGACGGTGCCCGCACCGGCCTGGATCGCATTGCGGACCAGGTTCCACACGGCCTGGGTGAGCCGGTCCGCATCGCCATCGAATTCGGGAATGCTGGGGTCGTAATCGCGCTGTATCCGCACCGCCCAGCCGCCCTCGCTCTCGGCCAGGCGCAGCACGCGCTCCAGCGAGGCATGAATGTTGAGCGGCGCATGCGGCGCGGCCGGCGCGGGCGACAGCAGTTGCTCGAGCAGGCCGTTCAGGCGCTCGATCTCCGAGCCGATCAGCTCGATCAGTTCACGCTCATCCGGATCGCGCTGCGCGTTGCGGCGCGCCAGCAGCTGGGCCGCGCCCTTCAACCCGGCCAGCGGATTGCGCAGCTCATGCGCCAAGCCCTTGAGCGCGGCACTGAGTGCGCTGGGCAACGCCTGGGTGGGGTCCAACCCCGGGAATTCATCAACCGGATGCGCCTCCAGCAGCCAGCCGCCCTCGTCCCAGCGGCTCAGCCACCCCTCGGCAAAGCGCGGCGCATCGCCCGGCAGCGCCAGGGCCAGCCGGTGCAGGCGCAGGGTGTCGCGCTCATCGCGGGCCAAGAAGTGGGCCAAGGCATCGCCCTGCGCCTCCAGCGACGCCAGCGGCTGGCCCAGCAGGCGGCGCACGCTCACGCCCAGCCAGCGGGCGAAGGCGGGATTGCAGCCCACCACACGGCCGCTGGCGTCGGCCCAGGCGACCGGGGTGCCGAGGGCGTCGAGGGCGGGGGGCAGGAGCGCGGTGGTCATTGCACCAATGTAGTGCAAAACGGCAGGCCTGTTGATCCCGGTTTTCTGCCTCGCTCATGGACGCTTTGGCAAAGTCAGTGCTGTAGGCACCAACTATGGCGAATCGCATGAGTACGAACTATGCCGAACTGTAGTTTCAGGGTGGGTTCCCAGATTCGACAGTTCAGGGAACTGCGGAACCAGATGAGAGCGTACGCCTGTTTGGCCAGCCAAGAACGCATTCGTGAGAATGAAGCGTTAAGAGTAGCGGGCCATCTTAGGTGCCGAAGGCTAGCGCCCTTGCTCAGGCCCTCAGATTGCCTCGGTTGCCGCTTCCGCAGCCTCGAGGCACTATCTAGTGGCGGCTGGCTTGGCTGCATGGAAGGCGCTCAGGGGGAGCGAAGATATGCGCTTGGAAGCAATCAGCATTACCAACTTTCGTTGCTATGGGGATGAGATCCGGGTCGAACTGGACGACTTGACTACTTTTGTCGGCCGGAATGACATCGGCAAGTCAGCGATTCTGGAAGCGCTGGAAATATTCTTCAACGCAGACGTGGTGGCCATGGAGCAGGGAGATGCTCATGTTCACAGCGTAGACAAGACCGTTTCGATCACGTGTGAGTTCTCGGAGCTTCCGCCAACACTGACGTTAGACGCGGGGGCAGATACCACGTTGGCCGATGAGTATCTTTTGACCTTGGAAGGCCGGCTGAAAATTCGTAAAACCTACGACTGCACCAGCAAGAAGCCATCCGCAGAAGTGCTGGTGCTTGCGTTTCACCCCACTGCGGCCAATTACGACAACCTGCTGGAATTGAAGGAGAAGGAGCTCCAGAAGAGGGTGAAAGATCTTGGCTTGGCGGTTGCATTGAAGGGCAACCCTGGCATGCGCCGCGCACTTTGGGCGGCCGCTGGCGACCTCAAGCTTCAAGAGGTCGCAATCGCGGTCGGCAAGTCCAAGGAGGACGTCAAACGTATCTGGGACCAGATTGAGCCTCACTTGCCGATGTTCGCTCTCTTCCAAAGTGATCGGAGCAGTCGGGACTCGGACAGCGAGGTCCAAAGCCCGATGAAGGCAGCCGTCGCTGCTGCCATTGCAGAGGTCCAAGATGACATTGCTCGAATCCAAACAAAGGTTCGCGAGAAGGCCGAAGAGATTGCGAAGAACACGCACAGTGCTTTGACCACGATCGATCCCAACCTTGCCAGCGAACTTACACCAGAGTTCAGCCCTCCCACCGCCGCCAAGTGGCAGGGACTGTTTTCGCTCGGCTTGAGCACCGACGGTGGCATACCGTTGAACAAGCGAGGCAGCGGCGTCAGGCGGCTTGTGCTGGTGAGCTTCTTCAAAGCCGAAGCGGAGCGACGGCTCAAAACCAGCACCAAGCGCAGCATCATCTACGCGATCGAGGAGCCAGAGACGGCTCAGCACCCCAGCAACCAACGGATTCTCATCGACTCCTTCAAGGTGTTGTCAGAAGACCCCGGCTGTCAGGTCATATTGACCACTCACAGTCCCGGATTTGCCTCGGCGCTACCCCAGCAGAGCATTCGTTACATCTCTCGCCACTCTGACACGAAAAAGCCGCAGGTTGAGTCGGGGGTCGACGTGTTCGGTAAGGTGGCTGAAGCATTGGGCGTAACGCCTGACAGCCGGGTCCAGGTACTAGTGTGCGTCGAAGGTCCAACCGATGTACTGGCCTTGAAAGCCCTTTCCAAAGCGCTCCACGAGGTCGACTCCAACCTGCCAGATCTTTCATCCGATGAGCGACTTGCATTTGTTGTCCTAGGCGGTGGAACGCTGGAGCACTGGGTCAATCACCACTACCTGCGGGGCCTAGGCAAGCAGGAGGTGCACATCTACGACGGCGATGTCCCGGCATATGCCCTAAGCGCGCAGCAGGTCAATGACCGTGGGGACGGGTCATGGGCTGTCGTCACAACCAAGCATGAGATTGAGAGCTACTTGCACAAGGACGCCATTGCGCTCGCGTTCGGATTTGAGATTGAAGTCACTGATCACCCCATGGCGGGCAAAGCTGTTCCAAAGGTCTTCGGGGAAGCTTTTGTCGCCCACGCTGGCGTAGGCAGTCCGCTTAAAGACTCCAACGCCAAGAGAAAGTTGGCTCAGCATGCGTTCCCTTGCATGACAGCAGCCATGTTGGAAGAGCGTGATCCCGATGGCGAAGTTCATGGTTGGATGCGTCGGCTAGGCGAGATGTTGGCTTAAATGCCCCTTTGGGTCGGAAACTGGCCTTCGTTACCCCCGATAAGAGTCCGTAGATCCAGAATTGGATATCTGCTCCCCAAGCCTAAGCTTTGGCAAATGCCCCCTTCCGGCCAGAAGCGGACATCAGGTTCCGCTGCCGAACCGCTCCTGACCGGCCTGGCGGCGTCATCACGCCATCGTCCAACCCGCCACGGCAGCCAGCAACACGACCAGTGCAGTCGGAGCACGCACAACGACAAGTAGCCCAAACGCAACCAACGCCATCGCGACATCCCATCGGTCATGGATCGCGCTCGTCCACACCGGGTCATACAACGCCGCCAACAGGATGCCGACCACCCCGGCATTGACGCCTGCAATCGAAGCTTGGAGATCCTTGCGGGGGCGCAGAGACTCCCAGAACGGCAGCACCCCCACGAGCACAAGAAGGGCTGGCAGGAAAATGACCACCAACAGCGCAAGGCCGCCTGCCCAGCCACCCAGCGGCCCCTCGGCCATAGCCCCCAGGTACGCTGCAAAGGAGAAGAGAGGGCCCGGCACCGCCTGCGCCGCGCCGTACCCGGCGAGGAGGTCCGCCGTGCTCACGGTGCCGCTCTGGACGACCGCGGTCTGCAGCAGCGGCAGCACGACATGGCCGCCGCCGAAGACCAAGGCGCCAGCGCGGTACACACCCTCCAACAGCGCGGCCAAGGGGGAGCCGCTAGCCACCGCCCACAAGGGCAGCAGAACAAGCGGCAGGACCAGTAGCACTAGTGTCACCGCGCCGGTTCTTCGCGAGACGGAATAGCCGCGGTCTGATTGGCCGGACGCCGGTTCGATATTCAGTATCCAGCGACCGAGCAGTCCGCTGGCGATGATCACCACGATCTGGCCGGCGATCGAGGGCATGGACAAGGTCAACACAGCCGCAAAGACCGCCATCGCTGCCCGTAAACGATCCGGGCACAGGGATCGGGCCATTCCCCATACTGCTTGGGCCACCACAGCAACTGCCACGATCTTCAGGCCATGCAGCCAGCCGGATTCAATGATGGCCTGGTATTTGGCAACGCCCGAAGCGAAGAGGATCATCAGCACGGCCGACTGCAGCGTAAAGCCGGCCCAAGCGGCCAACAGGCCAGGCCAGCCGGCGCGACGCAAGCCCAGCGCCATGCCTACCTGGCTGCTGGCCGGGCCTGGCAGTAACTGACACAGGGCCACCAGATCGGAGTAGCTACAGTCCGTCAGCCAACGGCGGCGTTCGACGAACTCGAGACGGAAGTAGCTCAGGCGGGCGATTGGACCTCCAAACGACGTGAGCCCCAGTCGCAGGAACACCAGGAAGACGCGCCATGCGCTGTCGCTTGTCGTGGGATTCAGCGCCGACATGGGGCATGACCTCCTGTGGTTCTCAGCGGTGGCGAGCCAAGCCTGGCATTGGGATCACGGCGTCGAGCTTCCCGGGTGCCCGGTCACCAACTCTCCATCTTCCTTTCGGAAAGGCCCGGGCAGCGGCGGCAGGATCTCCAGTACCACTTCCGAAGGCCGACACAGACGAGTACCCCTATCGGTCTGTACGAAAGGACGATTGATGAGTATCGGGTGCGCCAGCATCGCATCAAGCAGCGCTTCCTCGCTCAGTGCTGCGTCGCCTAGCCCGAGTTCGTCATACGGCGTTCCCTTCTGCCGGATGGCATCGCGCACGCTCAATCCCGCCGCCGCAATGAGATCGACCAGGCGCGCACGGCTGGGTGGGTTGGCCAGGTAGTCGATCACTTCCGGCTCGATCCCGGCAAAGCGGATCAGCGCTAGGGCATTGCGCGAGGTGCCGCACTTTGGGTTGTGATAGATGACAGCGCTCACGCACTTTCCTTCTGGTTCAAAACGGTCTCCACCACGCCTGCGGCAGCGGCCAGCGCTGCTGCCTCGACGGCCCCCTTGCGCTCGCTGTAGCGGTCCACCAGGTAGTCACTACGCCCGCGCACCAGCAGGGTGAACTTGACCAGTTCCTCCATCACGTCCACCACGCGATCGTAGTACACCGAAGGCTTCATTCGACCGTCGTCATCGAACTCCTACCAGGCTTTGGCCACCGAGGACTGGTTGGGAATTGTCACCATCCCCATCCACCGGCCGAGCACGCGCAGCGCGTTGACCACGTTGAACGACTGGGAACCGCCGCAGACCTGCATCACGGCCAACGTACGGCCCTGGGTGGGGCGAACGCTGCCCTCTTCGGGCGGCAGCCAGTCGATCTGGTTCTTGAATACCGCCGTAAGGGTGCCGTGGCGTTCCGGGCTGACCCACACATGTCCTTCCGACCACAGCGAGGCCTGGCGCAGCTCCTGCACCTTGGGGTGGCTGGCTGGCACCGAGTCAAGCATCGGCAGATCATGTGGATCGAACAAGCGGGTTTCCGCCCCAAACTGCTCCAGCAGCCGCTGCGCCTCCAGCGCCAGCTTGCGACTGAACGACTGCGGCCGCAGCGACCCGTACAGGATAAGGATGCGTGGCCGGTGTGGCTGCGCGGCCGGATCGTTGAGCTTGGCGGCCGTGGGAATGTCCATGGCACCCGGTACCACGTTGGGGATCTGCTGCACAGGGCGGGCACCTTTCGGTGCCCGCTTCGCTCATTCAATGACTCGACGACAGCGCGGCGCCTGGCGTACGGTGCTTTCCCAGGCGATCAACCAAGGTCTCACTTGCATCGTTGAGACCGAACACTTCAACGGTCGCGCCGTGCTCGCGCAGCTTCATCACTACCCTGTCGAGCGCATCAACGGCGGTCAGGTCCCAGAAGTGGGCGTCCTTCAGATCGATTTTGACGTTCTTGGGGACATCCAGATAGTTGAAGCTGCTCACGAACTGTCCGGCAGACGCAAAGAACACCTGCCCCCTCACAACGTAGACGCGCGAGTCGATGTCGACCTGGGTGTCGTCGATGCTCAGCATCTTTCCGACCTTGCGGGTGAAGAACACGGCCGACAGGACCACGCCTGTCAACACGCCCTTGGCAAGGTCGTGGGTAGCCACGGTCACGATGACCGTCCCAACCATCACAATTGAAGAGCTCTTGGGATGAACGGCCAGCTCGCGCAGCGAGCGCCAGCTGAAGGTTCCGATGCTGACCATGATCATCACCGCGACCAGTGCGGCCATTGGAATCTGACTTACCAGGTTTGACCCATAAACAACGAGGAGGAGCAGAACCACGCCGGCCACCAGGCAGGAGAGACGGCCTCGGCCACCGGAAGTGATGTTGATCACCGACTGGCCGATCATTGCACAGCCTGCCATGCCCCCAAAGAAGCCCGTTACGGTGTTAGCCAAGCCTTGGCCCGCACATTCGCGATTCTTCTGGCTCGGGGTATCGGTCATGTCTTCGACGATCTGCGCGGTCATCAGCGATTCCAACAAGCCAACGACCGCCAAAGTCGCCGAAACCGGCAGCAGGATCTGGAGTGTTTCCCAGGTGAATGGCACGTCCGGAATCAGGAACGACGGCAGGCTGTCAGGCAGCGCCCCCATGTCGCCTACGGTGCGTACCTGGAAGCCGAAATACATGGAAGCGGCCGTAAGAACCACGATCGCCACCAATGCCGAAGGAACGGCTTTGGTCAGCAGCGGCAGCAGGTAGATGATTGCCAGACCCACAGCACAGATCGCATACACCATCCACGGCATGCCGATGAGCTCGGGAAGCTGCGCCATGAAAATGAGAATCGCCAGTGCATTCACAAATCCGGTCACCACCGAGCGCGACACAAAGCGCATCAGCGAGCCCAACCGCAGGGCGCCGGCCAGCATCTGCAGCACGCCGGCCAGGATGGTGGCGGCAAACAGATACTGGATGCCGTGCTCGCGCACCAGCGTAACCATCACCAACGCCATGGCGCCGGTCGCAGCCGAGATCATGCCAGGGCGGCCACCGGCGATGGCGGTGATGACGGCGATGCAGAACGAGGCATACAAACCTACCTTTGGGTCGACGCCGGCGATGATGGAAAACGCGATTGCCTCAGGAATCAGGGCTAGCGCAACGACGATGCCCGACAGCAGGTCACCACGGATGTTACCGAGCCATTGCTGGCGCAGGGGATAAATTGCAGACATAGGAAATGATCTCCGCGCACAGCCGTGCGCGCCAAACTAAAGAAACAGGCACCCTTCCAGACCTAAGTGTCTGGATCGCTTCTTCAATCAAGCCTCAGGGTGGAGTCATCGCTAGCCGATCCGTTAGGTATTTGACGGTCTATTGTAGGCCGGCATAGCGCCTGAGGGGAAATCCGGCATTGCGGTCGCCTCGGTGCATTCTCAATGGGTAGCTTCCCAGATCCCAAGATCATTTCGCAGGCGAGGTCGACAAGCTGGTAGGCAGTTGATCAGACTGAATTGAGCTCTGACCGAATCGCCAAAGAACAGGTGGACATTCGCCACGGGTCCTATGTCCCGCTATCGGCCATAAGCAGACATCCACCCCATCCCTGATAAACATCCCTAGACCGCAGCAGACCTCGAGCCTGCTGCGGTCAATTGGTTTTGGGGCAGACTACGCCAATGGCCTAAATTCCCCTAGGTCAGTGAGTCTAGCTCGTCCCTTCTAGGACGCCTTAGGCCACTTCAAGTTGATGCATCGTCCGCACAGAAAATCCCATGCATCGCGCCCAGCAGTGCTGCAACGCGCGGGTCTGCCATGCGGTAGATGATCGACCGCGATTCCCGCCGGGTCGCTACAAGCTTTCGTTGGCGGAGTTCGGCCAGTTGCTGGGAGAGCGCCGGCTGTCGAATGCCAGTTGCGTCCTCAAGTCCGCCCACCGTCATTTCACCTTGCGCGAGCTGGCATAGCAGCAACAGGCGCGAGGGGGTGGCCATGAAGCGCAGCAACTCGGCCACTTCGGGCACGCGCTCCTTCATCGTGGCTAGGTCAGACGGGCTGAATGGGGGGCTGGTCACAGGCAATGGCAACTTGGGCGGCTGAGGTGATGCGAACACCATGGGTGGCCCGTCCAATCTAGCATGCTTCAATAGTTGCACATATTAGGTAACTATGTAATTCTCAGGCCACGAAGCCTCCTGGAGCCAGTCATGATCCCATCCGTAGAGACAGACGCCCCCCTGGAGCAGGCTGTGCGCCTAGTCAGCGATGCGCGTGCCGGCCTGCTTCCCTCGCCTTCCGTGAAGACGTTCTTTGATCCTGCTACGTTTACTGCCAGCCACGTCGTACGCGATCCAACTTCTTCAGCGTGCGCCGTCATCGACAGCGTCCTGGACTTCGACATGGCCGCAGGCCGCACGTCCACTTCCTCCGCATCGGCGTTGGTGGACTACGTGCGTGCCGAGCGCCTGCAGGTGCAATGGTTGCTGGAAACCCACGCGCATGCCGACCACCTGTCCGCGGCTCCATGGCTGCAGGAGCAGGTGGGAGGCGCGCTGGCTATTGGCGAACACATCACCGCAGTCCAAGAAACCTTCGGCAAGGTCTTCAATGCCGGTACTGCATTCAAGCGGGATGGCAGCCAGTTCGATCGCCTGTTCGCCGACGGTGCCTCCTTCCGAATCGGTAATCTGCAGGCTATGTCGCTGCACGTGCCAGGCCACACTCCCGCTTGTCTGGCGTACGTGATCGGCGACGCCGTGTTTCCTGGAGATACGCTGTTCATGCCGGACTACGGCACCGCCCGATGCGACTTTCCAGGTGGTTCGGCTCGCCAGTTGTATCGCTCGATCCAGCGCCTGCTGTCCCTACCCGACGCCACCCGCGTATTCCTGTGCCATGACTACAAAGCCACCGGCCGGGACCATTTCGCATGGGAAACAACCATCGGTGCCGAAAGGACAACAAACATGCATGTGCACGAGGGCGTGAGCGAAGCCATGTTTGTGGAACTGCGGGAGGCTCGTGATGCCACGCTTCCGATGCCACGGCTGATCCTGCCGTCAGTGCAGGTCAACATGTGCGCCGGCCATCTGCCCGAACCCGAGGACAACGGCGTGCGCTACCTCAAGCTGCCGGTGGACCTGCTATGACGCTCTCTCATTTGGCCTGGTACTGGCCGCTCGCTGGCGGTGCCATGATCGGAACAGCGGCCGGTGCCTATCTGGTCCTTCTCGGCCGCGTTGCCGGCATCTCGGGTCTGCTTGCCAAGACACTGGGCATGCCGGGTGACGGCGGACGCGGGAGTGCAGCCCTGTTCATGGCAGGACTTGCCCTGGCGTCAGGCTTGGCATTGGCGGCCAGGCCCATACTATTGCCGGCGCTCTCCGCAAACGGAGCAGTGGTATTGGTGATTGCCGGACTGCTGGTGGGTTACGGAACTCGCCTTGGCGCTGGCTGTACCAGTGGGCACGGTGTCTGCGGCCTGGGCCGGGCATCGCCTCGGTCGGCGATGGCTACCTGCGTGTTCATGCTCATGGGCATGGCCACGGCGACCCTAGTACCGATTGTGGCGGGAGGCACGGCATGACCCGTCTCGCCGCGTTCCTGTGCGGCGCACTCTTCGGACTGGGACTGGTCGTATCCGATATGGCCAACCCAGCCCGCGTGCTTGCTTTCCTTAATGTGAGCGACGCCTGGGACCCTTCTCTGGCGCTGGTCATGCTGGGCGCACTGATCCCATCCAGCGCAGCCTACTTGTGGATACGCGCCCGCAGAACGCCGCTGCTTGCCGCATCGCTGCACATTCCCACCCATCGCATCATCGATCGGCGCCTTGTGATCGGTGCGGCGATATTCGGCCTGGGATGGGGACTGGCCGGAGTGTGTCCCGGCCCTGCCATCGCGTTGCTGGGAACCGGCCAGCCCTTCGCGATCATCTTCACCACGGCAATGATCGCAGGCGTGATCCTGCATGGCCTCATTCATCGCCCCACTGCAACTACGGGACAACCATGAACCTCAAGCCACTCTCTGCCTACCTCAAGGTATCCGGTCAGCTCCTGCCAGAGGATATTGAAGCTCTGAAGGAGCAGGGCTTTGGGAGCGTGATCTGCAATCGGCCCGACGACGAACAGCCGGAGCAGCCCAGTCACCATGCGCTGCAGGCTGCCTGCCAACAGGCGGGCATGCAATTTGCCTATCTTCCGGTAGTGCCTGGTGTCATTACCGATGATCAGGTGCATACCTTTGCCAAGTTGATCGACGCGCTGCCACGCCCTATTGCCGCGTATTGCAGAACCGGCACCCGCGCTGCGATGCTTTGGGCGCTGTCGGAAGTCGTTCACAACGGAGCGGCGTTTGCCCACGTCCTGTCTGTTGCCTCGGACGCAGGCTACGACCTTTCCTCCATCGCAACACGGCTGCAGCAAGGTCCGGCGTCCGCCGACTGACATATGGAAACGCTATCTATGCTGCAGTGGGTGCTGGGCGGCCTGTCTGGCGTCCTGGTCGGCTTCGTCCTCGGCGTGGTTGGCGGAGGCGGATCCATCCTGGCGGTACCACTGATGCTCTACGTGGTCGGAGTGGAAGATCCGCATGTGGCTATCGGTACCAGCGCCCTGGCAGTGGCGGTCAACGCGGTGTCGAATCTGGTGATACATGCCCGTAGAGGGAATGTTCGTTGGCCCTGTGCCTCGGTCTTCGCCCTGGCGGGGATCGCGGGCGCCTACCTGGGTTCCAGCTTGGGCAAGGCGTTCGACGGCAACAGGCTGTTGGCGCTGTTTGCTGTGGTCATGGTCATTGTCGGCATCGCCATGCTTCGCAGGCGCAACACGCTTGGCTTCGCGGACGCTCGGCTCGGCAGACGCAATGCACCCGCACTGATTGGGCTGGGCGCCACTGCCGGTGGGCTTTCTGGCTTCTTTGGCATTGGCGGAGGTTTCCTCATCGTGCCCGCACTTGTGGCCGCGACGGGAATGCCGATCATTGCCGCAGTCGGAAGCTCGCTCCTCGCCGTCGCCGCATTCGGCATGACCACCGCACTGAACTACGCGCATGCAGGCCTGATCAACTGGAAGCTCGCGGCAGTGTTCGTCGTTGCCGGGATGGCTGGCGGTACTGCAGGAGCAGCAATTTCGACGAAGCTTGCCAGCTATCGTGGAGCTCTGAACACGGTATTTGCAGTACTGATCTTCATTACTGCCGCATACATGCTGTGGAAGGTGAGCTGACCGTATGTGTTCCAGACCACAGCCGAGTACTGATAGCCAGCGCAGCGCTTCAAAGGCATTGATAGGAAGATACTACGAACGTTGGTCCACATCTTCCAGAGTCAAATAAGATACGACGGCTCGAAGCGCCTTGCGATCAGCTTCGAAATCCATGCCCAATAGGCCGCGCTCCAACGCAATGCGGGCATGCGCCTGTGATGCGACTCTTGTCGCTTCATTCGAGGACCCTGCCAACGCTACGAAGGCCTTCTGCAGCCGGATGTTGACCTCCAGCGAGCCGGCGGCATCCCTGGAGATTGGTGTGAATGCATCCTCGAACATGTCGCGGACATCGAGGCACTGCACGTGCACACGCGGATAGAGCACTTCACACGTCGCAGCGTCCCCGGTGTGGCTGGCCCATGCACAGAGCAGCCTGACACAGGTCCCGATGACGTCGATGCAGGTGCCAGGGTCGTTCACCGCAGGTGACATGGCTCGCTGGGCAATTTCCGCAAGCACGACCAGCCCGAACCGTGGGTCATTCTCGATGGAGCGCGCGTCACTGAAGGAGATGGCTGAGATCACTTCACTCTGCACGTCCGGAAGTGGATTCCCTTCAATGGCTATCAAGGGACGGGCTGGGGTCGCGAACGTACCCGGCTGGCAGAGCAGATGAACTCGCAGATCATGTTCTTGTGCAATGCCGTCAATCCGGGCGACGTCCACATGTTCAACGTAGGCAATTTGATCGCCAACCAGCAGTATCGCCCCCTTCCCTACCGGGACCGCACTGGCTCCGCCGAGCCGAGGCTCCTCGGCGCGGCGCTTCATTGCTGCTTTGGTCGCCCGCTCCACCAGATCGATGGTTTCGCCAACGCGGCCAAAGCGTGAGAACTGCTCGATAGCCCGGAGCAACGTCACTGTGATGACGATGATGACCGCGATGGTTGCCCCGAACAAGACAAGCCGGCCGCTGTCTCCGTAGATGCCGGTGCTGAGCGCGATGAGGCCGACGATCGAGAACAGGAAGGCACCAATGAAGGTGGCCAGCGCACCTTGGGCCCGGGCGTCTTCGATCAGCAGGCGGGCCGCGCGCGGGGTGGCGCTGCTGGATGCGGAGCCGTATGCCGAGACCATGGTGGACAGCGAGAAGGTGGTGACCGTCAGCATTGACGCGGCAAGTATGCCAAGGATGTTGCCGACGGAATCTGCGCCGATCCGTGCGGCAAGGCCAACGGGAATGAGGAACTTCAGGAACGCGCCGGCCAACGCCGTGATGATGCCTAGGGCGCCATACAGGGTCGAACGGAACCACATCCGCTTGGTAACTTTGCTGGCTGCGAGCCTCAGTCGGCTGAGCATGGGCTACTTCCTGAGCAGTTCGACCATCAATAGCACGGTCGGGTGCCGAGGCCACGTCAAAGGCAGGGTCATGCCCGGCCCAAGGCAGATGCCGCCCCTCCGGGCGGCATCTGTGTACGGATTCTACGAGCGCACCTTGTCCAGGAACTGACGGTGGCGTTCGTACTGATCGAGCACATCGTGGATGAGCTGAACCTTGGTCCACCCCATGACGTCGTAGTCCTGCCCGCCCTCCCGCAGATAGACCTCCGCACGGTAATGACGGGTGCCCTCGCTGACCGGCCGACGGGGATCCTGCAGGGCGAACGTCGGCGGCTCATAGGGCTGGGGCCGTACGGAGTAGAAGAAGTCCATCTCCTCGCCATGGCCAACCTGTAGCCACGCACGACCATCCTCTCCCTTGGAGACCTGGACCGGCAGATCCTGCTTGCGAAGCTCAGCGGCAACCTCTTCCAATGCAGGAATGACGCGCTGCTCGATGAAGCCGGTCACCTCGATCTTCAACGGGTTGTGCGCCAGCAGGCGCAGGCGCGCCCGCCAATCCTCGCTGGTACCCGGTAGGATACGTGCCTCGCGCAGGATCGAGCGCTTGGTGGCATCCAGATGCATGGCCTTCAGCAGTCCCCAGCACATCAGGATCATGACGATCGTAAATGGCAACGCGCTGGCAATGGTGGCAGCCTGCAACGATTCCAGCCCGCCAGCCACCAGCAATGCAATCGCCAGGCCGCCGACCAGCAGCGCCCAGAAGATCCGCTGCCAGACCGGCGATTCCTGCTCACCCTTCGAGGTGAGCATGTCGATTACCAGGGCACCGGAGTCCGCTGAGGTTACGAAGAACAGCGCAACCAGGATGACCGCCAGCGAAGAGGTCAGCATGGTCAGCGGCAGGTGCTCCAGGAACTCGAAGAGCGCCATCGAGCTGTCGGTTGAGACCGCCTGCACCAACTGCTGTATGCCCTCCGCCCGCACCATGTGCAACGCGGTGTTGCCGTAGATGGTCATCCACAGGAATGTGAAGCCAAGCGGTACGAGCAGCACCCCCACCACGAACTCACGGACGGTGCGTCCACGTGAGATGCGCGCGATGAACATGCCAACGAAGGGCGACCACGCAATCCACCAGCCCCAGTAGAACAGCGTCCAGCCACCCAGCCAACCAGTGGGTTCGTAGGCATAAAGGTTGAAGGTCATCGAGAACAGCTGGGAAACGTACATGCCGGTGTTCTGCACCAGCGCCTGCATCAGGTGAACGGTGGGTCCACAGACCAGCACGAAGGCCAGCAGCGCCGCCGCCAGGATCATGTTGAGCTCGGACAACCTGCGTACGCCGCTGTCCAGGCCAGCCACGACCGATCCGGTGGCCACCAGTGTGATGACGGTGATCAAGCCAACCTGGGCGAGCGTACTGACCTCCAGGCCGAACAGGTAGTTCAGGCCGGCGTTGATCTGCATGACGCCCAGCCCCAGCGAGGTGGCAAGGCCGAAGATGGTACCCAGCGCGGCAAACGTGTCTACGGCATGTCCCAACGGGCCGTGGATACGGTCGCCGATGAGCGGATACAGCGCGGAGCGGACACGCAGCGGGAGATTGTGTCGGTACGCAAAGTACGCCAGCGACAGCGCCACCACAGCGTAGATCGCCCATGCGTGGATGCCCCAGTGGAAGAACGTGATGCGCATCGCCTGGCGGGCAGCGGCGGCCGACTCGGGCGAACCAACCGGCGGCGTGGCGTAGTGCATGATGGGCTCGGCAACGCCGAAGAACATCAGACCGATGCCCATGCCGGCAGCGAACAACATGGCGAACCAGGAGCCGTAGCTGTAGTCCGGCGTACTGTGGTCAGGGCCGAGCTTGATGCGGCCGTAACTGCTGATGGCGACGCCGACAACGAAGACCAGGAAGCCGGCTACTGCAAGGATGGTGAACCAACCTGCATCATTGGCTGCCCATGACTTGGCCGCGGTGAACCACCGCGTGGCCATTTCGGGCGCGAAGGCGGCAAGCGCGAGCAGCGCGATGACGATGGCTGCCGTGGGAATGAACACCTGCGGAAGGATCCGCTGGCGAACGGGGGGATGTTGCGGAGCCGTGCTCTGCATGGATACCTCCGTGTTATTGGGTGGAAGAACCTGCGGCTTGCGCGAGGCCGATCAGAAGTAGAAGCCGATATTGAGGTTCAGCCGCGAATGCCAGCTGGAAGGGCCTCCTTCGTCGATGCCGATACCATCACCACCAGCAAACCACATGTTGCGGCCAGCGATCCAGTCGACATAGGTGAGCATGATGCCTTTCTGCAGGCTGCAACCGGTCACGTTCTGCCACGAATCACGAAGGCCCGCGCGGTGCCCGACCGGGCGGGTCATGCTGAGGTTGTTATAGCAGGTGATGTCATCCAGCCAGCCCTTCTGGCCGAACGAATAGGCGATGTTGGCGCTTGGCACATCCGCCTGCGCTGCAACCTGGAAGGGGGATTGGAACGCCGACATTGCGATGCGATCTCCGGGCACGTCATACCGGTACCGCGCCCACTGCAGCTGCGCGGTCCAACCATCGCGCTGCCACTGTGCATGGAGGGCAGCGCCCTGATGACCGTAGTGACGCCGTGTCTGAGTGTTCTGCACCTTGCCAGCAAACGCTGATGCGCCCAGCAACAGTTCGCCGCCGCCCCAGTCGCGCGCGCTCTCCACGCGTGCATGCAGTCGTTGCCGCTCGCGATACGGCAACGCCTCGGTCTGCGCGACATCAAAGGAGTAGCGATCGTAGCGAGCCCCGGACCCGTATTCGTCTCCGGAGAACCAGCCAAGATGCCAGGTTGTGCTGCCGCTGCGGTGAATCACTACAAGGCCCGGATCGTAATCATCCTCGACGCCCAGGTAGTAGCCGGAGCCGAACCAGAAACTCTGCGAAACGGTAGGGAGCAGCCCGAACGGGACTTGCTGGATACCTGCCTTCAGCTGGGTAACATCGGAGAACTGCCAGCCCGCGTACGCGTGATGCACGGCGTCGAAACCATCGTACCAGCGGTACTGGGCAGAGAAGGAAAACGGTCCGGATCCAGCGTCAAGGTCTGCGCGCAGCAGTTCAAGCTGCAGGCGGCTGGTCGGCCCGTAGTCGAGCCAGCCATAGTTGAACCTGACGGCGCCTCCTGGATCAAAGTAAGGATCTCTATGGAGGTTATCCTCAGAAGCATCTGCAGCCAGCGAAGTTCCCGCCAACGCGGCAGCGACAATGAAGGGAATTGATCTCACGGTTATGCGCCTTGCCTCCCTGATCTGCTACGGAAAGCACTTGAGTCTAACGTCGATTGATCCAATGCCTCAAACTGGCGATCTCAAAGAACTCTTGGCGACGCCACAGCAATCACTCACGGCGCGTCTTTAGTCCTCAGTTCCATATGCCACGTAAAAATCATGTGTAGTGAGAAAGTAGCTAACACGATCCACTTTTTAGTAGTCGATCCTGTGATTGAGCGACTCATAGTGGATGTGGAGTGACACGCAATGTCATTTGAGAATAGGCTAGGGCCTCGACAGCGGGGAAGAATTCATGACTATTGATATCAGCGGCCTTTCTGCCAAGGAACTTCGCTCACTGATTGCTCAGGCGGAGAAGCAGCAGTCCAAAGTGCTGTCACGCCCTAAGGCCACAGCGATGCGCGCCAAGATCAACAAGTACGTCAAGGATCATGGATACACGATAGAGGAACTCTACGGCGCTTCAGTGATCGTGCCCTCTGAAACCGCCAAGAAGCGAGGTGATCGGAGGTCTGCCAAATCGACAGTGCCCAACACCGCCCCCAAGTACCGCAATCCTGCAGTGCGCGGCCAGACGTGGTCCGGTCGAGGGCGGCAACCGCGATGGATAGCCGAGCTGGTAGCAAGCGGAAAATCACTGAATGACTTCCTGATCAAGTAGTGATAGCGGGGCAGCCGTACACCGGTACCGCAGCAAGTCCTGAGAATCATTAGTCATCAGATCGAACAGGATGCTGGTGCGCGGAATGCCCTCCCAGGTAGGCGATCAAAGATTTCAGCTAGTCGCAGTTGATGTGACAGCGGGCGAACAGCAGGCGCTCCCCTTGCCTTTGGAGAGTGCGCTCAGGCAGCAATGTTTGCAGTATCCGCTTCTGGCCAGAAGCGGACCTGGATCAGGGCCAATGCGGCCGGGATAGCTTCGGGCCGCTGCGATCCTAGGCAACTCGGTCACTTCACCAAGTTCCAAGAGACGCCGGTGTCGAGCGGTACAGCCTACTAGCGTCACCGAAAGCAACGGCGTTAGGTCAAAGTTGCGTCGGATCCGAAGGATTAGAGCCCTCATGGCAAACCCTCGTCATGTGAACTCTCGCTAGAATCAGCTAAACCTCCGGGGCGGCAATGGCCAGTAGAAGTCAGCTTCGCCAAGCAATCATTGAAGCTCAGGCTTCGCTACGCTTGGAGGGCCTGCCCATCGGAGATCGAGATGATGACATCTATGCCGCAGCCATTGATGGTTCGCTCCGTAGACCGTTGCGCGATCTGGTCTTGAAGCGTATTCGCGCCGAGTTAGGACTGGCTCACGAGACGAATGAAAATTGACAGAGGCCGCGAGGGCTAGGCGACGCTATGTGGTCGCCGGCCACCAGACGGCTGTTTTCGTAAGCGGTTTTCACTTAGCGCCTTCAGCACGTTTCGTGCTCCGAGCATCACCGAGAATCCCACATCCAGCGACACATTGCATCGCTGGCCGATTTGCTTGGCTGCCTGCTGAAGTTTGCGGTGGGATCCTGCTTGGTCTGCATCTCCTTCAACCATCTGTAGCGCAAGATCCATTGCCCTGTTCAAGTGAACTCTTTGACTGTACGGACCTTGCTCTTCGTATCTCAATTTGTACTCCTCGTAGACGTCAAGGTGCATCTCTCTTAGCAACTGCCTATTGAGCCTGAAGCGTCTAAGTACAACTTTCATCTGCGGCACATAGTGGTCTTTCTCGGATGCTTTCAGAACATCTGAAAAGCATTTGGCACATCGCTCGAGCCGCTCCGCATGCCTCCCAACAGGTAGCTTTAACGTTGCATAGCTAAACCAAAGATCCAACAGCGGCTCGGAAGCCGCCGCATCCGGGCTTAGCAAGATGTCGCGTGCTGAGATGGACTGGAGAGCGCAGAGATTGACAATGGCACGAATGGTCGTCCGACCCCTGGTCAAGTTCTTGGTAGCGCGGTAAAATTCCGCCTTGAGAGCGTTAGGATATGCCCGCCTCATCGGATGGCCGTCAACGAGCAGTTTCACGAATCGAACATAGTTTTCGAAGGGAATCTGGGGTTGTGAGGGCGTCGCGCAAAGTTCGATTATGGATGCAAGCTGCTGCTGACCCCATGCCTCGTCGCCAGTAATCGCTGCGGCGGCGCCATCACCGGAAAGCGATTGCTTGCATTTGTGGCATCTTCTGCGCCGCTGGTAGTCTGTTGAGCTCGGCTGGTCCGCGCCACACCTTGAACAGGTGGTTTCGAGCTTGCATTTATGCAGGTCACACTCAGCTTGAATGTCGACGATCCACGATAGCGGCTCATATGAGAGATCATCGTCCCAATCGCGGTAGCACACTGGGCACCAGCGGCGGCGCGTTGTGTCTCGGCCTCCTCCGTAGGTTGCCAGTACGTCCTCCAAAACCCAGAATGTGCCGCACTGCAGGTCGTCCTGGGCGGTCAGCATCTTGAGCGTGCTGATACGGTGACTGAAGTCACGGCTGGGACCGCAATACTTGCCCGAGCCCATGACTTGTCCTCTACGCCCACCAGCAATAGCTGGACCGACTATCGACATCATATTAGCCATGGTCACGCCGACTGTCCACGCTTGCCGTAGAACGTAGTGCTCCAAGGATTCAACTCGCGACGTTCCCACACCCTTCAATTGAAGTGGAGGCAAGGACGACCAGGTAAATCGGTGAATGCTAGACTTCACGGCACACCTCCCCATAAGAGAAGGCCCAACTAGACTTGAGCTGTTTCGCTCTGGCTGTGACGCTTCCAGCCTCCATTGCATCCTCGAATTCCTCGATATCTCGCCAAAGGTTGGCAAGATCGTTGTCTGAATAGTAGGAGGCCTCTATGTGACGTTTAAGGATCCGCTCGCTTCCTTCCTGCTTGGCCGCATCCGCAGCTCGCGACAGAAGTTGAGCCACCTCTCCATAGACACCTCCCGTCGCGACCAGTAGATCCGCCGCCATTCGAATCAATAGGTCCTGTTTAGAGAAATTGTGCCTTTCGCTTAGCGACATAAGGAGGCGCAAGAATGGAGCCCGGTCCTCCTTTCTTCTAACGCTATATGGCGGAACCCATATAGACGTCACACTTCGGCGAAGCTCGGATCCGATCGACCAGAGTTGAACTGCCCTGTGGATTCCGCTCATTATCAGCATCGACCCGGCGGACTCTGCTAACGTCATCAAGTGCAATGCATGGTCTGCAGGTGACTTGTCTTTGTGATTCACCAGAAGCGCTGATATTTGATCGATAGCGACATACTTGCAGTCACGCGCAATCATGGACCGCCTTACAGACGACCAACACTCCGCTTCGGTGAGCCTGAGTTGATACCGTCCAAGCTGAAGGTCTCTGTCGCGCACTTCGGCTTGAATGTCCGAAGGGGGACTTGACCGAGGTGATCTGCCCTCCAGCGCCCAAGTCAGAGTCGGCGCGTTAAGCTCTTGCAACAACTCGCGGGCGAGGTATCGCGAACTGAAATATGCTCCAACTGGCAAGCACGCAAACGTCTCGATGGCAGGAACTTTCCCCTTTTCCCACAGGTTTGGATTCCCAAACATCTCACGCATAACGCTCCGACGCATCGTGGTCTTCCCTACACCGGACGGACCGATGACGCAGACCATATGCCCCGGTCTGTGATTGTCTAGGGCTGCCCTCAGTCGATCTCGCGGCCCTCTGTATGCTGAGTGCTGGAGAAGTTCCATCAGAAATCCTCCGCTTTGTCGAGCGCTTCTACACCTTCCTGCGAAGGGCCTATATGTTGGCCCTCGTGACTGGTGGATTCCGCCAGCTCCGCCAGGTGGGAGAGGAGTGCAATAGCAATGATTAATGCAGCCGCGAACCGCCTCCTGGCGTGCAGTTTTCGCGCGAGATCGTCGCGCCGCCTCCTTGCATCGGCGCCCCACCGGAACTGATTTGAGTCGGTAGTCACCATTTTCTTCCCTCAGGTTGGAGATCCCCAGCGAGCCTTCACATGCTCTGATCGCTCAGTGACACTGCCGGCAACCATGCTCATCTCAAAGGCGTCGATGTCCCGCCATAGATTCCTAAGATCCTCACTTCCGTAGTAGGAGATCTCAATGTGTCGCTTGAGAATTCTGTTGCATCCCTCCTGCTTCGCAGCAATATCTGCCCGCCCCAGTAGTTCGACCACCTCAGCGAATACGCCGCCGGTAGCGGCAAGGATATCGTTGGCCATCCGGATTAGCAGATCATCCTGTGATAGCCCGTAGCGAGTGGCCAATGACTTGAGCAAACGAAGGAACGGCAGTTTGTCATCCCGACGCCTATCACTATATGGAGGCACCCAAACGGTTGTGACTCGGCGTCGCAACTCGGAGTTGACCGACCACAACTGCGTGGCTTTGTGCACCCCAGTCATAACGAACATCACGCCTGTGGCTTCAGCTATCGCCATTAGATGGAGGGTGTGGTCAGCGGGTGACTTGTCCCTGTGGTTGACTAGTAGCGCTGTAACCTGATCGATTGACACATACTTGCAGCTACGCGCTCTCAGGCTTCGCTGCACCATCCCCCAGTACTCGCCTTCTGTCTGCCTTGTTCGCGCTAAGGACGCCCACTCCGATGTTGCTGCGGCGAGCTCGCGTCGTATTCGCAGTTTTGCATCCTCCCCGAGATAGCTTCCGTCCAGTAGCCACGCCAACGTGGGCGCGTGCAACTCTTGGAGAATAGAGACAGCGAGCTGACGCGAACTAAAGTACGCGCCGTGAGGAAGTGTGGCGAATGTCTCGACCAGGGGTATCTGCCCACAATCCCAGCATGCTGGATTGCCAAACATCTCCTGCATTACCGAGCGCCTCATCGTGGTCTTGCCCACGCCCGATGGCCCAATAATGAACACCATATGTCCTGGCCTATGACGGTCGAGCGCCGTTCGCAATTGCTTGCGTGGGCCCTCGTAGGCTGGGTGCTGAACCATCTTCATCAGTAGTCCTCCCGTTCATCGAACGGAACGATGTCCTGTGCGATCGCAGGTGGCACTGGTTCGATATCTAACCTCTCATCGCTGCCGGTCATTGGCACCGGGGCAAGGTGCTCTGTTGCGGGCATTGCCGCTTGGGCCTGCGCTCGGCGCGAATGACGAGCACGGGCAACTTCCTCTTTTCTTTTTGCCGATTGTGAGCGCAACGAGGGTGCCCAGAGCAGATGAAACAGTCGCTCCTGATCCGACAAAAGCGCATCGCTCTGCACTTTGTTGTGGAAGGCCTTGAACCACCTCCCCCGAACCTTCACGTAGATCACATTTGGGTCACAGCAGTCGCTACGAATCTCACTGGCATCCTCAGTTCGCAGCGCTTGTAAAAGCCCGTCACTGGTGAACCAACCGTCGGCAGTGCGTACGCCACGCTGGCGGTCGATTCGCTTCTTGGTCTCCACCTTGATCGCGGTTCTGATTAGGAACCCATCGTTCCATTCGCACGGTGTTCCGACAGCGCCGTAGGCCGCGAGCGCCTCAACCCTCTTCTCAGCTGGCGTTGTATCATCTGGCCCCGGTGTCATAGGAAGGTCGTGATAGACGAACTTCAGGAACTCCTCGTGCACACGGACAAAGTCCGTCCTCGCATTGTTTCGGCTCTTGAATCTGCCGTCGACCTTACGTCCCATCTGATCGGGCCGCGTGCTTCCCGGGAATCGCTGTGCTACTTGTTCGTTGACCTGCTTGATGGCGTTCTCAGCAATGCCGTTCCAGGCGCTGCCTGCCGTTGGGGAGAACCTTAGACTGATCTCGCCATGGCAGAAATCTTGTAGCCAGCGGGAAGTGTTCTCCGGCCCTCGATCCAGATGGATCAACTTGGGCAGGAAGCCCTGCCTTTTGACGTACTCACGCATAAGCAATGCCAAGGCGTCGGTTCTTGCTGAGCCAAATACCAATGCATGAGCCATCGGATAGCCCGTCGCTCCGTCTATGCCGATATAGAACTTTGCTTTGCTTGCTGGGAAGCAGTGAATCAGGTTCGGAGCGCAGCGAACATCCAGATCCGACGAATCTACGTGCAGTGTGTGGCCATATCCGATCGGAGGTAGCGAGCGATGGCGAGGATCGGTGCGTGTACGCGTCGCGTGGTAGGCGCGAAAGCCGCCCGTGGATAGCGCATGGCGCGTTGGGCTCTCGCTTCTTCGTCTGGCATCCAGTCGGCCCCTACCGCAAGGCTCAACTCCTAACCGAAGGCACTCCTCTTCGAACACATAGAGCAAGTCCTTCGGTCTATGTACCCTCCCGGTGTTCCAGTGCAGCGCGATGACGGTCTCTATGGCTTGCTCGTGTTCCGGAAGCAGGCGCGATGCTCGGTTTCCGCTAAAGGCATATTTGGTAAGACAAGCCGAAAGCGCGGATCTTCCTTCGGCAACAGCCTTTCGAACCTGTCGCTGCAGAGCGCCCATCCGTCGTGTTGCGGGCAGACTTCCGGCCTCAATCAGCGCAAGCCTACTGAGTCGCTGGCGTGCCCGCTGGAGGTCGGTAGCGGTTGCGACCAGCAATGGATCGTCCACAGCTGGTTGCGACTGACCTTTGACAATGGCTCCAAACAGTAGCTCGTCCGCCTCCTTGGCCTGCTCCTTCGTGCCATACAGATGGAAGCGGTCAGTCCTAGCCACGGGAGTGCTCTGCCATGGACCGAAGGCCGCCGATCTTCCCAGCATCCAAAGCGCTAGGCGCGGTGTGAATCCGGGCACCTCGGCGAGGAGACAGTCCAGCAGAAGCGGGCGCTTGGCGATTAGCCCAGCTGCCTTGGATACTGCGGTAGTTTCATGTTGCTGAAGGGCATCACCGGCTACCGCGTAGCACGCTTCAAGGTTCTGGAGGTACACACCGGTTGGAGTGGGCGGTACCCAGACTCTGAACACCAGGCCATGCTGCTGTGCCCATTGGGCGTAGGGGGAATAGGTCCACACCGCGTCCTGCTTGACCCAAAGGGAGTCCGGAAGGCCCAGTTGGCTCTCCAGCCACGATAGCGGCTTGCACTCCACTAGCTCTACGTGGTCCCTGCGAAAAACAAGAAAATCCACATGTGCAGTGCTGATGTGATTGCGCCCGGACGCCGTGGTGCGCTGCACGCGGCGGCATGGTACTTGTACGTAGTAGCCCAGCACCTCGGGATCAAGCTCAAGCTCATAGGCAAAGACCAACTCGCACGTGTGGCTTTCAACTGTTCGCGCACTACCGTTCTTGATTGAGTTGTGCCTAACACGAACGTTTCTTAGCGCCGCCTTGCCTACAGTCTTTGTTCCGCTGCCGGTAACCATGCTCTCGATCTGCCGGATACTGAGCTCACTTGCCTTTATGCGGGTGTAAAGCTGGTGACGGTCTTCAAACGATAGGCCACCAGATTGAGCGTCTGTGGACATGCCGATTCCTCATGCGCACCCCACGGGAGCACCGTCCAAAATGCCTGGGCGAGCCTTACCAGGCGAGTCGGACATAGGTGCCCGTGACAGGCCTGCGCAGGCTTGACAGGGGAGTCAGGGAAGGGGAAAGTATCGGCAAGACCTGCAAAGTCGCCGACCTGAAAACCCGTGAGTCCTACCTCACGGGTTTTTTCTTTCCAACTTCCGGCGAGGGAAGTTTAGATTGGGCTAGGTCATGGGCTGCCTGCCTCCCTCGGAAATTGAGGTGCCTGAGATCGAAGGTATGCGCTGACATCGGCGGCGTGAGCGAACCACCCGCGACGACCTTGTGGACGAAACAGCGTCACTGGCAAACGACCTGTGGCGGCTGCCCGCCTAAGTGCTGCCGGGCTATTGAATCCGAGCAGTCGCGACAGGTCTTTGGCCGGCACCAGCCCGCCATAGGTTTGCGCCACCCAAGCCACAGACAATGCATCCGGCTCTTTACTTGGTAGGCTCACGTACGCTCCAGTGATGCTAGGTTCCAGGTAACCCTAACGCTCTACCGTAGCCTTTTCATCCAGCAAAACTACCCTTCCAACGTCTACTTTTTTTGGAGGTTTCCGATGGGGGAGTTGCACGAAGCTTGCCAAGCACTCCAAGCGATGCAGTGCTCCAATATAGGTCGTCCTGCCTCTGATGCATCGGACAGGCTGCACTCCAGGATTCTCTGGAATACATGGTCTCTGGTGGAAGGCGGGGAGGAGGAGCTGAGGGCACGCTATGTTCTTCGGCGCCAGAGCCTAGATGGTCCGTTAATGATGCGCAGCGATGAGTTCAGTGCATATCGGCAGGGATTGCGGTCGCTATCACCCAAGCGGCGCAAGCACCTTGCCCTGCAGCATCCCCAGCTTGAAGAGGTGGTTAAGTGGCCCTTTGCAGCCCTCAGCCATCGAGAGTGGGATATGAGGACAGTTGTTGGCTGGAATCGCCTATTTACGTCCAGCGCCGGACTACTCGGAGACCGCTATTCATTCCCGGGCGATAGGACCAGCACTGATGAGAACCGCGTGCCTGTGATGGCATATGACCTGGATGGCCTTTACCAACGAGGTGACATCTATGGCTTTCTCATGCTGACGTGCACGTATCGGCTGTTCCACTTGCAGCGGTTGGCTGATCGCCAGTGGTATGCGGCAAGCCACATGATACGAGCGCTATCTGGAGCATGCAGAGATCCCAGAGTGCGTCCATTCGCTCATGAGTTGATCACACAGACGAAGCAACTTCTTCGCCTGCTGCCGGACACGAGCTTTCCAATTCACGTGAATGACGACGTGATCTGGGATCAGATCCGGAACAACGTCCACGAGCCCTCCTACTTGATGAGGCGGGCTGCTGAAAGGCGTGGCGTTCACATCCCAGAGCCTGTGAGCCCAATCATCTCCTACCGATACCAAAAGTGCGGCCCTCATCAACGGCCTTTGCTGTTCGCGCGTAACGGGTAGTCTTCTGATCCGACCAGGCCAAAGATCTGCGGCCGGGGAGCGGGGCCGGGAGGTTGGCAGTATCCGCGATCGCCTTCTATTCGAAAGATACCCTCTGGCAATGGGCTATAGGCTGATCCAAATCCAGCTTTCGAAATGCGCCCATCGCTGCAGCGTTCACCACGGAGGGAGCCTTGCTCCCGCAAATCCAGCGCATCGCCTGCATCAATTGGCCGTGGCTAAACACGACCACCTGCTCATGCGCGGAGTAGGATTTAAGAATGCGCAGCGCTCGCGCAGCGCGGGCAACTAGCTGGGCAAATGACTCGGCACCAGGTCCATCCACATAGTTTGGATCGCAACGGGACCAGTAGTCCTCTACCCACTGCCTGCGGTCTGCTGCCGAGGTGCCCACGCACCGCTCAGGCGACAGGTAAGTGAACTCGTGGACCCCCAGGGGCGCAACGACCATCTTGAAGCGTTCGGCGAGTGGTTGTGAGGTCTGCCTCGCCCGGAGGAATGGTGAGGTAAAGATTCGGTCAGGCGCAGCCGACCAGGTCATTGCCAATGCGCGAGCCTGCTCCTCCCCTGCGGCAGTAAGGGCAATGGATTCCGGATCGGCGGTTACAAATCCCGCATTAGCCATGCTTTGCGCATGCCTAACTACCACTAGCATATCCCCTCTCCTCTGTTCTGCTTTTCTCCTGGACAGGTACCTGATGTGAGTCGCCTCAAGCCAGTCTCTAGCATGTGGCACTTAGCACTCGACGCTGGCCGAGCTGCGGCAGGCCTCGCAGCGATGTGCCACAGTGGCCGAAGCAAGCGGCGCTGATATTCGAAGCGCTGCACCCGTTCGGGTGGAACGGCCGAAGGACTGGGGTGTGAACGACAAGGACGCTTGAGGAGTTCGGCAAGACGCTCGTCAAAAAAGCTTGCCTGCAGCTTGTAGGCGGCGCGCATACTGACGCCTGCACCAAGGCTCGCGTTTTTGCTAACAGCACTAGACTAGCACCGGAACAGCGGGGCGTATTCGATCACGGATTTCTTGATAGATGTCGATTCCGGATTCAATGCCAACTTCCAAGGTGACACATAGGGCGAATTTGATCTCGTCGGTTAGACCGGGGGCATCTTCCATACAATTCACCTTGCACTCGAACATCTGCCCATCAACGATGGGCAGCGCTTTGCGTTCGCCCTCCCAGACCTCGTGTTGAACGGTGCCGCGCTTGACAGTCATGTGGAAGGGTGTGTTGATGCGGCTGGTGCCGAAATCCTCGGGTGGCTGTATCCACAGCTTGGCCTGACGATAGCGCTGCAGCGAAGATTTTGTGGGCGACATCCAGGCCAAGGTCACGGTCATTCGACGCATTGTCACGACGCGTCCAAGCCCTGGCGGCATGGGGGCGGTGAATGATACTGCCCTGTCTTTCTTGACCTCCCCCACGCCGATCAGTGTGGCGCGATTGCTCGCGCACCTGAGCGCTCGCTCTTCGTCGACTGGACCGTAGCCGAGCCAGCTTGAAATGAAGTCCTTCTCCCGCATGTGTCGCGAGTTGAGCGGAGTGATGTGAGCAAAGCTCGGGCCATGATCGAGCACGGTTTTCGATAGCGAACCCCACTGAGCTCCATGGACAAGCAATGCCTTGATCAACGCAGCATCGTGCGTTTTGGGGATGGCCGCACCGCTTGCACGCAAGGCTTCGATAACCTCAAATGCTCTTGCCGCCATGCCACTGGCCAATGCTGTTGCGTTACTGGTCCCGCGAGAATATTCGGTATCACCGACAGGTCCGCCGGCCGCGGATGGGCGAGCCACCAAATGTCCAGGTGCCAACCCGGTGGGTGCCATCTGCACGGTCGTGCTCTCTGGCTTGGATAGGACATGCTCTTTGAAAACGATCCGGCCGCCGGGCATCAAGATGTCGGGCTTGATGGAGCGCCCCATCCCCATGCCAATGCGTGAGACTGGGCTCAACCCTCCTCGGGCAAAGAGATCATGAAGGTTGGGATGAGCTGGGCCGGGGGCCCCGTCACTATGATGCGCTCCCACCGTGATTGCGTTGATCGATTCGCTCGGCGACATAAGCCTGCGCCGGACTGAGGTCTGTAGCAACGCTCTTGTTGCAGCTGCCTGCTTATGATCCTCAGAAAGGTTGCTGAGCGTGTCACGCCTAACTTGAAGTTCAAGATCTTCTGACTGGTTGCCGGCGCTAATTACAAAGAGCACGTTGTACTTGAAGGACAGCCAGTCGATCAGCCTGGCCCAGGGAGAAATTTCTCCGGTAAAGATGCGGTGCTCGTTGCCTACCGAAAGGTTGATGACCTTGATTGAAGGTCCAACCGGAGGCTCTTGACCGTCTTGCTCGAACAGGCGCCGTACAGCACGGTGAACTAGGTCGATCAGCAGCTGATTATCCGGCGTGCACTCCGCCCGCCGGGCCCGCCCGTCGTTCGGGTCAGGGCGCATGATAGGTCTTACGTAAAGCGGACGATTGGCAGGCGGCGCGCGATTATTCAAATCGCCATGGAGGATTAGCGAGGCCATGGCGGTCCCATGCACGCGATCCTTGGCTGGATATTCGAGCGCCCAGTTGTCTGGGTCGTCGATCAGTAGGCGACGCTGCAGTACGGCGTGGTTGGCGAGCGGCAGTCCGTCAAACAAAGCAACGACCGGATCGCCTAGGACTTCCCCTTGCGCCCCAACCAATTGCTGGACTGGCCCTACTTCAGAGCCTGGGTTGACGCTTTGAGCTCGTGGCCGGAAGAACATGACGCGATCGGAGAGGACGAACGATGGGTAATCGCCTTTCAGAATTGAAGATACAACAGGTGTAGGTAGCTCGACGAGAAAGCCGTGGTAGGCGATCTCAGGAATTAGCGCCCTTTGAAGGACCTGACCGCCGGACGCTCTAATGAAGGTAAGTAGGTCGCGCACAACTGCAATGTTCTTTGCCGGGGACCCGAAGTACCAGGCCTCCAACTCAAAGCGAGTTGTCGCACGACCACTTTCGACTTCATCTTGCCAGTACAATCGCATGTCCGCATCGATGCGATCCTCGACACCCCATCGTCTGATGTCATGCAGATGGACGAAGACTTCTTTCAGCGGCGCCAAGCCCCGGTCAAACTTTGCGCGTGGATCAGCCTGAAAGCGCTGCCAAAGGGAAAGCAACTCAGCTAAAGCTCGCTGGTTGGTGCCTACTAGGTACATGCGTCCATTCAGAGGCTCGTCGGCTTCGGCTCCGGCCTCCAGACGATGAAAATCTTCGTCTTGCACGAACTCGTCAGCGAATTCGAACAGCCATTCGGCCTGCAGCTTCTGGACGGCCTTGAAGAACTTTTCGTGAGATCCAACCGTCTCCAGTACTAGGACAAACTCTGGATCCTGTTCTGGCGCGTTCTCAGAGATGGTCAACCGATGCGCTTCTAGTGTCTCAAACAGTTCAGTGAACTTTGGGGTAAGTCGCTCCCCTTGGCGCTGAGGTGTTGGAAGCTGAATGGGCTTTGGGGCCCCACCCGCCCCGTCATTCCTATCTTCGATATTCGCCCGTTTCGGGAAAAGGAGAAGCGGAAATTCCTCATTAGCCATTGAGCGCTCACGTCATCCTGTTGACTTGGTAGCGAGCATGCCACTGATTCAAGCGTTCGGTCACAATTTTCTTCAGGTTTGGCTCTGGCATTGCCAAGATGAAGCGGCGATGGACGTCTTCGCAGAACTGCTCCAGATCCGAAAAGCTGGTGGCATGCAGCTTGGCTGCCAAGGTCTTCGGAGAGACACCCAGCGGTGCATCTAGGCGCTGTTGGAGCTTAATGAACCAGGCTTCCTTCTGCGCCGCAGTCGGCGGTTCAAGCTCAAGTCGGAGCTGGAACCTGCGCCAAACTGCACGGTCGAGCAGCTCAGCATGATTAGTGGCAGTCACGACGACAACATGGCTAGGCAATGCATCGATCTGCAGGAGCAGCGAGCTCACCACGCGCTTAATCTCGCCAGTTTCATGCGTATCGCCACGTTCTTTACCTAGAGTGTCGAACTCATCAAAAAACAGTACGCATTGGTGGGTTCTAGCGAAGTCGAAGAGCTTCTTCAGACGACCACTGGTCTCCCCTAAGAAGCTGCCGATAACTGCTTCATAGCGCACCACGAACAGTGGGACCATCAGCTCGGTGGCCAGCGCCTCTGCCAAAGACGTCTTTCCATTGCCTGGCGCGCCTGACAGCAGGATGCGGTGCCGCGGCTCCAAGCCGTACGACCTCAAAAGATCACGTCTGTGGTGCTCTTCAATGATCTCTTCGCATGCGCCGCGCACCATCGGATCGATGAACATCTCCGACAGAGTACGGCGAGGCTCGATTTCATATAGCAATCCGCCGTGACCGCCATCGTAGGAGCGCACCACCTCGGGCGTAGGCGCGCGCGCGCGCGCTTCGCCCAAGTTCTTCACTAGGCGATCGGCCAATTGATGGTGGCTCTTTGCGCGCTCCTCTGCGGCCATTGCCTCGACCGTGCTGCGGAGCAATCGCTGGTCACCTTCGCTTCCTGCCTTGACTAGGCTGACGAGTAGATCTGCTCGTGACATGTGCTCACCGTGCTTGAAGTGATATTGGCTCAACGCCTTCGAGCTGTCTACGTGGCCCAGGCACCTATTTCTTAGGCAGCGAATCACTTCGTCTCGTGCTCAGTTGAGACAAAGTTCATTTGCGAATAAATAATACCATATATAAGATATTATTGTATGGTGAACGTACTGTCGAAGATCAGCTTTTGCCTCACCGATGAGGACCTACAGACTGTGGAGGAGACTCGGCGGCGGATTGCCATGGGTGGAAGAAATAGCAATCGCAGCGAGATCCTGCGTGCGGCGATCGCACAGCTCAGTCGTCTTTCTGATACAGAGCTGCTGGATGCAGTCGCGCTTATGCCTCGGTTGCCACCAGGAAGGCGGCCCGGCAAGCCTTAAGTCGCGCACCAAGGCGGCCAACTGGCTTAAGTGTCCCCGCACGGGAGAGGACGCGCATGCGTATGTCTTAGCTCCAACACGCGGCCGTCTTCCAAGCTGACAGCGCAGAGCACCAAGGCCACTGGCCTGCTTATCGCCTTGGTTCTGGTCCTGCTGAGCCGCAGCGTATGTGTGCCTTGAGTACACGCTCTTTGCTGTTCAACGACTGGCAATGCATGGACCGGAGCCCCCGGCTCACACCATCTATGACGTCTCGGCGAGCACGCACTTTGGTCATCCGCCCACTCACGCATGCTGCAGGATGTTGACCAGCCGGCCCAACGGATCGCGGAGGTAGAACCGACGCACGTCCCACGGTTCGCTGGCTGGGCCATAGGCGATGGGGAGGTTGGCCGCGTGCACCCGTCGAAGCACTTCGTTCAGATCGTCGACCTCGATGGAGAGATCAGGCACGACGGTACCGGAGCCGCCTTCGGACGCCACACTCACTTGGACAGTCATATCCGCGGATCCCGCATAGGTGCGGATCCAGCCGTGATCCATGACCAGCTCCAGGCCGAGGATGTCCCGATAGAAACTGTCAGCAGCGGACGGATCGGACGCGGCGATGTTGGCGATGATGCGTTTGACCTTCATGAACCCTCCCGGACGCTGCAACAGACGAACGTGTACCCGCCTCCACAAGATCCGCGCGTCGTCATTTCGACGCGACCGGTGCTTTCGGCAATGCCACACCCTTCGGCCACAGCATCCAGATCGTGCCCTTCTGCTTCATGTGCCCGGCCAGCTCGCCGGCCGCATCGCCGGTGCCCCAGAAGATATCTGCGCGGACCTCGCCGGTGATGGCACCGCCGGTATCCTGCGCGGCGACCGGGCGCACCAGGGCGGTGCCGTCCGGGCGCGTGGTGGACAGCCACAGCAGGCTGCCCAGCGGCACGACGTTGCGATCCACTGCGACGCTGTAGCCGGCGGTGAGCGGCACGTTCAACGAGCCGCGCGGCCCTTCATCGCTGTCCGGGCCGAGGGTGAAGAATACATAGCTGGGGTTGCTGGCCAGCAGCTCGGGCACGCGCGTGGGATGGGTATCGGCCCAGGCGCGGATGGCGGCCATGCTCACGTCGGCCTGCTTCAGCTCGCCCTGCTCCACCAGCCAGCGGCCGATCGGGCGATAGGGATGGCCGTTCTGGTCGGCGTAGGCGATCCGCAGCTGACGGCCATCGGCCAGCTGGACGCGGCCCGATCCCTGGATCTGCAGGAACTGCAGGTCCATCGGGCTGGTGAGCCAGGCCAGCACCGGTGCTTTGACGCCGTTCGCGGCGATCCGCGCGGCATCGTCATACGGCTTGAGCACGCGCCCTTCGACACGGCCGCGCAAGCGCTTGCCCTTGAGCTCGGGGTAGAGGCTGTCGAGCTGGACGCTGACCATGTCCTCGGGCACGCCGTATACCGGCACCGATGCCTTGGCGGTACGCGTGAGGCTGCCGGCATAGATGGGCTCGTAATAGCCGGTGATCAGGCCATCGGCCCGGCTGTTGGCGGCACGCAATGCGTAGACATCCAGATTCGCCTGCAGGAACTGTCGAATCGCCGATGGGTTGTTGGCAACGTTGGCCGCCGCTGCGCAGGTGGGTGCCCAGTTGGCTTCCGTCTTCAGGCGCGGGCAGGCGCTGCGCCAGGCCGCGAAGCCGGCTTGCAGATCGGTGTCTGCGACGGCGGGCAATGCGTTCCAGTTTGCCTTCGCATAGGTGCTGGTTTGCGCAGGCGCTGGTGACGCCGGGCGCTGCGGCGCGACCGCGCAGGCACTCAACAGCGCCAACCCGACACCCATCAGCGCGGCGTGCTTGAGTGCGGAGACGACGGGCGTAAATTTCATGGGCGGCGTTCCTGTTGCAACAGCAGCGAGTACAGGATGCGGGCGTCTTCGGCATCGAGATCTGCGGGGAGATCGTCGCGCCCGCGGAAGCGGCGATGGAAAGCGCCGACGGCGGCCGCCCGGTCGTCCATCGGGTAACCGAAGGCCTGCAGAGCCATCCAGGCATCAAAGCCGGCCGGTGCCGGGCCATCGGCTGCGCGCGGCCATACGCCGAAACCGGCTTCGGCCAGCTGCTGCCACGGGAAGAAACGGCTGGGATCCTGCTTGCGCGACGGGGCCAGATCGGCATGCGCGATGATCTGGCTGCGCGGGATGCGCAGGCGCGTGCACAGGTCATCCAGCAGGCGGATCAAGGCCGCGATCTGTGCCGATGCGAACGGCGTGTCGCCATCGTTGTCGATCTCGATGCCGATCGAGGCCGAGTTGAGATCAGTGATGGTGCCCCAGCGCCCGGGACCGGCATGCCAGGCGCGGCGGTCATCGCCCACCAGCTGGTAAATGTGGCCATCGGCGCCCACCAGATAGTGCGAGCTGACCTTGCCGCCGCTGTTGGCGCTACGCAGCGTGTCCAGGCTCTCCCGCACGGAATGCTGATCGGTGTGGTGCAGGACGATCACGACCGGCGCGCGCGCGTTGTGGTTCGGCGACGGCACCCAGGTGGCGAGCGGGCTGCGGACCTCGGTGCTGGCGCAGGCGGCGAGCAGCAGAAGGGCGAGCAGTGCGAGGAAAGTACGGGTCACGTGCATGCCTGCATTGTGCGTGATTGCACGATCAGCTGCCAAAGCACGGTAATGGCCAGCAGGCGCCCACAAAAAAACCGGCGACCCGAAGGCCGCCGGCAAAGGTGAAGCATCTCTCTCTCGTTTCTAATGCGGTATCGCGCGGCTCAGGCCTCGTAGGCCGACTCGCCGTGCGAGGTGACATCCAAGCCGGTGCGCTCGGCTTCTTCGGTGACGCGCAGGCCGAACACCATGCGCACCACCAGCAGGATCAGCACGGTGGCCACGGCACACCAGACGATGGTGAAGCCGACGCTGACCAGCTGCACCCAGACCTGATGACCGATATCCAGGTCGGCCTTGGTGCCGCCCAGCGATTGCGCGCTGAACACACCGGTGAGCAGTGCCCCGACGATGCCGCCGATGCCGTGCACGCCGAACACATCGGCGGTGTCATCGACCTTGAGCAGGCGCTTGAGACCGGTGACGCCCCACACGCAGACCACGCCGGCGACCAGGCCGATCACGATCGCGCCCAGCGGGCCGACCGTGCCGCAGGCCGGGGTGATGCCGACCAGGCCGGCAACGGCGCCGGAGGCAGCACCCAGCGCGGACGGCTTGCCCTTGCTGACCGCTTCGACCAGGGTCCAGCCCAGCACGGCGGCAGCGGTGGCGAGGATGGTGTTGATGAAGGCCAGCGAGGCGACGGTGTCGGCGGCGGCGGCCGAGCCGGCATTGAAGCCGAACCAGCCCACCCACAGCAGCATCGCGCCGATGTAGGTGAACGGCACGTTGTGCGGCTTCAATGCGGTCTGGCCGTAGCCGATGCGCTTGCCGACGAAGTACGCGCCCACCAGGCCGGCCACGCCGGCATTGATATGGACCACGGTGCCACCGGCGAAATCGATCGCGCCCATCTCACCGAGATAGCCGCCGCCCCACACGATGTGCGCCATCGGGATATAGCTCAGGGTGAACCACAGGGCCGAGAACAGCAGCACGGCCTTGAACTTGATGCGCTCGGCGAACGCACCGACGATCAGCGCGGTGGTGATGCCGGCGAAGGTCGACTGGAAGGCGACGAACAGGTAGTCCGGCAGGCCGGCGATCGGCGTGTTGCCGACGGTATCCGGACCGAAGCCCTTGAGGAAGGCGAACTGGGTGAACGAGCCAAAGAACGCGTTGCCTTCGCTGAACACCGCACTGTAGCCATAGGCCACCCACAGCATCAGCACCAGCGAGAACACCACCAGGATCTGGCTGAGGATGGAGAGCACGTTCTTGGAGCGCACCAGGCCGCCGTAGAACAGCGCCAGGCCCGGCACCACCATCAGCAGCACCAGCAGGGTGGAGGTGAGCATCCAGGCGACATCGCCGTGGTCGAAGGTGGCCGCAGCGGCGGCTTCGGCGACCGGGGCCGCGGTGGCCTCCGGCGTGGCCGGCAGCGGCTCGACAGCGACCGTCTCCGACGGCACCGGGGTGACCTGGGCCTGGGCGTGCGCGCTGCTGGAGAAGGCACCAACGGCCAGCGCGCTGAGCAGCATCATCAGGCACACGGCATGGAACCGGGCTTGCCACCCGGTGAACAAAGAGGTCTTCATTGTGGGCTCCGAGTGGGGTTAGAGCGCGTCAGCGCCGATTTCGCCGGTGCGGATGCGGACGACCTGTTCGACCGCGGTGACAAAGATCTTGCCGTCGCCGATCTTGCCGGTGCCGGCCGCGGTCTGGATGGCCTCGACCACGGCGTCCAGGCGATCGTCGGTCACGACGGTTTCGATCTTGATCTTCGGCAGGAAATCCACGACGTACTCCGCGCCGCGATACAACTCGGTGTGGCCCTTCTGGCGCCCGAAGCCTTTGACTTCGGTCACGGTGATGCCCGACACGCCCGCGTCGGAGAGGGCCTCGCGGACCTCGTCGAGCTTGAACGGCCGGATGATGGCGGAGATCAGTTTCATGCGCATATCCCGATGGTGGATGGAACCGGCCCGCGTGGGGCCGATGTCAGGTCAACCGGCGGCCACTTGCACATGGCCGCCGGTCGTTGCGCCGAACGTTGCATGAGCCACGCCGTTGCCGACGCCCGAAGGGCGACGCCAGCGGTGACGCGGGAGGGAGGAAGGGCCCATGACACGCGTCCGGTCTCTCTTGCCCCTGGTGGTGCAGCGGACCAACGGTCCGCTCTACGATGTGCCTTGCCGGCTCCCCAGCCGGAAAGGCGGCGACGATGACGAAGGGTGGGAGGGAAATCCTTCGTCATCGTCACCTGTTGCTCAGTTCGCGTAGTACATCTGGTACTCGAGCGGGTGGGTCGCCGCGCGGAACTTGGTGACTTCCTGCATCTTCAGTGCGATGTAGCCGTCGATGAAGTCATCGCTCATCACGCCACCGGCCTTGAGGAACTCGCGGTCCTTGTCCAGCGCTTCCAGGGCCTGGTCCAGCGAGGAACAGACCTGCGGGATCAGCTTCTCTTCTTCCGGCGGCAGGTCGTACAGATCCTTGTCGCTCGGTGCACCCGGGTCGATCTGGTTCTTGATGCCGTCCAGGCCGGCCATCATCAGCACGGTGAAGGTCAGGTAGCCGGACTGGATCGGATCGGGGAAGCGCATTTCGATGCGGCGTGCCTTCGGGTTGGACACCCACGGAATGCGGCACGAGGCGGAGCGGTTGCGGGCCGAGTAGGCCAGCATCACCGGCGCTTCGAAGCCCGGCACCAGGCGCTTGTAGCTGTTGGTGCCGGAGTTGGCGAAGGCGTTGATCGCCTTGGCGTGCTTGAAGATGCCGCCGATGTACCACAGCGCCAGCTGGCTCAGGCCGCCGTAGCCGTCACCGGAGAACAGGTTGGTGCCGCCCTTGGAGAGCGACTGGTGCACGTGCATGCCGCTGCCGTTGTCGCCGACCAGCGGCTTGGGCATGAAGGTGGCGGTCTTGCCGTTGCGGTGGGCGACGTTCTTGATGACGTGCTTCATGCGCAGCAGTTCGTCGGCCTTCTGCACCAGGGTGCTGAACTTGGTGCCGATCTCGCACTGGCCCGCGGTGGCCACTTCGTGATGCTGCACTTCCACTTCGATGCCGACCTGTTCCAGCGTCTTGCACATTTCCGCACGCAGGTCGTGCAGCGAATCGGTCGGCGGGACCGGGAAGTAGCCGCCCTTCACGGCCGGACGGTAGCCGCTGTTGGCGCCGTCGTACTTGTCACCGGTGCTCCAGGCCGCTTCTTCGGAATCGATCTTGAAGAAGGTGTGGCCCATGTCGTTGGCGAAGCGGACCGAATCGAAGATGAAGAATTCCGGCTCCGGGCCGAAGAAGGCCTGCTCGGCGATGCCGGAGGACTTCAGGTAAGCCTCGGCGCGCTTGGCGATGCCGCGCGGGCAGCGGCCGTACGGCTGCATGGTGGCCGGATCGAGGATGTCGCAGCTGATGACCAGGGTCGGGTCGGCGTAGAACGGGTCGATGTAGGCGCTGGACGGGTCCGGCAGCAGGACCATGTCCGACTCGTTGATGCCCTTCCAGCCGGCGATCGAGCTGCCATCGAACATCTTGCCTTCTTCAAACAGCGACGGCTCCACGATGCTGACCGGGAAGGTGACGTGCTGCTCGATACCACGCATATCGACGAAACGCAGGTCGACGAACTCGATCTGGTTGTCCTTGATCAGCTTCTCAACATTTTCCACGGACATCGGTGAAACCTCAGATGGGTGATTGCCTGGGTAGATAGAGCAATCCCCGTGCCAACTTTTCAGACTTCACAAACCCTTGATTTCACTGGGGTGGCGAGCAACGCGGTGCAGGCGCGAACGCACCAAAGCAGTGCAAAGGCTGCACCACGCACACCTTTGGTGCGATGCGGGATGCTCTATGCTTTACGCCCACGGGCCGTCGACAGGCGACGTTGGCCACAGCTCCCGGCTGTCGCCGCTGCCCGATTCCACCCCTCCGCGAGCCCCAGTACCGCCGATGTCCGACCTGCTCTCCGCCCTCCTTCTGGGCATTCTTGAAGGCATTACCGAATTCCTGCCGATCTCCAGCACCGGCCACCTGCTGATCGCCCAGCACTGGCTGGGCGCACGCTCGGACTTCTTCAACATCATCATCCAGGCCGGCGCGATCCTGGCGATCACGCTGGTGTTCCGGCAGCGCCTGTGGACCCTGGCAACCGGCCTGCACGAGCGCGCCAACCGCGATTACGTGCTCAAGCTCGGCACCGCCTTCCTGGTCACCGCCGTGGTCGGCCTGCCGGTGCGCCTGGCCGGCTGGGAACTGCCCGAGACGGTCACCCCGGTGGCCTGGGCGCTGATCATCGGCGGCCTGTGGATGATCCTGGTGGAGGCCTACACCGCGCGGCTGCCCGAGCGCGATGAGGTGACCTGGAAGGTCGCCATCCTGGTCGGCGTGGCGCAGGTGGTGGCCGGCGTGTTCCCGGGTACCTCGCGTTCGGCGGCAGCGATCTTCATCGCGATGCTGTTCGGCCTGAGCCGCCGCGCGAAGGCCACCGAGTTCGTGTTCCTGGTCGGCATCCCGACCATGTTCGCCGCCAGCGGCTATGCCTTCCTGGAACTGGCCAAGGACGGCAAGCTTGCCAGCGAGAACTGGACGGACGTGGGCGTGGCCTTCCTTGCCGCGGTCGTCACCGGCTTCGTCGTAGTGAAGTGGTTGCTGGGCTACATCAAGTCGCACAGGTTCACGGCGTTCGCGGTCTACCGCATCGCCCTGGGCGCGGCCTTGCTGCTCTGGTTGCCGGCTGGCAACTGAACGGCCCGGCGCCGGCATGACCCCGTTGGGGCTGTGCCGGCGTTTTTCCCCAGGTTCCCAAGGAGATGTACATGAAACGCACCCTGATGCTGATGCTGCCGCTGGCCCTGATGGCCGCCTGCAGCAACCCCTCCACCGCCCCGGCCGGCCGCGATGACCTCGCCCCCGCGCCGACCGCCGCCGCCGACCAGGCCGCGGTCGCCCGCCTGGACGTGCAGCGCCTGCAGGGCAGCCACTGGCGCCTGGACTCGGCCACCGATGCCAGCGGCAAGCGCATCGATGCGCTGTTCGCCCGCGCCGACAAGCCGGTCACGCTGGATTTCAAGGATGACCGCATCGCGATCAGCAACACCTGCAACCGCATGGGCGGCGGCTACACGCTGGCCGATGGTTCGCTGACGATCTCGCCGATGGCCTCCACCATGATGGCCTGCACCGACAAGAACCTGATGGCGCTGGACCAGGCCGTCGGCAGCCGCCTGGAAGGCGCGCTCAAGACCGAGCTGGGCGATGCCGGCCAGCTGACCCTGCGTACCGCCAAGGGCGATGTGCTGGTGTTCACCCCGGAGCCGACTGCGGAAACCCGCTACGGCGGCGAAGGCGAGACGGTGTTCCTGGAAGTGGCCGCGCAGACCAAGCCGTGCCCGCACCCGCTGATCCGCGACAAGCAGTGCCTGCAGACCCGTGAGATCCGCTACGACGCCAACGGCGTCAAGCAGGGCGAGCCGGGTGAGTGGCAGAACTTCTACGACGTCATCGAGGGCTACACCCACGAAGACGGCGTGCGCAACGTGGTGCGCGTGAAGCGCTACAAAATCGCCAACCCGCCGGCCGATGCCTCGTCCAACGCCTACGTGCTGGACATGGTGGTCGAATCCGCGAACGAGAAGAAATAAGAAAGCAGAAGGGCGGCCACGGGCCGCCCTTCTTCATTCTGTAGTGCCGGCCGCTGGCCGGCTCCCGACAGCGCAGTACCGACCAACGGTCGGTACCTACCAAGGCAGCATGCCGACCAACGGTCGGTACCTGCCGGGCGCGCGCCGACCAACGGTCGGCCTCACCTCACGCCAGCGCCGGATTCAACGTGTAGGTGCCATGCAGCGAGGCTTCGGCCAGCACGTGCCCGTGCATCGCATGCAACACATCCGCGGCGGTGAACGGCGTGGGCAGCTCCAGCTGCGCCACGTCCAGCGCGAACACGCGGAAGAAATAGCGGTGCACGCGCTCGTCGTTGAACGGCGGGTACGGGCCGTCATAGCCCAGGTACTGGCCGGCCATGTCCGGATTGCCCGCGAACCAGCCGGTGAAATCGTTCAGGCCCTGGCGGCTGCCCGCCGGGCCGGCCGGCTGGGTCTTGCCGCGCACGGTGAAGCCATCGCTGCAGCTGCCGGCCGCCAGCTCGCGCACGTCGGCCGGAATATCGGCCATCGCCCAGTGCACGAAGTGCGCACGCGGCTGATCGCGTGGCACCGTGCAATCTTCGCGGCCGACCGTCTCCGGCACGGTCGGCACATCCGGGTCGATGCACAGCAGCGCGAACGACCGGGTGCCGGCCGGCACATCGTGCCAAGCCAGCTGCGGATTACGGTTGGGCGCGAAGCCCTTGGCATTGCCGGCCGCGAACGTGGCGGCAATCGGCTGACCGTTGGTGATGTTCTCACTGCTCAGCTGCATACAGGTCTCCTCACTCTTCCGGGTAGCCCAGGCGCACCGCGACCGAGGTCAGCAGGGCGAAGGCCGGGCCCATGTCATCGCGGTAGTCGCGCCAATGGCCCGGCGCCATGCGGGCCGGGCCAAGCGTGGGCGCCGGCGGGAAACGCATGCCGAACAGATTGCCCAGATGCTGGGCCATGGCCTGCGCGTCATGCCCGATATCGTCCATGCGCACCAGAGCGTTCGGGTACAGATCCTGCTCGTGCAGGGTCGCGACCTGGGCCAGCGAGCGCGCCAGCCACTCGGCCGCTTCATGCACCGAGTTCACCGCGAACGGGGCCGGGGCACCGAAGGCGATCCACTCCAGCAACATGTCGCGCGGATCGCGCAGGGCGATGATCAGGCGGCCCTCCGGCAGCTGCGGGCGCAATGCCCAGAGCAGCGCGTTGTCCCACCACAGCAGCCAGTCGATCACCGCGCCGTCCTTGAGCCCGCGTGCCGGCAGCTGCTCGCGCCACTGGGCGACCAACGCCTCCGGCGTCAGCTTGCCGGTCGAGAGATCCTGCAGGGTGTGATAGCTCTGGAAGGCATCGTTGGGCGGGTTCGGTCCGAAGCGATCACCGCGGATCACCGGGCTGGCCGCGGCCATCGCGGCGACCACGCGCTCCACGCCCGAGCCCGGGGCACCCCAGACGAAGATCGGCGCGATCGCGTTGTCTTCGGCGACCGGCGCCAGCTCCGGCCAGCTCAGCGGCGCCTTGGCCTGCGGCGGCAGCGGCAGGCGCTGCGGTGCTTCGGCGGCATGCAGCTCGACCCAAGTGCGCAGGGCATCGTGGTACTGGCCGGCACGGTCCTGGACCGAGCCCAGCCAGGCACGCAGGGAGGACCTGGCCTCCTCCGGCGCGCCATCGTGCAGGGCCTGCACGCGGGCGATCGCGGCGGCCGGGTCGCGCTTGAGCAGGCCTTCGACCAGGCGCATTTCGCCACTGGTGCGGCCCGGCTCCAGGGTGACGAGGCGCTCGGCCACGGCTTCGGCCGCGTCGTCTTCGTTGTTCATGTCGTGCAGGCGCAGGCGCGTCTCCAGCGCCGGCAGATGCTCGGGCATGGCCTGCAGCCAGCGCTCGCCGACGGCGACCGCGTCCGGGCCCCCCACGGGCTCGACGGTGAGGCGCGCCATCCACAGGTCGTGGATCTGAGGATGGTCGGCCAGCGTCGCATCCAGCGTTTCGCGGGCCTGCTGCTCGCGGCCCAGGCGCTGCCAGGCCATCAGCAGCAGCTGCAGCGTGTGGCGATCGGCCGGCCACTGTGCCAGCACCGGCAGCAGGTGCTCGAGCGCCTGCAGGGGTTGCCCGGCCTGCAGCTCCAGCTCACCGGCCAGGCGGCGCATGGCCGGGCTGTCGCCGGCCGGGGTCGCCAGCACCTGGCGCATCATTTCGGCGGCCACATCCACGTGGCCCTGGCGCAGCGCCAGCTGCACGATCAGGCCCTGCAGCGAGGTAACGCTCGGGTTCAATTCCAGCACGCGGCGGAAGGACTGCTCGGCAAAGGCCAGCATGTCCTTGCCCATGTAGGCAAAGCCGAGCGCATACAGCACCCGCGAATCGCCCGGCAGGGCTTCGCTGGCGGCTGACAGCAGGGCCAGCGCGCGATCCACCTCGCCCCGGCGCAGCGCGACCATGCCCGTCAGCGCGGCGAGTTCCGGATGGTCTTCATCCACGCGCGAGGCCATGCGGGTCAGCCGATCCGCTTCATCCACATCATTGCGGGCCAGCGCCAGATGCGCCTGCATCACGTAGGCGGACAGTGCGTTGGGATTGAGCTCGGCGGTACGGTCCAGCGCCGAACCGGCCGCATCGAACTGGCGCAGGGCCAGCAGCAGGCCGGCCTGCTGGAGGTGCAGGTCGGCGTTATCCGGGGCGAGCGTCAGCGCCTGCTGCAGGCTGGTCAACGCGTCATCGAACTGGCCCTGCTGCTGCAGCGACAGCGACAGCCAGCGGTGCGCCTGCGGCTGCTCCGGCTCGGCCGCGATCCACTCGCGCGCCAGCTGCACGGCATCGTCCACCGCATTGCGGCGCAGGGCTTGGAGAATCTGGTCTTGCATGACGGTCCGAACTCGAGGGCAAACCCCGATTGTAGCGGGGCCGGCCGGCCAGAACGGCCTGTCAGGCCGGCGTATTCGCCTCGATCCGCAGCCGCTGGGCGACCCAGCGCTCGGAGAAGCCATCGCCGCGCCAGTTCTCCAGGAAGCCGCAGTGGCCGCCCCACGGGGCGATTTCCAGATGGGCATGGGCCGGCAGCCGCCAGCCGTTGAAGGTGGCGAACGGGATCACCGGATCGTCCTGGGCCATCAGGATGTCGGCCGGCACCTGCAGCCCGGCCAGGCGGTCGCCGGCGATGGAATACCCATCGAAGTAGGCCTGCAGCGAGCCGAACTCGGTGTGGTGCTCGACCAGCCAGGCGGTCAGCGCGCGGATGTCCAGCTTGAGCACACGGTCGTCCCAGTCGCTCAGCTCGGGGAACAGATCGCGCTTGCGGCGCAGCGAACCGGCCCACTTGCGCCGGAAGTACCAGTCATACATCGCCGGGCCGTTCTCGATGCTCTCCATCGTGATCGCCGGGTCCAGCACCGGGCATACCGAGGCCACGCGGCGCAGCGGCACCCCGGCCGAGGGCGCACGCAGGGCCAGGCGCAACACGAAGTTGCCACCCAGCGAGTAGCCGGCGGCGACCAGCGGCAGCTCGGGCCAGCGGCAGGCGATGTCGCCGGCCGCCTGCACCACTTCATCGATGCGGTTGGAGTGGAAGATGCCGGGATTGAGATGGTGGGTGTTGCCGTGGTCGCGGAAGTTCAGCCGCACCACGTCGTAACCCTCCTCCAGCAGCCGCGCGGCGGTCATGCGCATGTAGCTGGATTCGGCACTGCCTTCCCAGCCATGCAGCAGCAGCGCCATGCCGACCGGTTGGCGTCCCTGGATATAGCTGTGCCAGCCCTGCAGGCGGACGCCTTCGCCGCCATCGAGGATCAGTTCGTCGGTGTGCGCGCCGGTGGCCGCAAGCAGCGCCAGGCCCCGCTGCATCCGCATCCGGCTGGAGCTGAGCATCGACTGCAGGTGCGGATTGCGCAGCCAACGCGGGGGGTGATAGTCGGCAGCGGTCAACATGGGCGCGAGCCTGCTCCCGGCCGCGACGCTGGCGTGTGAAGGGACACCACCGCTTACTCGGAGGACATGGCCGCCAGGATGCGCGCGCGCGAGGTTTCCGCGATGCGGCGACGGCCTTCCAGATCATGGGTATCAATGGGCGCGAGGAAGTGCACCTCGGCCCGCCGTGCCGGCTCCCCCAACAGACGCAGGAAATTGGCGAAGAAGCTCTCTTTCGGGCCGAACGCGACAATGGTCTGTGCGTCACCGCGCCAGCCGTAGCGCAACGCGACCGGCTGGATCGGGACCTGGGTCTCGACTGCGGCCTGGAAGATGCGCGCATGGAACGGGCCGACCTCATGACCGCCGCGGGTGCGCCCTTCCGGGAACACACCGACCGCCTTGCCCTCGCGCAGGCGCACGACCATTTCCTGCATGACGCCCCCCAGCGATTCGGTGCTGCCACGCTGGTGGAAGATGGTCTGCCCGCGCGCGGCCAGCCAACCGACTACCGGCCAGCCGGCGATCTCCTGCTTGGCGACAAAGCCCATCATGCGCTGGCTGTGCAGCATGGAAATATCGACCCAGCTGACATGGTTGGCCACGAACAGCACCGCGCCCGGCAACGGGGTGCCGATCCGGTGCAGGCGGAAGCCGAAGATCCACATCAGGCCGGCCGACCACGCGTTGACCGCCGCATGCTCGAAGGTGCGCTCGCCCACGCGCACGCGCCCCCACGGCGGCAGCATGGCGATCAGCAGCATCGGCAGGAACAGCAACAGGTGGACCAGCAGCAGCGGTACGCGGTACAGGTAACGGCACACACGCGCCACGCCGCCACGTGAGGCCGGAGTGGGGGAATTCATCCGCGAACGATACCCGAGCGCCGCAGGCTCTGCCAGCGGAATCCGGACAAATCGATGACGTGCGCAAGCCAGCCGCCGCAAGCGGTCAAGCCTGCGGCCATCGACGGCACAACGGCCGTCCCGGCCCGCGCCGGCGCACTGGCGCGGGCCACGCAACACAGCATCCGTGCCATGTGCGCGATCAGCCCGGGCGCACGGCGGGCACCACCGCCAGGGTCAGCCGCGAGGTGCAGACCAGCTTGCCGGCCTCATCTTCGATGCGGATGTCCCACACCTGGGTGCTGCGCCCGACGTGCACCGCACGCGCGGTGCCGGTGACCGCGCCGGCGCGCACGGCGCGGATATGGTTGGCATTGACCTCCAGCCCCACGCAGACCTGCGCGGTGGTATCCACGCACAGGTTGCCAGCGCTGCTGCCGAGGGTTTCGGCCAGCACCACCGACGCGCCGCCATGCAGGATGCCGTACGGCTGGCGGGTGCGTTCGTCGACCGGCATGGTCGCGCTGATCCAGTCCTCGCCCGCGGCGGTGAACGTGATGCCCAGGTGCTCGATGAGCGTGTTGCGGCTGAGCGTATTAAGCGCCTCGATCGACACCGCGTCGCGGAATACCTGGGACATGCAGCTTCTCCGTGGGGTTGCAGACTTACAGAATCGGAACCAGCCCGGCGCCGAAGGCGGTGAGCATGCGCACCAGCAGCCACTTCGGCCCGACGTTCACCTCGGGGAAATCCCCGACGGCGACATAGCAGGTGTGGAAGGCCGGGTCCTGCCGCTTGAGCGGCTCCGGGCACTCGGGCCCGGGCTGGAATTCGTAATCGGTGGCGTAGCGCCATGGCCAGAAATCGAGCACCGGCAGCGCCTCGGAGGCCTTGCCGACGCTGTAGTTCAGGCCGGACAGTACCGGCGGTTTGGCACGCGGCGCCACCACCCAGGAGTTCTGCGGGTGGATGTCGCGCAGGATGCTCTGCGCCAGCGCCTCGGCGAACACCGGGTCATCGATGATCACCGCACCTTCGGTGTTGTAGTTCTCGCTGCGCGGGTCGAAGTTGTGCGTACCGATCACGCCGATGCGGCGGTCCACCACCATCGACTTGGCGTGCAGGCCCATGCGCGCGCCCTTGCGGGTGACCGGCAGCGGCTTGTTGACCGCCTTGGTGCCCAGGAACGAGGGCCGGGTTTCAGCGCGCAGCACGCGCCGCTCGACCACGCTGCCATCGGTCCGCCGGCGCGCGGCCGGCCCCGGCGTGGGTTGGCGCGTGGCCTGGGCATCGCGGCCACTGTCCACATCGCTGCCGGCAACACGGCCGCGGCGGGCGTCTGCATTGCCGCTGCCGCGCGCATTGCTGCCGGCCGCACTGCCGCCGAGCAGACTGCTGCGCTTGCACTGCGACGGCGGCGCCTCGGTACCCAGCGGGGCCGGCAGCAGGTTGCGGTAGTCGACCGGTGCATCGAGCGGGAACGGCTTGAATTCGTAGATGTTGAAGCCGAGCTCACGCAGGTTGCGGCGTTTGTACTTGTAGGACAGCGCGTAGACGATCGGGTTGTCGGTGGCGGCCAGGCTGTTGCTCGAGACCACCACGCGCGGTGCGTGCTCGCGCTTGCGCAGGTCGCGGAACAGCCGCTGCGCCGGCTTGGACAACACCAGGTAAGGGGTCTGCAGCAGCACTTCGTTCTGCGCGCTGGCGATCAACGCATCCAGCTGCGGCTCGGTCACGTGCTGGCCGTTGGCTGGCTGGCTGGCGCGCTCGCGGCGGTGCTTGCGCGGCAGGTCGGCGACGTACTGCACCGAGGCCACCGGCAGGGCGGTGTCCACGAAGGTGCGGCGCACGTAGTCCGGATCGTCGGCTTCTTCACTGACCCGCTCGACCCGCTCGGGCCGCCGGAAGTCGGCTGGCGGCATGACCGGCACGCCCTGGCGCAGCAGCGTACGGCCGACATCGTTGAGGCGTTCGGCCGGCACGCTGCGCGGTGCCCGCCAGAATGCATCGAAGTTGGCGGCCATCTCACGCACTTCCGGCCCGGCCACGATCACATCGCGGTCGCGGAAGTTGTACTCGCTGTCCCAGTCGTAATAGTCGTCCTGGTAATTGCGCCCGCCGACCACGCCAAGCGCATCGTCCACCACCAGCAGCTTGTTGTGCATGCGCTGGTTGAAACGGCGGAAACAGCAGAGCACGCTGGCGGCGTAATCGAAGTAGTTCAGGCGTGCCTTGCCGAAGGTCGGGTTGTAGACCCGCAGTTCGAAATTGGCATGGCTGCCGGACAGGGCGCCCAGGATCTCCAGGTCGGAGATCGCCGAGAGCTGGTCGATCAGCACGCGCACCTTGACCCCGCGGCGGGCGGCGGCCTGCAGTTCGTCCAGCACCAGCCGGGCGCTGTCGTCCTTGTCGAAGATATAGGTCTGCAGGTCGATGCTGCGGGTGGCGCTGCGGATCAGGTTCAAGCGCGCGACGAGGGAGACTTCCCCTTCATCGAGGATGGTGGCGTAGTGGCGCGGTTGGCCGGCGTGGGATTCAGCGAACGCGCGGCCACCCAGGGCGCGCAGCGGCGAATCCAGCGCGCAGCGGTCCGGCTGGTCGCAGTCGACCACGGTCGAGCGCGCCTGCACGGCGATGCCGGCCGCGCGCTCGCGCTCGGCGTTGGACAGCGAGGCACAGCCGCTGCCCAGCAACAGCGTTGCCAGCACCAACAGACGCAGCAATGGGTTCACGGTTTCGGCGCCTCGCTCAGACGCGCACGCAGTACAAAGGTCACTCGATCACTCAGGGCTAGCTGCCAGCTGTCCATTCCATACCGGCCACGCTGGACGGTACCGCGGCTGACCACGTCGCAATCATACCCGGCCCGGGCACACGCCGGCGGCTCGACCCGCAGCGTCTCCGGGTGGCTGACCCCGCGCAGGATCAGACGGCCCTCGATGCTGCCGCCTTTCTCCACCACCTCCGGCCAGTAGGGCAGCGAGTCGAACTCGACCACCGGGTAACGGGCCGAGTCGAAGAACTCCTCACCCCGCATCCAGCCGGTGTAGCGGGCCTTGCCGGGAATCTCCACATAGCGGGTGAACATCCGCAGGTGCACCTGGTGGCGACCGTCGGAGAGCACCTCGATGTTGCCTTCAAAGCGCGGGAACAGGCCCTCGATGCGTTGCCCCAACCGCGTCCGGATCTCAAACCCGAAGCGCGAGGTGGCCGTATCGAAGGCAAGGGCATGACTGGAGGCGGCGGGAACGGACGACGGCGGGGCGGCATGCGCCGCCCCTGCCATCAACAGCAGCCCGACCCACGCCGCGCGGACTGCCCCCACGGGTTACGGCCACCAGAAGGCGGTCAGGCTGGCAACACCCGGCTCGATGGCAGCCTCACGGTCGAAGGCCAGCACCGCGATCCCGCCCGGCGGCATGCCGCGGTAATCGCTGCTGGTGCCCTCGCTCATCAGGGCCACCAGTTGTTCCAGGCCGGGGTTGTGGCCGACCACCAGCAGGCGGTCGACCTCCCGGCGTGCATCGATCAACCCCATCAGGGTGCCCGGAGTGGCCTCGTAGACGGCATCCTCCAGGCGCTTTTCGACGAAGCCGGTGATGCCCAGCACCGCTTCCAGGGTTTCGCGGGTCCGCCGTGACGGCGAGCACAGCACGCAGTCCGGCAGCAGGTTGTTTTCCTTGAGCCAGCGGCCGGCGGCCTCGGCTTCGGCCAGACCGACCGGCGACAGCGGGCGGTCCAGATCGGCCTGGCCGGTGCTGGCGGCTTCGGCATGGGCGTGACGCAGCAGTATCAGTTCTCGCATGGGATCTCTCGTGTCAGGCTTTCTTCAGCCACTTCAACAGCGGCTCCCAGTCACTCTGGTGCTCGCGCACCTGGGCCGAGCGGTAGTCGAACAGACTCCGGCCCAGCCCGACCATCACCACATAGCTCTGGCTGTCGCGCAACTGCGCGACCACCTCGTAAGGCCAATCGGCCAACATCTGTATCGCCTGTTGCGAGGTCTGCGTCCAGGGTTTGGTGCGGTTGAGCACCAACCCGACCGGCAGGCTGCGGTTGTGGACGCGGGGCACGCGCGACAGGCTGTTGAGGAAGCCGACGATGGCCTCGATATCCAGCGCGGAGGGCAGCACGGGGACCACCACCGCATCGGCAACGTCAAGGAAATGCGGAATATCGTCGGCCATCGCACCGGCCGGCGCATCGATGATGACCTCGTCGGTGCCATCGGGAACCAGTCGTTCCCAGCTCTTTTTGCGGTACACGTCGATCGGCAGCACGGCGCTTTCCAGGACCGAACGGCGTTGTGCCCAGCGCGTGCTGGAGCCCTGTGGATCGGCATCGGCCAGGACGGTCCGCTTGCCTTCCAATGCCGAATGCGCCGCCAGGTGGGTGGCGACGGTGGTCTTGCCCACCCCGCCCTTGGAACCGGCCACCAGGATCGTCTTCATGCAAGCCTCGCTTCCGGGGAACGTTCCCGCAGCCTACACCGGCGCCTGTGACGGAGATAGTCGCAGCGCTGAACCAGAACCGACGGCCACGGCTTTGCTATCGTGCATGGCTCCAATGGACTGACCGCCGGCATGAGCGAACTACAGGACCTGAGCGCGCTGATCCGCGCCAACACCCCGCTGATCATCATCGAGACCCAGGATGAAGGCCGGGTGGTCGAGCTGTTCCGGCAGACCCTGATGCATGTCTGGCGCGCCCTGCACCGCTGGTCGATCACCGAAGGCCTGCGCCGGATCGACATGGACCGCGAGGACGACCCGGTCGGCCCGCCCGATGCCAGTGCCGCCCTGCAGATGATCCGCCAGGCCGAACAGCGCGGCATCTACCTGCTGCTCGATTTCCATCCCTATCTGGGCTATGCCAGCCACCAGCGCGCCCTGCGCGATCTGATCCAGCGGCGACACTGCGAGGCGCACGTGCTGGTCCTGATCGGGGCCAAGGTGGAGCTGCCGGCCGAACTGGAGGCGCTGGCCACCCGCTTCAACCCGCGCCTGCCCGACCTCAATGCGCTGCTGAAGATGCTGCGCGAGGAAGCCGAAGCCTATGCCCGCGAGAACGGCGGGCGGCGCGTGGAGGTGGACAACGAGGCGGTCCAGAAGATCCTGCACAACCTGCGTGGGCTGAGCCTGGTCGATGCGCGGCGGATCGCCCGCCAGCTGATCTTCGCCGATGGCGCGCTCAGCCAGGACGACCTGCCGCAGTTGGCCCGGCTCAAGTTCGAGCTGCTCAACCGCGCCGGTCACCTGCACTACGAATACGACACCACCCGCTTTGCCGACGTGGCCGGTGCCAACCGGCTCAAACGCTGGGTCAACCAGCGCCGCCCCGTCTTCCTCGGCGGCGCAGGCCCGGCCGGCCTGGACCCGCCCAAGGGCATGCTGCTGCTGGGCGTGCAGGGCTGCGGCAAATCGATGCTGGCCAAGGCGACCGCCGCCGGGTTTGGCGTGCCGCTGCTGCGGCTGGACTTCGGCAGCCTGTACGACAAGTACCACGGCGAGACCGAGAAGAACCTGCGCGATGCGCTGGCCTCGGCCGAACAGCTGGCACCGTGCGTGCTGTGGATCGATGAGATCGAGAAAGGCCTGGCCAGCGGCGGCGAAGATGGCGGCGTCTCGCGCCGCGTGCTCGGCCACCTGCTGACCTGGCTGGCCGAGCGCAAGAGCACGGTGTTCATCGTCGCCACCGCCAACCAGGTGCATGAGCTGCCGGCCGAGCTGCTGCGCAAGGGCCGCTTCGACGAGATCTTCTTCGTCGATCTGCCCGATGCCAACACCCGGGTGGAACTGCTGCGCCTGCACCTGGGCAAGCGCCAGCTCAATGCCGACGACTTCGCGCTGCCGGCGCTGGCGGCCGCGGCAGACGGCTTCTCCGGTGCCGAGATCGAGCAGGCGGTGGTCTCGGGGCTGTACGCCGCGCATGCCGAATCACGCGTGCTCGATACCGAGCTGCTGATGCAGGAGATCCGTGGCAGCCGGCCGTTGTCGGTGCTGATGGCCGAGCAGGTCACCGCACTGCGCGAGTGGGCACGCGGGCGCACGGTCAGCGCGGACGCGTAGCGCCGGCCGTTGGTCGGCTGCCGGATCAGGGCTGCCCGTGAAGAACGGCCCCGCGCTGCAGCACCCACACCCAGGCCGGCAGCGTCGCCAATGACAGCAGGATGCCGTAACCGACCAGCGCGGCGGCCAGGCGCGGCGCCAGGCGATGCGCGATCGCCAGTGCCGCCGCGGTGATCATGGTCGGCATCGCCGATTCGAGCACATTGGTCTGCAGCATCGTGCCCTGCAGCCCGAACGCCCAGGCGATCGGCAGCGCCAGCGCCGGCATCACCACCAGTTTCAGCAACAATCCGATGCCCAGCGGCTTGAGCTCATCCAGCGGCAACCGCAGCTGGAGGGAGAAGCCGACCGCCAACATCACCAGCGGCAGCATCGCATCGGCCAGCTGCTTCAGCCCGGTGCCGATCCAGGTGGGCGGCTGCTCCGGCATCAGGGTCAGGGCGAACAGCAGCGCCCACAACGGCGGGAACCTGGCGATCCGCAGCAGGATCTGCGCAGCGGTGGGCGGGGTGTCGCCGCTGTAGCGCGCGATCACATACAGACCAAAGGTGGACAGCAGCACGAAGGTGCCGAACTGGTCGTAGACCACCGCATACGGCAGCGCGTGATCGCCGAGCAGCGCGCGCACCATCGGGTAGCCGATGAAGCTGGAGTTCGCCAGCGCCACGCAGATCAGCAGCACCGCATGCACATCGCGGGCAAAGCCGAAGATGCGCGTGGCCAGGCTCACCAGCGCAAGCGTGCACAGCATCAGCAGCCACGGCGTGGCTACCAGCCCGATCAGGCTGATATCCAGATGCAGCCGCGGGACATACATCAGCACCGCCGCCGGCAGGCACACGTACAGCACGATGCGGTTGAGCACATCGGCGGTGTTGTCCGGCAGCGCGCGCAGGCGCGAAAACGCCATGCCCAGGCCGAGCATGGTCAGGATGAGAGCGAATGCATCGAACGCCATCGCGACAGCCTAGCCGAATCGCCCGCGCCCCCGGCCCCGACCATGGTCGAAGCCGGCGCCTGCACGGCGATCAGGGCCTGTCCGCCGGCGCGGCCAGGCCCGCAGGATCACGCGAGCACAGGGCTCACGGCCAGGTCGGCGGCTTTTCCGCCCATGCCTGCTGGACTTCAGCCAGGGTGCTGCGTTCGCTGTCACGCCAGCCCGGCAGCAACGCCGCATAACCCTCGGTCCCGCTCCACTGCTGCGGCTCGGTGCGCACCGCTGCGGCATACCACTGCACCGCGTCGTTCTTGCGGCCCAGCGTCCACAGGGCCAGCGCGTAGGTCGGCGGTACCCACGACGGGTTGCCCCGCATCCCGCTCTGGGCCGTGGTCCACTGCGCCAATGCCGCCTCGGCTTCGCCCAGGCGGAACAGATCCCAGCCGTAGTTCCAGCGCACCGAACGGGCCTGCACCGAACTGGCGGCCGCGGTGGTCGCCGCCTGCTCGTACAGGCTGCGCCCCAGTTCCGGCCGCCCCTGCGCGATCGCCACGCCGGCCAGTTGTACGGTCGCCTCGAGCGCCTTGCGGCCGCGCTCGCGCTGTTTCATCAACTGGTCGACCAGATCCCCACTACTGCCCGCCACCACCACCATCGGCGTGGCGGCCGCGTCCGTGTCGAAGTAGAACTCCTGCACTGCCGGCAGCGATTGCGCCGACACGTTGAACACACAAGCCCCCACAGCCAGCATCACGCCGGCCAGCATCTGTCTTGCAACTGCCATGCAAACTCCCCCAGGTTGTCACAACAACCTCCCCTCCTGATCCTAACCGCAGCGTGCGTCCGGCACCAAGCGCCGCCGACCGGCGGTCCGGCCTATGGGGCCCGCCGCCACACCCGCAGGCGGTTGTTGGCCGGCATCGCCGCGTCCTCGACCAGCTTCAGCCCCACCGCGGCCGCCAACGCATCCACCGCCTCGGCATCACGGATGCCAGACGCCGGATCGCGCGCCTTCAGCCACGCATCGAACTGGCGGTTGCTGTCGCTGCTGTACGCGCCTTGGGCGTTGAACGGACCATACACACAGAGCACGGCGTCATCCGTCATGACCGCCGGCACCCCGGCGAACAGCGCCTGGACGTGGGCCCAGCTCATGATGTGCAGGGTGTTGGCGCTGAACACCGCATCGAAGGCCAATGGCGCCGCCGGCAGCGGGCCCAGCCCGGGCGTGGGGGACAGCACGGCCTGCAGCGGCCACGGCGCCGGCGCATTGGGCAGGCCGGCCGCCTGCAGCCGCTCGGCGATGCCGGGCAGGTGGTCCGGATGGTCGCTGGCCTGCCACTGCAGGTGCGGCAGGGCCGCTGCGAAGTACTCGGCGTGCTGGCCGGTTCCGCTGCCGATCTCCAGTACCCGGTGGCGGTCGGCGAGGTGGCGCTGCAGCACTGCCAGGATCGGCGCACGGTTGCGGTCGCAGGCCTCGGACCAGCGTATCTGGCTCATCGGAATGTCACATCGGCGGGGAATCGATGTCCATCCAACCATGACCGCAGTCACTTGTGCCACTGTGCGATGCCACCGAAAGTCGAAGACTTGTCCAACGCCGGCCGGCTGCGCGCCGCCGGCCGTCCTTGGGGGATGTGAGCTGTGCAACGTCGTGAGTTTCTAGCGCTGTCTGGAATGGGCCTGGCGGGCCTGGTACTGCCGCATGGCCGGCTGATCGCCGCCGAGCAGCTGCTCGAACCGGGTGATGTGGGCCGCCGCAAGGCTCTGGCCGAGGCCGCGCTCGCCGCCGCCAAGCGCGCCGGTGCCAGCTACTGCGATGTGCGCATCGGCCGTTACCTCAACCAGGCGATCATCACCCGCGAGGCCAACGTCCAGAACGTCACCAACAGCGAATCCTCGGGCATCGGCATCCGGGTGATCGTCAATGGCGCCTGGGGCTTTGCCGCCACCCACCAGCAGACCCCGGCCGCGGTGCTGGCCACGGTCGAGCAGGCCGCGGCGATCGCCCGCGCCAATGCCGGCATCCAGACCCGCCCGGTGCAGCTGGCGCCGGTGACCGGCGTGGGTGACGTGAGCTGGAAGACCCCGATCCGCAAGAACGCGATGGCGGTGCCGATCAAGGACAAGGTCGACATGCTGCTGTCGCTGAACGCCGCTGCGCTCAATGCCGGCGCCGATTTCATCAACTCCACCCTGTTCCTGGTCAACGAGCAGAAGTTCTTCGCCTCCAGCGACGGCTCCTTCATCGACCAGGACGTGCACCGGATCTGGCTGCCGTTCACCGCCACCGCGATCGACAAGGCCAGCGGCAAGTTCCGCACGCGCGCCGGGCTGTCCTCGCCGATGGGCATGGGCTACGAATTCCTGGATGGCGACGCGCGCGGCAAGATCGCGCTGCCGGGCGGCGTGGTCGCCTACCGCGACTCCTACGACCCGGTCGAAGATGCCATCGCCGCGGCCCGCCAGGCCCGCGAGAAGCTCAAGGCGCCCTCGGTCAAGCCGGGCAAGTACGATCTGGTGCTGGACCCGTCCAACCTGTTCCTGACCATCCATGAGAACGTCGGTCACCCGCTGGAGCTGGACCGCGTGCTCGGCTACGAGGCCAACTACGCCGGCACCAGCTTCGCCACGCTGGACAAGCGTGATGCGGGCTTCCGCTGGGGCAGCGACATCGTCAACTTCTTCGCCGACAAGACCGCCCCGGGCAGCCTCGGCGCGGTGGGCTACGACGATGAAGGCGTGAAAACCAAGCGCTGGGACCTGGTCAAGGACGGCATCCTGGTCAACTACCAGGCCACCCGCGATGAAGTACACATCCTTGGTGAAAAGGAATCGCACGGCTGCAGCTACGCCGATTCGTGGTCCAGCGTGCAGTTCCAGCGCATGGCCAACGTGTCGCTGGCGCCGGGCAAGGCTCCGCTGAGCGTGGCCGAGATGATCAGGAACGTGGAGAACGGCATCTACATCCACGGCCGCGGCTCGTACTCGATCGACCAGCAGCGCTTCAACGCGCAGTTCGGCGGCCAGCTGTACTACCAGATCAAGAACGGCGAGATCACCGGCATGGTCGAGGATGCCGCTTACCAGATCCGCACGCCGGAGTTCTGGAATGCCTGCAGCGCGATCTGCGATGAGCGCGATTTCCGCTTCGGCGGCTCGTTCTTCGATGGCAAGGGCCAGCCGGGCCAGGTCTCGGCGGTCTCGCATGGCTCGTCGACCACGCGTTTCGATGGCATCAACATCATCAACACCGCACGCAGCCTGGGATGAGCCTGGCCCCGCTCCGTGCCGAATGTCACTACCGCGGCGCCCGTACGGCCGCAAGAATCGGCTGTGCCGCCGCGGCGGTCCCCTGATGTCGCTGTTTCCCTGCCACCCCCACACCGACGTGGAGAGCTGCCTTGCAAAGACGTGACTTTCTCGCCCTGACCGGGCTTACCGCTGGCGGACTGATCGTGCCGTCGTTCTTCGGCAAGGTCATTGCCGCCGAACAACTGCAGAGCGCGCTCGATCCGGCGCTGAAAAAGCGCCTGGCCGACGCCGCCCTGGCCGCTGCGCGCCAGGCCGGCGCGACCTACTGCGATGTGCGCATCGGTCGCTACCTGCGCCAGTACGTGATCACCCGCGAGGACAAGGTCCAGAACGTGGTGAACACCGAATCGACCGGTGTGGGCATCCGCGTGATCGTCAACGGTGCCTGGGGCTTTGCCGCCACCAACCAGCTTGGCACCACCGATGTGGCCCGCGCCGCACAGCAGGCCGCGGCGATCGCCAAGGCCAACGCCGGTGTGCAGACCGCCCCGGTGCAGCTGGCTGCCGCGCCGGGCGTGGGTGAAGTCTCCTGGCGCACGCCGATCCGCAAGAACGCGATGGATGTGCCGATCAAGGAAAAGGTCGAGCTGCTGCTGGACGTCAATGCAGGCGCGATGGGCGCCGGCGCCAGCTTCGTCAACTCGATGCTGTTCCTGGTCAACGAACAGAAGTACTTCGCCTCCACCGATGGCTCCTACATCGACCAGGACGTGCACCGCATCTGGGCACCGATGACGGTCACCGCCATCGACAAGAGCACCGGCAAGTTCCGCACCCGCTCCGGGCTGTCCTCGCCGATGGGCCTGGGCTACGAGTACCTCGATGGCGTCGGCACCGGCAAGGCGGTCTCGCCCAACGGTGTGATCAACTACCGCAACTCCTACGACATGAAGGCCGATGCGATCGCCGCGGCCAAGCAGGCGCAGGAGAAGCTCAAGGCACCGTCGGTGAAGCCGGGCAAGTACGACCTGATCCTGGATCCCTCGCACACCTGGCTGACCATCCACGAATCGGTCGGCCATCCGCTGGAACTGGACCGCGTGCTCGGCTACGAAGCCAACTACGCCGGCACCAGCTTCGCCACGCTGGACAAACGCGAGCAGCATTTCCAGTACGGCAGCGACAAGGTCAACATCTTCGCCGACAAGACCCAGCCGGGCAGCCTCGGCGCGGTCGGCTACGACGATGAAGGCGTCAAGACCAAGCGCTGGGACCTGATCAGCGAAGGCAAGCTGGTGGATTACCAGACCATCCGCGACCAGGCCCACATCCTCGGCAAGACCGAGTCCGATGGTTGCTGCTATGCCGATTCGTGGTCCAGCGTGCAGTTCCAGCGCATGGCCAACGTGTCCATGGCACCGGGCAAGACCAAGCTGAGCGTGGCCGACATGATCAAGGACGTCGAGAACGGCATCTACATCATCGGCGACGGCTCGTTCTCCATCGATCAGCAGCGTTACAACGCGCAGTTCGGTGGCCAGCTGTTCTATGAAATCAAGAACGGCCAGATCACCCGCATGCTCGAGGACGTGGCCTACCAGATCCGCACGCCGGAGTTCTGGAATGCCTGCACCGCCGTGGCCGATGAAAGCGACTACCGCCTTGGCGGCTCGTTCTTCGACGGCAAGGGCCAGCCCGGCCAGGTCTCGGCGGTCTCGCACGGTTCGTCCACCGCGCGCTTCAACGGCATCAACGTCATCAACACCGCGCGCAGCCTCGGCTGACCGGTCAGGAGCCCCAATCCATGAGTATCTTCACCGAAGCCCAGGCCAAGGCCATCCTCGACAAGGTCATCGCGCTCTCCAAGGCCGATGAGTGCACCGCCGTGCTGGCAGGCTCGATCGACGGCAACATCCGTTTCGCGCTGAACAATGTTTCCACCAGCGGCATCGTCGACAACACCGAACTGGCCGTGACGGTCGCCTTCGGCAAGCGCGTGGGCACCGCTTCGATCAACGAGTTCGACGATGCCGCGCTGGAACGCGTGGTGCGCCGTGCCGAAGATCTGGCCCGCCTGGCCCCGGAAAACCCGGAGTTCCTGCCGGCGATCGGCAAGCAGACCTACCGGCCCAGCCCGACCTTCAGCGAATCCACCGCGGCCATCGACCCGGCCTTCCGCGCCAAGGTCGCCGCCGACTCGATCGCGCCGTGCCGTGGCAACGGCCTGATCGCGGCCGGCTTCCTGGAAGACGGCCAGAGCTTCCAGGCGACCGCCAACAGCAACGGCAACTTCGGTTACCAGCGCGGCACCAACTTCGATTACACCTGCACCGTGCGCACCGAAGATGGCCGCGGCTCGGGCTGGGTCGGTCGCAACCTCAAGGATGCCGCCGATTTCAAGGCCGACCAGGACATCCGCATCGCCATGCGCAAGGCCACTGAATCGGCCGAAGCCAAGGCGCTGGAGCCGGGCAAGTACACGGTGATCCTGGAGCCGGCGGCCGCGGCCGGCCTGATCAGCTTCATGATGAACTTCTTCGATGCGCGCTCGGCCGATGAAGGCCGCAGCTTCCTGTCCAGGAAGGGCGGCGGCAACAAGCTGGGCGAGCAGGTCTACGACCCGCGCGTGACCATGGTCGCCGACCCGTGGCATCCCGAGGCCGCCGTGCTGCCGTGGGACAACGAAGGCCAGCCGCGCGAGAAGCTGGACATCATCAAGGACGGCAAGATCGCCAACCTCAACTACTCCCGCTTCTGGGCGCAGAAGCAGGGCAAGACCGCCAACGCGCGGCCGGGCAACCTGCTGATGTCCGGCGGCGACAAGAGCACGGCCGAGCTGGTCCGTGGCACCCAGAAGGGCATCCTGGTCACGCGCACCTGGTACATCCGCATGGTCGATCCGCAGACCGTGCTGCTGACCGGCCTGACCCGCGATGGCACCTTCTACATCGAGAACGGCCAGATCAAGCACCCGGTGAAGAACTTCCGCTTCAACGAGTCGCCGGTGATCATGCTCAACAACATCGAAGAGCTGGGCAAGCCGGTGCGTGTGGCCGGTGACGAATCCAGCCTGGTGATGATGATCCCGCCGATGAAGCTGCGCGATTTTACCTTCACCTCGTTGTCCGACGCGGTCTGATGAACGGTCGTGACGGCCACTGGCCGTCTCTTCGTCTGGCCGGTCGCTTCCGGGAACGTGCGCGGCGATGAACCGTGCACAGTTCCTGCGCCTGATGCTGGGCAGTGCCGCGTTCGCGGCCCTGCCCACACCGGCGCGCGCCCAGGCCGGGCGATACGATTTCTGGTTCACCCGCCTCAAATACGACTCCGGGGACTGGGACGTGGACGCGCGCATGCCGTCCAACGTGATCACCTCGCTGATCGATTACACATCCCTGCGCGTGGACCCGACCGAGCACGTGATCGCGCTGTCCGATCCACGCATGCTGGAGGCGCCATTCTGCTACCTGGCCGGGCACAAGCTGGTCGAGTTCAACGCGGCCGAGCGGCAGAACTTCGTGCGCTATGTGCGCAATGGCGGCTTCGTGTTTGTCGATGACTGCAACCACGATATCGACGGCCTGTTCGCCACTTCCTTCGAAGCGCAGATGGCCAAGCTCTTTGGGCCCAAGGCGCTGAAGAAGCTACCCAACAACCACGCGCTGTACCGCAGTTTCTTCCGCTTTCCCGAGGGCCCGCCGGCCACCGGGTTCGAACTCAATGGCTGGGGCGATGATCTGGTCCACGATTACCTCAAGGGCATCGAGATCGATGGCCGCCTCGGTGTGCTCTACAGCAACAAGGATTACGGGTGCGAGTGGGACTACGACTGGCGCAACAAGCGCTTTTTGGCCGAAGACAACACCCGTTTCGCGGTCAACATCGTGATGTATGCCCTGAACAGCTGACGTTTTTCCTGCATTTCCAGCCACGCATGGCGTGGCTCTACGCCGATCCTGCGAGTGCCTTATGACGACCGACAGCCTTGATGCCCTTCTTCCCAAACTGCAGCAGTTGCGCGGCGCGCTGGCCCAGGCGGTGGTCGGCCAGCATGCGGTGGTGGAGCAGCTGCTGATCGGCCTGCTGGCCGGCGGCCACTGCCTGCTCGAGGGCGCGCCCGGGCTGGGCAAGACCCTGCTGGTGCGCTCGCTTGGCCAGGCACTGGAGCTGCAGTTCCGGCGTGTGCAGTTCACCCCCGATCTGATGCCCAGCGACATCCTCGGTACCGAGCTGCTGGAAGAGGACCACGGCACCGGGCACCGTCACTTCCGGTTCCAGAAGGGCCCGATCTTCACCAACCTGCTGCTGGCCGACGAGCTCAACCGCACCCCGCCCAAGACCCAGGCCGCACTGCTGGAGGCGATGCAGGAACGCACCGTCAGCTACGCGGGCACCACCTATGCGTTGCCGGCACCGTTCTTCGTGCTGGCCACGCAGAACCCGATCGAGCAGGCCGGTACCTACCCCTTGCCGGAAGCCCAGCTGGACCGCTTCCTGCTGCACGTGCGGGTGGACTACCCCACCGAGCAGGAGGAGCGCGACATCCTGCTGCAGACCACCGGCAGCGCCAGTGGCAGCGTGCCCAAGGTGATGGAGGCCGACGAGGTGCTGGCCCTGCAGGCCGCCGTGCGCGAGGTCCACATCAGCGAAGACGTACTTACCTGGATCACCCGCCTGGTGCGTGCCAGCCGCCCTGGCAACGATGCACCGGCGGCGGTGAACCAGTGGATCAAGTGGGGCGCCGGCCCGCGTGCCGGGCAGTCGCTGGTGCTGGCGGCCAAGGCGCGTGCGTTGCTGCAGGGGCGCTTCGCCGCCACCCGCGAGGACGTGCAGGCGCTGGCGGCACCGGTGATGCGTCACCGCCTGCTGCTGTCCTTCGCTGCCGAGGCCGAGCAGAAGAGCGCCGACGACGTGGTCGCCGCGCTGCTGCAGGCCGTGCCGTTCCCGGGTTGATCCACACGCCGTGAGCCGCAACGCACCGATCGCGATCCCCGCTGATGTCCGCAGCCGCCTGAAGGCGCTGCGGCTGCTGCCGCGCCGCGCGCGTGGCGCGCATGGGATCGGCCAGCACGCCAGCCGCAGCCGCGGTGCCGGGCTGGAGTTCGCGCAGTACCGCGCCTACGAACCCGGCGATGAACTGCGTCAGATCGACTGGAAGCTCTACGCGCGCTCGGACCGCTTCTTCGTGCGCGAATCCGAGCGCGAGAGCCCGATCACGACCTGGGTGCTGATCGATGCGAGCGCCTCGGCGCGGCAGCGCGATCGTGCACGGCCGGAGTGGTCGCGCCTGGACCATCTCTGCGCCACCGCAGCCTGCCTGGTCGAACTGGCCCTGCAGCAAAGCGACCGCTTCGGCGTCATCGTCGTCAGCGGCGAGGGCGTGCAACTGGTGCCCGCCGGGCACGGCCCGCGCCAGCGCGACCGCGTGCACCTGCTGCTGCGCCAAGTGCACGCGAATGGCGCGTGGCCGCCGGTCACCGCGCTGGCCCCGGTCTGGGAGCGGGTACAGGCCGGCGATCTGCTGGTCGCGCTGGGCGACGGTTTCGACGAAGGCGGCACCGTGCTGCTGGAGCGGCTGGCCGCCGCGCGCCGCGAGGTGCTGCACCTGCAGGTACTGACCGCGGAAGAGCGCGATTTCCCGTTCACCGAGGGTCACCGCTTCCGCGATCCGGAAACGGGGGAAGAAGTGCTGGGCGATGGCCGTGCGATCCGCGAGGAGTATCTGGCTCGCTTCGACGCCGCCCAGCGCGCGCTGCAGGCGCGACTGCAGAGCAGCGGCATCGTGCACGCTACCGGTTATCTCGACCAGCCGCTGGATCAGCCGCTGCGTGCGCTGCTCGGCGCCGGAGGCGGCGCGTGAGCCTGCTGTTTCCGCTCGGGCTGCTGGCACTGGCCGCATGGCTGGTGCCGCTGCTGATCCACCTGGCGCGGCGTCACCAGTACGCGCCCCTCGACTTCGCCGCCCTGCGTTGGCTGCGGGCCCGGATCCGGCCGCGCCAGAAGATCCGTTTCGACGAGTGGCCGCTGCTGCTGGTGCGGCTGCTGCTGCTCGCCGCGCTGGCCCTGTTGCTGGCAAGGCCGGTGCTGCACGGTGGCGCGGCCGATACCCATGCGGTCACGGTGGTGGCCCCCGGTCTGGACGGCGCGGCCCTGCGTGGCCAGGACGCCAAAGGCGACTGGCGATGGCTGGCACCGGGCTTCCCGGCGCTGGCCGACGGCACCCCGGCGCCCCCGCAACCGCTGGCCAGCCTGCTGCGCGAGCTGGATCAGCGCCTGCCCGCCGGTGCACCGCTGACGGTGTACGTGCCCGACCCGATGACCGGGCTCGATGGCGAACGCCCGCGTCTGTCGCGTAGCGTGACCTGGCGGCCGATGCCGATGGCGCCGACCGGCGCGCGCACGGCGGCGCTGCCTGTGCTGCAGCTCGGTGGCGAGATCGCTGAAGGCGAGCAGCGCGTGCTGGCCGCGTTCCAGCGCGCGTGGTCCAACCAGGCGTTGTCTCCCGCACGGGGTGCCGGTACCGCCCCGGGCGCCGGCCAGATCGGCGTGTGGCTCGCCGCTGCGCCGCTGCCTGATGCCTGGCAGGCGTGGGTGCACCAGGGTGGCAGCGCACTGGTCGCGCCGGGTGCTGCTGGGGCCGGTTGGACGCCAGCCCTGCGCGATGCCGGCGGCGCGGTGGTGCTGGAACAGCGGTTCGAGGGCAGTGGTCGCCTGCTGCGTTTCACTGCACCGCTGACGCCGACGGCGCTGCCGGTGTTGCGCGATCCCGGTTTCCCGCGTCAGCTGCTGGCCGTCGTCGCCGCACCCGCTCCGCCCACGCTTGCAGCCGCGGCGACACAGCAGCCGTTGCGCGGTGGCGCCACACCGCTTCCGCTGCCACGTGAGCTGACCCTCTGGCTGTTGGCGCTGATCGTGCTGCTGTTCGCGCTGGAACGGGCGATGGCGACCTCGCCACGCCGGGGGCCAGGCGCATGAACGCGGCCATCCAGCACGCCTGGCAGCGCGCGCGCCGGCGCCAGTGGTGGATCACCACCCTGCTCGCAGTGCCGGTTGCGTTGGCGGTCAGCGCGGTGGCGTGGCGGGTGGCCGGGTTCAACGCGGGCAGCCTGGTCCTGTTGCTGACGTTGCTGGTCAGCGTCGGCGTGGCGACCTGGCGCGCACGTCGTCTGGATCGCCGATGGCTGGTCCGCCGGTTGGACGACCACCCGGTCGCGCAGGACAGCGCCGACCTGCTGTTCGCCCTGCCGGAGACATTGAACCGGTTGCAGCAGCGGCAGCGCACGCATGTCGCCGCCGCCCTGCAGGCGCGCATGCCCGAACTGCGGCCGCGCTGGCCTGGCCGGTGGCTGCTGGCCTCCGTAATCACCTCGCTGCTGGTGATGGCGCTTGCGCTGGGCTGGCCACGCGGCCAGAACGGGGCGCCCCTGTTCCCGGGCGCGGCGGCACCGCCGGCCACACCCGCGCAGCCACCGCAGCTGCGCTCCACCCGGCTGGAGATCACCGCCCCGGCCTACACCGGACAGGCCGCGCACGTGCAGAGCGCGCTGGACGGCAAGGTCCCGCAGGACAGTCGACTGCACTGGTCGCTGCGCTTTTCGGCGCAACCGCAGACCGCTGCGCTGCAGTTCCACGATGGCCAGCGCATCGCGCTGCAACGCGACGGCGACCACTGGACCGCGCAGTGGAGCGCGACACGCCCGGCGTTGTACCGCGTGGTCACCGAGCCTGCCCTGCGCGACACCCGGCTGTACCGGCTCGATGTGGTGCCCGATCGCCCGCCGGTGGTACGCGTGATCGCTCCCGACCGCAGTCTTGTGCTGGGCACGCCCGGGCAGCGCCAGTGGCCGCTGCAGTTCGAGGCCACCGACGACTACGGCGTGGTCGCCACGGCACAGTTGAAGGTCACTCTGGCCCAGGGCAGCGGTGAGAACATCACCTTCCGCGAGCAGACCTTCAGCCTGTCCGGTACCGGGCCGGCGACGCAACGACGTTTCGCGCGCACGCTGGATCTCGCCGCGCTGGGCGCCACCGAAGGCAACGATGTGATCGCGCAGCTGACCGTGCGCGATACCCACACACCTACTGCGCAGAGCGCCCAGAGCAGCAGCGTGATCCTGCGCCTGCCGAGCGCTGCGGAAATCCAGGGCACCGACCTGGAGGGCATGGTCAAGAAGACCCTGCCGGCGTACTTCCGCAGCCAGCGCCAGATCATCATCGACGCCGAAGCGCTGATCAAAGAGCGCCGCCAGCTGCCGGCAGAGGAGTTCATCAAACGCGCCGATGCGATCGGCGTGGACCAGCGCATCCTGCGCCTGCGCTATGGCCAGTTCCTCGGCGAGGAGAGCGAAGGTGGGGCCAAGCCGCCGCCGACCAGCGATGTCCTGCCGACCAGTGACACACCGGCCAGCACGAACGACGCCGAGCATGATCACGATGGCGACCATGCGCAGGCGCAGGCCGGCCATGATGATCACGACCACGGCGCGCCGACCGACGGCAACGCTGCGGTGTTCGGCAGCGCCAGCGACGTGCTCTCCGAATACGGCCACACCCACGATCACGCCGAGGCTGCCACCCTGCTGGATCCCAAGACGCGCGCCACGCTGAAGGCAGCGCTGGATCAGATGTGGTCGTCGGAAGGCGAGCTGCGCCAGGGCCAGCCCGAGCGCGCCCTGCCCTACGCCTACAAGGCGCTGGGTTTCATCAAGGAAGTGCAGCAGGCCGAGCGCATCTACCTGGCGCGGGTCGGCCCGGAGCTCCCACCGATCGACGAGGGGCGACGCATGACCGGCGATCGCGCCGACCTGGCCAGCCGCACGTTGCCACTGCGTGCGCTGGACGCACCCGACCAGGCCATCGTGCAGGTCTGGCAGCAGTTTGCCGATCCCGCCAGCGCGCCGGATCTGGACGCACTGACCCAGTGGCTGCGGCGCAATGAAGCCCGCCTGCCGGACCCGCTGAGTCTGGCCGCCGCCATCGAAACACTGCGCATCACCCCGGACTGCGCCGACTGCCATCAGGCCCTGCGTGCGCAGCTGTGGCGTGCGCTGCTGCGGCCGCTGCCGCAGGTCCCCCGGCGCAACGCACCCGATGCGATGGGTCAGCGCTATCTGGATGCGTTGGAGGCCACACCATGAGCGAACCGCGCTGGATCCTGATCGCGCTGCTCGCGGTGTTGGCGCTGGCCAGTGCGCGCCTGTGCTGGCAGCAATGGCGTGGACCGACACGGGCGCGCGGCGTGTTCGCCGGCCTGCTGTTGATGCAGGCTGCGGTGACCGTCCTGCTCTATCTGACCCTGGTGCCGCCGCTGCAGCGTGTGGCTGGTGGTCAACTGACCGTGCTGACTGCCGCGGCCGATCAGGTGCGCTGGTCGGCGGTACCGGGCGAAACCGTGGTTGCGCTGCCGGAAGCGACGAAGGTGACCGACGCGCTCGCGGCACCGGACCTGGCCAGCGTGCTGCGCCAGCATCCGGGTACCCCTTCCCTTCGGCTGATCGGCGATGGTCTGTCCGCCCGCGATCGCGATGTCGCGCTGCCCCGTGGCGTGCGCATCGAATCGCCCAACGCGCCGCAGGGCTGGATCGCGCTGCAGCCGCCGGCGGTCACTGCGCCTGGGGCGGTGTTCACCGTCAGCGCGCGTGCGCAGGGCGTGCCAAGCGCGCGCGCCGAACTAGTGGATCCCGCCGGTGTGGTCATCGACAGGGCCACGCCAGACGCCGATGGGCGGGTGCAGCTCAGCGGCGTGGCCCGCGTTGCCGGGCAGAGCGTGTTCGGCCTGCGCCTGCTCGACGCCGAGCCACATGTGATCGATACGCTTGCCGTGCCCGTGGACACCGCCGCCGCCGCGACGCCTCGCCTGTTGATACTGGCCGGTGCACCCGGTCCGGAGTTCAAGTATCTGCGCCGCTGGGCCACCGATGCCGGGCTGCGGGTACAGGCGCAGGCCAACACGGGCGGTGGCGTGTCACTTGGCGATGCACCGATCGCGCTGACCGCTGCCAGCTTGGCCGGGACCGATGTGGTGCTGCTGGATGAGCGCAGCCTGGCCGGGCTGTCGGCGACGCAACGCAGCGCGCTGCAGCAGGCGATCCGCGGTGGGTTGGGCGTGCTCGTCCGCACCAGCGGCCCGCTCAACGACAGCGCGCGCCAGGCGCTGCGCGGCTGGGGGATGCCCATCAGCGGCAACAACCAGACCGCCCCCCTGACGCTGCCGGCCGACGCCGATGCCGCGCTGCTGCAGGCACGCCGGGGTCCCCAGCGGCCCGCGTCGGACACCACGGCCTACATCGAAGAAGCCGACGCCGCCTCGCATCAGGCCAGCGTCCCGGTATTGGAGCGGCTGGGCGTGGCAGTCAACGACGCGACACCGCTGCTGCACGATGACAAGGGCAATGCGATCGGCGGTTATCGCCCGCTGGGCCGGGGCCGTGTTGCGCTGCTGCCGGTCACCGACAGCTATCGACTGGTCCTGGCCGGTCGCGACGATCGCCACGCCGAGCTGTGGAGCGGCGTACTGGCCAGCGTGGCACGCCCACTTCCCGCCGCAGATGCACCACGCGTCGACACCGACACCCCGTGGGCCGGCGAGCGCGTAGCGCTGTGCCAGCTGCGCGAGCCTGCACAGGTGCGCGCACCGGATGGCGCGCTCAGCGCGCTGCGCATCGATCCGGCCAGCGGTTCGGAACGCTGCGCCGGCTACTGGCCGATGCAGGCCGGCTGGCATCAGCTGCAGCAGGGTGAGAACCGCCACGCGTTCTACGTGTTCGATCCGGCCACTGCGCGCTCGCTGCATCGCCAACAGCTGCGGGAAGCCACCGCACAGCGTCTGGCGGTGGGCACCGCAGCACCGTCGGCCGGCGTGATCGAAACGCCGGGGCCGCGTTGGCCCTGGCTGCTCGCCTTCGTGCTGGCGGCCGGGCTGCTGTGGTGGCTGGAACGGCGACGGGTGGCAAGGCCCGCTTGACGGTCGATGGAGCGATGCTGCCCTGCCCGCTCAGCGCTCCGGCGGTGCCGGGCATCCCCCCTGCTGCACACACACTTCCTGCGCCCGGCGCTGCTCGTCGTCGGTCAACTCCGGCGGGGGGCGGGCGGTCGCGGACTGGATCTGGTCGGGTCCACCGGTGAGCTTGTTCACGCCCTGCGCCGCGGCGGCCAGCCCCTTGTTGATGCCCATCATCAGATAGCCGCCGCTCATGCTGACCTGCTCCGGCGAGGGCGGTTCGCTCCAGGTGCGGCTGAACCGGTTCGGCTGTACCTGCACCGGATTCTTGAAGCGGTACAGATCCAGCGGCTCGTCGTCGGGTTTGAGCGCCCGCACCTCGCCCAGCGTGGTGACATCCTCCTGCGCCGGCGCGGGCGGCGGGTCCACGGGTTCGAGTGGCGCGGCCTGCTGTGCCTGCGCGGCCGCGGCCAGCAGCAGGCCGGCCAGCAGCGCTGCACCTTGATGTCCACGTAATGCCACAGCGACTCCATCCGTGTTGGTTGCGGGCTGGCCTCAAGGATACGGAGGCCGGCGTCAGGTTTCGTTGATGGCAGCTGTCCAGACAGCACGGGCAGGCACTGAACCATTCACCCGCGCGCATCGCGATGTCTCAGACATTGAGACGCCGTCATGTTTCCATAGCGTCCTTTGCAGACCGTTGTGACCATGGCATACGAACTCGCCAAGCGTACCGAAGACGCCGAGCGCCGCCTCGCCACCACCGAAGGGCTGCCTTCGCGCGATGGTGCGCTGCTGACCGCGCGCCTGCAGCGCCGCTACCACGACCGCATCACCGGCAGCTTCACGATTCCCGCCCGCGAGGGCCAGTACGCACCGATCCCGGCCGATGTGCCGGCCGCGCTGGTCAATGCGTTGAAGGCGCGTGGCATCGAGCAGCTGTACAGCCACCAGGCGCAGGCCTGGGAGGCCAGCCAGCGCGGCGAACACGTGGCCATCGTGACCCCGACCGCCAGCGGCAAGTCGCTGTGCTACACCCTGCCGGTGGTCAGCGCGGCGATGCAGGGCAAGGCCAAGGCGCTGTACCTGTTCCCGACCAAGGCGCTGGCCCAGGACCAGGTGGCCGAGCTGCTGGAGCTCAACCGCGCCGGCGATCTGGGCGTGAAAGCCTTCACCTTCGATGGCGATACCCCCGGCGATGCGCGCCAGGCGATCCGGCTGCACGGCGACATCGTGGTCTCCAACCCGGACATGCTGCACCAGGCGATCCTGCCGCATCACACCAAGTGGGCGCAGTTCTTCGAGAACCTGCGCTACGTGGTGATCGATGAAGTGCACACCTACCGCGGTGTGTTCGGCAGCCACGTCACCAACGTGCTGCGCCGGCTCAAGCGGATCTGCGCGTTCTACGGCGTGGAGCCGCAGTTCATCCTGTGCTCGGCCACCATCGGCAACCCGCAGGCACATGCGCAGGCGTTGATCGAAGCGCCGGTCACCGCGATCACCGAATCCGGTGCGCCCAGCGGGCCCAAGCACGTGCTGTTGTGGAACCCGCCGGTGGTCAATGCCGATCTCGGCCTGCGCGCCTCGGCGCGCTCGCAGAGCAACCGCATCGCCCGCATCGCGATCAAATCCGGGTTGAAGACGCTGATCTTCGCGCAGAGCCGGTTGATGGTCGAAGTGCTGACCAAATACCTCAAGGACATCTTTGACCACGACCCGCGCAAGCCAGCCCGGATCCGCGCCTACCGCGGCGGCTACCTGCCGACCGAGCGGCGCGAAACCGAGCGGGCGATGCGTGCCGGGCACATCGACGGCATCGTCAGCACCTCGGCGCTGGAGCTGGGCGTGGATATCGGCAGCCTGGACGTGGTGATCCTCAACGGCTACCCGGGCAGCGTCGCCGCGACCTGGCAGCGCTTCGGCCGCGCCGGACGCCGCCAGCAGCCCGCACTCGGGGTGATGGTGGCCAGTTCGCAACCGCTGGACCAGTACGTGGTGCGCCATCCGGATTTCTTCGCCGAGGCCTCGCCCGAGCATGCGCGCATCGCACCGGACCAGCCGCTGATCCTGTTCGATCACATCCGCTGCGCTGCCTTCGAACTGCCGTTCCTGGCCGGCGATCCGTTCGGGCCGATCGATCCGCTGGTGTTCCTGGAAGCCCTGGCCGAAACCGAGGTGATCCATCGCGAAGGCGACCGCTGGGAGTGGATCGCCGACAGCTACCCGGCCAACGCGGTCAGCCTGCGCTCGGTAGCCGATGGCAACTTCGTGGTGGTGGACCGCAGCGACGGCAAGCAGCAGATCATCGCCGAGGTGGATTACTCCGCCGCCGCGCTGACGCTATACGAAGGTGCCATCCACATGGTGCAGTCCACCCCGTACCAGGTGGAGCGGCTGGACTGGGAAGGCCGCAAGGCCTACGTCACCCGTACCCACGTGGACTACTACACCGACAGCATCGACTTCACCAAGCTCAAGGTGCTGGACCGCTTCGATGGCTGCATCGCCGGGCGCGGCGATTCGCACCACGGCGAGGTGCACGTGGTGCGCCGCGTGGCCGGCTACAAGAAGATCCGCTATTACACCCACGAAAACATCGGCTACGGCCCGGTCAACCTGCCCGACCAGGAGCTGCACACCACGGCGGTGTGGTGGCAGTTGCCGCAGGCGCTGCTGCTGACCGCGTTCGACAGCAAGCAGGAAGCGCTGGATGGCTTCCTCGGCGCGGCCTATGCGCTGCACATCGTCGCCACCGTGGCGGTGATGGCCGATGCGCGCGACCTGCAGAAGGCGGTCGGCAATGGCGATGGCGCGTGGTTCGCGGTGGCCGACCAGAGTGGCCGCGGGCAGCTGCGGGGTGCCGAGTTCGATGCCAGCGCGATCGAGCTGCAGCAGCAGTTCGTGCCGACGGTGTACCTGTACGACAACTTCCCCGGCGGTGTGGGCCTGAGCGAGCCGCTGTGGCTGCGCCAGGCCGAGCTGCTGCTGCGGGCGCGCGAGCTGGTGCAGGGCTGCGACTGCAAGGCCGGGTGCCCCGCCTGTGTCGGCCCAGTGCTGGCCGGGCAGGAAGACGATGCCACCACGCCCAAGGCATTGGCGCTGAAGGTGCTGGATCTGTTCGACAGCGCGGCGCTGCCATCTGCCGCCGGGCGTGAGCGCCAGAGCGCCGAGGTGGTCGCCTCGTGAGCCTGAGCCTGGACAAGCTGCGCCTGCTGCGCCGGCAGGCCGGTGATGCGACGCCGGCGCCGGCCCGTGATCCGTCCATCGCCACTGCGGGCCGATCCGATGCGGGTGACACCGGCGTTACCGGCGACGCGGGCACCGTTCCCCTTCCGCCCGCCGCCAACGACGCCCGTGCGCGCACGCCTGCGCCCCCCTCCGTCTTTGGCTGGGTGGAGCAGGAGATCCGCCACAAACCGACCGGTGCCGCCGCGCGCGATACCGCACCGGCCGCGCCGGCGCCCCCGGCGCCTGCGCTGCGCAAGCCCGAGATCGGTGGCCTGCGCCGGCTGCTCGGCCTGCGCGAGCGTGGCACCAGCGCCGCCCACCCGCGCGAGAACGCCAAGGACCGCCATGTGCCGGGCGAGGAAATCGCGCCGGGCCTGTTCCTGATTGAATCATTCGTCGCGCAGGCCATTCCGACCGAGCCGCTGTCGCTGGCCTTCGCCAAGCGCGACGGCGAGCACGTGCAGCCGCAGGACCTGCTGTTCTTCGATACCGAAACCACCGGCCTGGCCGGCGGCACCGGCACCCGCGCCTTCATGATCGGCGCGGCGGACTGGCACAGCCATCCCGAACGCGGCGATGGCCTGCGCATCCGCCAGCTGCTGATGACCACGATGGCCGCCGAAACCGCGATGCTGCGCGAATTCGCCGGGTGGCTGCAGCCGAGCACGGTGTTCTCCAGCTACAACGGGCGCTGCTACGACGCCCCGCTGCTCAAGACCCGCTATCGGCTGGCCCGGCAGCGCTGCCCGATCACCCCGCTGGACCACGTCGACCTGCTGTTCCCGACCCGCCGCCGCTATCGCGGCACCTGGGAGAACTGCCGGCTGGCCACGATCGAGCGCCAGCTGCTGCAGATCGTGCGCGAAGACGACCTGCCCGGCTCGGAAGCCCCGGCTGCGTGGTTGAACTACCTGCGCGGCGGCAGTGCGGTGAACCTGCGCCGGGTGGCCGAGCATAACCACCAGGACGTGGTGACCCTGGCGCTGTTGATGCGGCGGCTGGTGGCCGAAGAACAGCGCGACCGGGAGACCTTGGCGCTGCAGGCCATTGACGCGGTGTAAAGGCCGGCCAACGGACACTGCGGGTCCTTACCGTGGGAGGACCACCGCATGCGTCTGAACCTTCTGTTCGCCCTGGGCTGCGCCCTGCCGCTGGCCGCCTGCAGTCATCCCGGCAAGACGGCGGGAACACCCGCCGACAGCCCGACCTCGACCGCCCCACCCGCGGTGGCGGGCAGTGCCTCGCAGTGCGACCCGGAAAAGCTCACCGGCCTGACCGGCCAGACCGCCACCGAGGCAGTCATCCAGAAAGCAGTGAAGGACAGCGGTGCCCGCAATGCCCGCGTGCTCAAGCCGGGCATGGCGATGACCATGGATTTCCGCGAAGACCGGCTCAGTATCGAAGTCGACGCGCAGAACAGGATCGTGCGCGCCAACTGCGGGTGATTCATTGGAACCGGCGGCCTGCGATGCGGGCCGCCTTGATTGGCGTGCCGGTCAGTTGCGCACGCGCTGGGCCTTGCCACTGGCCAGCGCCTGATCGATGGCGGTGCGCACTTCCCGCACGGCACGCGCCGAGGCCACACTCTGCTGCTGCGCCAGACGTGCCTGCTCCTTGCCCAGCTCGGCCTGCTCACGCGCCACCAGCGAGATCTGCCGGGCATCCACGGCCTTGGCCGAGGCGGTACGTGCCTCGCGTGCGGCCCGACTGGCAGCAGCTGCAGCGGCGCGTGACTCGCGGGCACCCTGGCGCGCCGCCCGGTCAGCTTCGACAGCGGCGTCGAGGCCGGCCTCGCGGATAGCCTTGCTGACCACTCCACTGATATCCACCGAGGCCATTGCATCGGCCGTGATCTGCAGCGATGCCGCCGCGATCTGTTGGCCGATCACCGCTTGGCGGTTGCCCAGCGCGGCCTGTGCCGTGCCCAGCGCGGCGACCTGCGTCTGGGCCTGCCCCAGCGCCTTGAGCACGGCGGGATCGCGGATCAGATAGCGGTCCTGGCCCCGGCGCACCCACAGGGCCGGTTGATCGCTGCCAGCATCGCGCCGCGCTTGTTTGAGATCAGCGACGGAGGCATCGACGAAACTGCTCTCGCCACCGATCAACACGAAGGCCTGCGCGGGTTGGCGCGAGAGGCTGAGCTGACCGTGGGTCACAAAGCTCGCGTCGTCATCCAGGTCCTTGGGGGGCTCGGGTGCACGCGGTGCTGCCGGAGCCTTCGGGGGTTGCGGGGCGGATACCGGCGGCGGCAACGGTTCACGTGCCGGCGCCGGTGGGGCGGGCGGGATGGGCGCGAGCGGTGCCTGGGGTGCCGGCGGCGGCGGCGGTGCAGCCACCAGCCGCAGCGGGGCCACGCCAACCACCACGAACAGCGCAGTGATCGCCAGCGACACCACCCGCGGCATGCTGCGGGTCTGCTGCAGGGTGAGCAGGCGGCGCTTGAGGCTGCGCAGGTTCGGCGAGGCGCTGGCCACGCCCACCGCAGGACGCGGCGCCACACCGAGCTGCACCAGCAGGCGGCCGTAGTCATGGCGGCAATGATCATGCCCGGCCACGACGGCACCATCGCAGGCTTCTTCGCGGGCCAACGCATATTCGCGCGCCGCCACATGCACCAGCGGATGGAAGAAGAACAGATGCTGCGACAACGCCGGCAGCAGGCCCCACCACAGGTCGCGACGCTGCAGATGGATCAGCTCATGGGTCAGCGCCATGTCCAGATCGTCCGCCGACATCGCCGGCAGCTCGCGCGCCGGCAGCAGCAGCACGGGCCGCCACGGGCCGATCAACTGCGGCGAACGGATCTGCGCGGAGAGTTTGAGGCGCGGCGCGCGGCGCAGGCCATGGGCTTCGGCAGCCAGCTGCAATGCCTGCTGCAGCCCGGCGTCGGTGCACTCGGTGGCGCTGCGCACCAGCGCGCGGCTGGCGCGGTAGCCACGCAGGCTGTGCGCCACCATCAACAGCACGCCGGCGACCCACAAGGCCAGCAGCAGCGAGGGCCAGGACCACGCCATCGTCGCCGCATCGACCGCAGCCGGCGCGTAGGCGACCGGCGCCGCCTGCGCGGCGGCATCGAACGCGGGCAACGCCATCGCCGGTGCCGTCATGGTGGCGGGTGCGGGCAGCACGGCCAACTCCAGCGGGCTGCTCCACACCAGGCCCAGTACCGCCTGCGCGGCCACCAGCCACCACAGGCGGCAGCGGGTGGCGGCCGGCAACTGCGGCAGCAGCCGGCATACGCCCCACACCAGCGCCACCAGCACCGCGCTCTGCACGCTGGTCCAGCCCAGCCGCATCAACAGCTCACTCATCATCGTGTCCATGGCTCAGCCCTCCCGCTTGCGTGACTGCAACTGTGCGACCAGCGCTTCCAGCTCGGCCAGTTCCTGATCGCTGACATCCACCTTGTGCGACATGAAGGCGACGAACGGCGAGACCGAGCCCTGCAGCGTCTTCTCCACGAAGCTGGCCACGGCGCCCTGCACCACGCTGTCCTGGCCGCTGGTGGTGGCATAGCGGTACACGCCGTCCACCTGCTTGCGGCTCAGATACGACTTGGCGCGCAGGCGCTCCATCATGGTCAGCACGGTCGAACGTGCCAACCCGCGCGGCTCGCCGAACCCGGCGGCGACTTCCCCGACACTGGGGCGGTCCTGCTCCGCGATGTATTGCAGCAGGGCCAGCTCCTGGTCCCCGATGGTCTTGCCGCGCATGGCGCACTCCCTATGACTACACGTGTCGCCACCGTGCCAGTGACTACAGATGTCGTCAAGTGCCGGAGGGCGCGCGCCGACGAACGGTAGGCACCGCGCCACCGCCACGCCGTGCGCCTTGAACCTGCGCCTTAAACCTTTTCGCCCCAGCCCGCATCCAAGCCTTCGAGCTGCGGCATTGCGCCCTGGCATCGCGCCCTCTTCGCCAAGGACCCGCCGCATGCGTTCCACCCGTCGCGTGATCATGATCGTCGCCCTGTTGCTCCCGCTGGGCGTGCACGCGCATGCCGGCGACGTGGATACGGCCAACCAACAGACCCGGCAGTTCATCGGCCAGACCATGGAGACGCTGCGTATTCCCGGCCTGCAGATCGCCGTGGTCAAGGATGGGAAGGTGGTGCTGTCCGAAAGCCACGGTCTGGCCAATGTCGAGAACACGCTGCCCGCCACGCGCACCACGCGTTTCCCGCTCAACTCGGCCACAAAGTCCTTCACCGGGGTGGCCGTGATGCAACTGGCCGAAGCAGGCAAGGTCGATCTGGATGCACCGGTCTCGGCCTATCTCGCCGATCTGCCCGAGGCCTGGCGCGGTGTTCGAGTCCGGCAGTTACTGGCGCATACCTCGGGGTTGCCGGACATCCTGGATGCGCAGGGGCTGCTGGGCGGAAGCACCGAGCAGGCCGCGTGGGCGGCCGTGACCCAGCTGCCGGTGGAGGCCGTCCCCGGTGCACGCTTCACCTACAACCAGACCAACTATGTGCTGCTCGCGCGGATCATCGCCGCGCAATCGGCGATGCCCTATGACCGGTACGTGGCCACGCGCCAGTTCGATGTGGCCGGGATGCCGTCCACCACCTTCGGCGACAGCTACGATCTGATCGCCAACAGCGCCACGATCTACAGCTGGTTCCCGCGCCGCACCGATGCGCCGGATGCGACCCCGCGGCTTTCGCACTGGTTCTACGATATGACCCCGGGGCTGTGGGCCGGCGGTGGCATGCTGACCACTGCCGACGACGTCGCGCAGTGGCTGGTCGCGCTGTCCGGCAATCGCCTGATCAACGCTGGCAGCGCCCGCCGGATGTGGACACCGGAACGGCTCAACGATGGCAGCGACAGCGCCTGGGGCGATGGCTGGGCGGTGCTGCAGAGCGGCCCTGATCGCCGGGTGGCCGGCATGGGCGGCGCGCGCTCGGCGTTCATCGTCTACCCCGACCAGAGGCTGGCCATCGTGGTGCTGACCAACCTGGTCGGGGCCAACCCGCAGAACTTCATTCCGCGGATTGCCGCGTTCTACGGCGCCCGTGCGCCGGTCCCGGCGCTCAGCCGCGCGGCCCGCCCATCACCGGCAGGATCACGCCGCTGATGTAGCTGGCGGTGATCGGCGAGGCGAGGAATACATAGGCCGGGGAGAGCTCTTCGGGCTGCGCCGGTCGGCCCATGTCGCTGTCCTGACCGAACTCGGCCACATCGGGGGCCTTCTTGTCGGCTGGATTCAGCGGGGTCCATACCGGGCCGGGAGCCACCGCGTTGACGCGGATCCCGCGCGGCAGCAGCTGGCTGGCCAGCGCCTTGGTGAAGGCATGGATCGCGCCCTTGGTCGCCGAATAGTCCACCAGCGACTTGCTGCCGAACAGGCCGGTTTCCGAGCCGGTGTTGATGATGCTGGCGCCCTCGCCCAGATGCGGCAGCACCGCGCGCGCCATCTGGATGTAACCGCCGATGTTGGTCTGCAGGGTTTCCTGCAGATGGTCGTCCTCAAGGTCTTCCAGGCGGTCGCAGTGCAGCTGGAAGGCGGCGTTGTTGACCAGGATGTCGACCCCGCCGAATGCCTTGACCACCTGCTTGACCGCCTTGTTGCAGAACGCCGGGTCGCGCACGTCGCCGGCGATCACCACGCAGCGGGCGCCTTCCTTCTCGACGTGCTCGCGGGTGAGCTGCGCGTCCTTCTTTTCATCCAGATGCAGCACGGCAACGTCCGCACCTTCGCGGGCGAACAGCACCGCCACGGCGCGGCCGATACCGGAGTCGGCGCCGGTGATGATGGCGCGCTTGCCCTTGAGCTTGCCGCTGCCCTGGTAATCCGGCGCGAGGAAGCGCGGGGCCAACTGCATCTCGTGCTCGTAGCCGGGTTTGGCCAGCTGTTCGGCAGGCATTTTCTCCGGCTGGCGACGCGTGCCGGCCTGGGTGGCCTTCTTGGTCGTGGATTTGGCGGCCTTCTTCGCCGCACGCGCGTCCTTCGCCTTTTCCTGGTCCTGCAGACGGCGCTGGCGGGCGGCCACGCGCGCAGCGCGCGGATCGGTGGCGGCCGCCTTGCGGGTGGCGGTTTTGACGACCGGGGTGCGGGTGCGCGGCTCGGTCGCTGCAGCGGTCGCCTCCGCCGGACGGGGACGCTTGCGGGAGGTGGGGGTCTTGGTGGTCTTACGGGTTTTGGCCGTGGCCATGCTCGACTCCTGTTGCCGGATCAGATGCGTGGATCAAACTCGAATGCGCGCCGTATGGGGGGTCCCGTGTCGGCAGTGCGCACCTCCACTATGGTCAACCGGGCGGCCAGGCACGGTGAATGGAGCGTGCCCACACCGTGTAGAGGATTCATCCGCCGCATACGGGCGCCGATGCACCCTGAGCGCAATTCCCATGGAGTGCGTCGCATGCTTCGTTACCTGTCCGCGGCTGTGGCCGTCCTTGCTTTGTCCGCCTGCAGCAGCACCCCCATCGCGCAGGTCCAGCCGATCGACGGCGTCATTTCCGGCCAGTGCCATATCGACAAGGTCCGCGGCGCGACCGGGCTGGCTGCGTCGGCGGCAACCGTTGAAAGGGCGCGCGTGGACAGCGACAGCCTGGAAGTGGTGGTGCTGCGCGGTCAGCGCCAGGAAAGCGGCCCGACCGCCAGCGGCGCGGTGCCATCCACCACCGGTGCGGAAAGCGGTGGCGAGCGGCTGACCATCGAAACCGGCAACACCAACAACATCACCGCGATCTACTGCGGCTGATCGTCCCGCTCATTCCGCGCGGGCGCGCCGGACGGTGCGCCGTGCGGCTTTGAGTACTTTCAGCGTGGCCAGCTCCCACTGGCGCTCGCCACGCAGGCCGGCAAGGGCCTTCAATGAGCCGGCCCGCCAGCCATCGAATACGCAAGGATCGATATACGCCTTGCGGCACACCGACGGTGTGTTGCCCAGCAGGTTGGCGACCTCGCATACCACCTGCTTCTGCAATGCTGCCAGCGCGCGCTCACTGGAGGGTTCGGGCAGCTCGGTCACGGCAAGCTGACGGATCGCCTCCAGCGTGCCGCCCCAGGTGCGGAAGTCCTTGGCGCTGAAATCCTCGCCCATCGCATCGTGCAGATAGTCGTTGACCATGCCCGAGTCCACCGGTTGGACCACGCCATCGTCATCGCGATACTGGAACAGCGCCTGCCCGGGCAGCTGCTGGCAGCCACGGATCAGCTTGACCAGTTCGCGATCATCCACATCCACCTCATGCGCCTGCCCGGACTTGCCCCGGAAGCGCATCTGCGCCCGGCCGCCCTTGACCAGCGCGAGGTGGCGGTTGCGTAGCGTGGTCAGCCCGTAAGAGCGGTTGTCACGTGCATAGACTTCATTGCCAACGCGCACCAGCGTCTGTGCCAGCAGCGCCACCACGATCGCCAGCACCTTGTCGCGTGGGAAGCCGGGCAGCTTCAGATCGCGGCGCAGGCGCCGGCGCAGCGTGGGCAGGGCAGTACCAAAGGCAATGATGCGATCGAACTTGCCATCGCCCCTCACCCGCGCCCAATCAGCGTGGTAACGGTACTGCTTGCGCCCACGCGCATCGCGGCCGGTGGCCTGCAGATGGCCGTTGGGCAGCGCGCAGATCCACACGTCGGTGTAGGCCGGCGGGATCGCCAGCGCGCGGATCCGGGCCAGGGTGGCGGCATCACGCACCGCCGCGCCGTCGGCATCGCGGTAGGCGAAGCCCTTGCCGGCCTTGCGGCGGGCGATGCCGGGCAGTTCATCGCTGACGTAACGCAGGCCGGCCTGGCGGGCAGCGGCGGCTTCGGGGGTGACGGTGCGGCTCGGGCTCATGGACGCGACGCGGGATCAGGGAAGCGCAGTGTTACCGCTGCCGGTGCGGCACCGCGTCAATAACGCAACACAAACACCTCACACCGCGCTTGGCGATATCCTCCTTCGTTTACTGGCTCGCTTTCTGGAGTACCGATGTCGTCTCTGTCGTTCCGCCGCCTGCGGCGTTCTTTCGGGCTGATGGCCCTGTTCCCCGCCCTGCTGGTCCTCGGTGCGTGCAGCGCCCCGCCCATGGACGAGCAGGAAGCGGTTGCCACCGATGCACAGAAGGCTGCCGAAGCGGCGGCCGCGCCGACCGACGAGGCCGGCAAAGCCATGGAAGCGCCGCCGGTCGGCAGCTGCGATGCCACCCAGGTGCAGAGCCTGGTCGGCCAGCCCTATACCGCCGAGATCGGCAGCCAGGCCCAGCAGGATGCCGGGGCCACCAGCCTGCGCGTGCTCAAGCCGAATGACATGACCACGATGGAGTTCATCGGCGAACGCCTGAACGTGGAAGTGGATGCCAAGAACGTGGTCGCCGGCGTCCGTTGCGGCTGAACAGGCGGGCGGGAAAACCCCTGAAACACAGGGGTTTGGTTGCGGCTGCAACCGTGTATTGCGGCGTTGCAGCAACTATGCTCTAGTCGAGTCATCCGGTGCCTCCAGATGCGCTCAACGGATTGAGCGGGGACGAGTGTCGCCGCTCACCCGACATTGAGGCAGAGATGGCCCCCCGCAACCGCCAAGGGCTTTACGACCCGCAAGATGAGCGAGATGCCTGTGGTTTCGGCATGGTCGCCCAGCTCGACGACCAGCCGTCCCGACTGCTGGTCGATACCGCCATCGCCGCACTTTCGCGCATGACCCACCGCGGTGGCGTCGCCGCCGATGGTGTCACCGGCGACGGCTGCGGCCTGCTGCTGCGCCGCCCCGACGTGTTCCTCAAAGCGCTCGCCGCCGAGGCCGGGCTCACGCTTGGTGCGCGCTTCGCCGCCGGCGTGGTGTTCCTGCCGCACGACGCCACGGCCGCACAGGCCTGCCGCGAGACGCTGGAACAGCAGCTGCGCGACGCCGGCTGCCAGCCGGTCGGCTGGCGCGTGGTGCCGACCGATCCCAGCGTCTGCGGTCAGCTCGCACGTGACACGCTGCCGCACATCGAACAGGTGTTCGTCGATGCCGGTGCCACGCAGGACGAGGCCACCTTCACCCTGGCGCTGTTCCTGGCCCGCCGCCGCAGCGAACAGCAGCTGCGCGAGCACGCCGACTACTACGTCACCACGCTCAGCCCGAATGCGATCAGCTACAAGGGCATGGTGCTGCCGGACAAGCTGAGCCGCTTCTACGTGGACCTGCAGCGCAACGATCTGGCCTCCAGCGCGATCGTGTTCCACCAGCGCTTTTCCACCAACACGCTGCCGCGCTGGCCGCTGGCGCATCCGTTCCGGATGCTGGCGCACAACGGCGAGATCAACACCATCGAAGGCAACCGCCGCTGGGCGCAGGCGCGCAGCAAGGTGTGGAAGACCCCGCGCTTCGACATCGGCGAATTCGATCCGGTGATCTCCATGCATGGCTCGGATTCGCAGAGCCTGGACAACATGCTGGAGCTGATGGTCAGCGCCGGCATGGAGCTGATCCAGGCGCTGCGCATCCTGGTGCCACCGGCCACCCAGTCGCTGGAGTTCAAGGATCCGGACCTGGCCGCGTTCTACGAGTTCTACGGCCTCAACAGTGAGCCGTGGGACGGCCCGGCCGGCATCGTGGCCTGCGATGGGCGCTATGCCGCCTGTACGCTGGACCGCAACGGCCTGCGCCCGGCGCGCTGGATGCTGACCTCCGACCGCCACTTCCTGGTCGCCTCCGAAGCCGGGGTGTGGGAAGTGCCGGCCGAGCGCGTGGTGCGCAAGGGCAAGCTCGGCCCGGGCGAGATGATGGCCATCGACCTCAAGCGCGGCGACCTGCTCGACTCGGACGCCATCGACCGCATCAACCGCGGCCGCGCACCCTACAAGCAGTGGCTGCAGCAGGGCGTGACCTACCTGCAGACCGAGCTGATCGATCCGTCGCTGGTCGAGGAGCCGTTCGACGAGCGCACCCTGCGCAGCTATCACAAGCTGTTCCAGCTCAGCATCGAGGAAGTGGAGCAGATCCTGCGCCCGCTCGCCGAGACCGAGCAGGAAGCCACCGGCTCGATGGGCGATGACACCCCGATGGCGGTGCTGAGCCAGCACAGCCGCCCGCTCTACGATTATTTCCGCCAGGCGTTCGCGCAGGTCACCAACCCGCCGATCGATCCGTTGCGCGAAGACTGCGTCATGTCGTTGTCCACCCAGCTCGGTAAGGAGACCAACATCTTCCATGCCGGTGCGGAGACGGTGAACCACGTCATCCTCAATTCGCCCGTGCTCAGCCAGCGCAAGCTGCGCCAGCTGATCAAGATGGAGCAGTACGCCGACAAGAACCGGCTGATCGATCTGTCCTACAGCCTGGACGAAGGCCTGAAGGCCGGCATCGAGCGCATCTGCGCCGAGGCTGAAGCCGCCGCGCGCGAGGGCATCGTCATGCTGCTGCTCAGCGACCGTTACCCGGTGGCCGACCGGCCGATGGTGCATGCGTTGCTGGCCACCAGCGCGGTGCATCACCACCTCTCCAATGCCGGGCTGCGCTGCGACGTCAACCTGATCCTGGAAACCGGCACCGCGCGCGACCCGCACCACATGGCCTGCCTGCTCGGCTTCGGTGCCACCGCGGTGTACCCGTACCTGGCCTACCAGACCCTGTTCGACCTGGGCCGGCGCGGCATCCTGCAGCTGAGCAAGGGTGGCGAGCAGTCGCAGATCGGCCGCCGCTACCGCAAGGGCATCTACAAGGGCCTGTCCAAGATCATCTCCAAGATGGGCATCTGTACCGTGGCCAGTTACCGCGGCGCGCAGTTGTTCGAGATCGTCGGGCTGGATGACGAGGTGGTCGACCTGTGCTTCCCGGACACCGCCTCGCGTGTGGCCGGCGTCGGCTTCGCCCGCTTGGACGATGAAGCGCGCGAGCTCACCGTGCGCGCCTGGAACGACCTGCTGCGCCCCGACGTGGGCGGCGTGCTCAAGTACGTGCACGGCGGCGAATACCACATGTACAACCCGGACGTGGTCATGACCCTGCAGCGCGCCGCGCGCAGTGGCGAGGCCGCGGACTGGCAGCGTTATTGCGAGGCCGTGCACGGCAGGCCGGTGTCCGCGCTGCGCGACCTGCTGCAGCTCAAGGCCGCCCCTACGCCGACCCCGCTGGACCAGGTGGCACCGGCCGAAGATCTGTTCCGCCGCTTCGATACCGCGGCGATCAGCCTCGGGGCGCTGTCACCCGAAGCGCACGAAGCGCTGGCGATCGCGATGAACCGGCTCGGCGGGCGCAGCAACTCCGGCGAAGGCGGCGAAGACCCGGTGCGCTACGGCACCGAGAAGCGCAGCAAGATCAAGCAGGTCGCCTCGGGCCGCTTCGGCGTCACCGCCGAGTACCTGGTCAACGCCGAAGTGCTGCAGATCAAGGTCGCCCAGGGCGCCAAGCCCGGCGAAGGTGGCCAGCTGCCCGGGCACAAGGTCAACGAACTGATCGCACGGCTGCGTTATGCCAAGCCGGGGATCGGGCTGATCTCGCCGCCGCCGCACCACGACATCTACTCCATCGAAGATCTGGCCCAGCTGATCTACGACCTCAAGCAGGTCAACCCGACCGCGCTGGTCTCGGTGAAGCTGGTCAGCCACGCCGGTGTCGGCACCATCGCCGCGGGCGTGGTCAAGGCCGGTGCCGACCTGATCACCGTGTCCGGCCATGATGGCGGCACCGGGGCCAGCCCGGTCAGCTCGATCCGCTATGCGGGCGTGCCGTGGGAACTGGGCGTGGCCGAATCGCACCAGGCGCTGGTGGCCAACGATCTGCGCGGGCGCACCCTGCTGCAGACCGACGGCGGCCTGAAGACCGGGCTGGACGTGATCAAGGCCGCGCTGTTGGGCGCGGACAGTTTCGGCTTCGGCACCGCGCCGATGATCGTGCTGGGCTGCAAGTACCTGCGCATCTGCCACCTCAACAACTGCGCCACCGGCGTGGCCACCCAGGACGAGCGCCTGCGCGCGCAGTACTTCACCGGCCTGCCCGAGCGCGTGGAGAACTTCTTCCGGCTGCTGGCCGAGGAAGTGCGTGGCTGGCTGTCCTACCTGGGCGTGCGCTCGCTGGACGAGATCGTCGGCCGCACCGACCTGCTGCAGCAGCTGGATGTCTCGCCGCGCCCGGGGGTCAAGGTGGACCTGTCGCGCCTGCTCAACCCGGCCGAGTACGCCGGCAGCCACTGCGCCGCACAGCGCCTGTACGAATCGCCGGACAGCCTGGCCACGCAGATGGACGGCCTGCTGGCCCCCGCGATCGCCGGCAAGCTCGGCGGCGAACACCGCTTCCTGATCCACAACACCGACCGCTCGATCGGCACCCGCCTGTCCGGCGAGATCGCGCGCACGCACGGCAACCAGGGCATGAGTGATGCGCCGCTGACCCTGCGCTTCCGCGGCACCGCCGGGCAGAGCTTCGGCGCGTTCAACGTCGGTGGGCTGCAGCTGGAAGTGGAAGGCGAAGCCAACGACTACGTCGGCAAGGGCATGGCCGGCGGCCGGTTGGTGGTGCGCCCGCCGCGTGGCGCACGCTTCGAGGCGCGCAACACCGCGATCATCGGCAACACCTGCCTGTACGGCGCCACCGGTGGCGAGCTGTTCGCCGCGGGCCGTGCCGGCGAGCGCTTCGGCGTGCGCAACTCCGGCGCGCTGGCGGTGATCGAAGGCGCGGGCGACCACTGCTGCGAGTACATGACCGACGGCATCGTGCTGGTGCTGGGCAAGGTCGGGCTGAACTTCGGTGCCGGCTTCACCGGCGGGCTGGCCTACGTGCTGGATATCGACCGCGATTTCGTGGACCGCTACAACCACGAGCTGATCGACATCCACCGCATCTCGGCCGAGGGCTTCGAGAACCATCGCCAGCACCTGCACACGCTGATCAGCCGCCACCGCGAACTGACCGGCAGCATCTGGGCGCAGCAGATCCTCGATGAATTCCGCGATTACGTCGGCAAGTTCTGGCTGGTCAAACCCAAGGCCGCCAGTATCGAATCGCTGACCGACTCACTGCGCCGCGCTGCGTAAGCGCGGAGAAGCGCCGGTGTCGATCGGCGCCTCGTGTTCCCACCGTTGTAGTGCCGGCCGCTGGCCGGCAACCTCACCACAGAGCAAGCCATGAGCCGCAAGCAAGCTTTCCAGTTCCTCGATCTGCCCCGGACGATGCCGCAGCGCATCCCGGTCGAACTGCGCACTTCCGGCGACTGGGGCGAGCTGTACGGCAAGTTCGGCAAGGAAGACGCGCAGTTCCAGGCCGGGCGCTGTCTGGATTGTGGCAACCCGTACTGCAGCTGGAAGTGCCCGGTGCACAACGCGATCCCGCAGTGGCTGCAGCTGGTGCAGGAAAACCGCATCCACGAAGCGGCCACGCTGTGCCACTCGACCAACCCGCTGCCGGAAGTGTGCGGCCGGGTGTGCCCGCAGGACCGCCTGTGCGAAGGCAGCTGCACGCTGGAGGAGTTCGGCGCGGTGACCATCGGTGCGGTCGAGAAGTACATCGTGGATACCGCGCTGGCCACCGGCTGGCGCCCGGACATGAGCGCGGTGGAGGCCACCGGCAAGCGCGTGGCGGTGATCGGTGCCGGCCCGGCCGGGCTGGCGTGCGCCGACAAGCTGGCGCATGCCGGCATCCAGGCCGTGGTGTATGACCGTTACGAACAGATCGGCGGGCTGCTGCAGTTCGGCATCCCCAGTTTCAAGCTGGACAAATCGGTGATCAGCCGCCGCCGCAACGTGCTGGAAGGCATGGGCGTGCAGTTCCGCCTCGGCGTGGAGATCGGCCGCGATGTGAGCATCGATGACCTGCTGGCCGAGTACGACGCGGTGTTCGTCGGGACCGGCGCCTACCGCTATACCGACGGCGGCCTGCTCGGCCAGGACCTCAAGGGCGTGCTGCCGGCGCTGCCGTTCCTGGTGCAGAACAGCCGCATCGTCAGCGGCAGCGACGCGCACGGCCGGCCGATCGCCGGCTGGGAAGATCAGATCGCCCTGCCGGACCTGGAAGGCAAGCGCGTGGTGGTGCTCGGCGGTGGCGACACCGGCATGGACTGCGTGCGCAGTGCGATCCGCCTGGGCGCGGCCAAGGTGACCTGCGCCTACCGCCGTGACGAGGCCAACATGCCCGGGTCTGCGCGCGAAGTGGCCAATGCCCGCGAGGAAGGCGTGCGCTTCCTGTTCAATCGTCAGCCGCTGTCGATCGAAGCCGGTGCGGATGATGAAGTGATCGGCGTCATGGTGGTCGAAACGCATCTGGACGAACCGGATGCACAGGGCCGCCGCAATGCGGTGCCGATCGCCGGCAGCGAATCGCTGCTGGAAGCGGATGTGGTGATCATCGCCTTCGGCTTCTCGCCGAGTGCGCCAGCCTGGCTGACCGGGCAGGGGGTGGAGGCCGGCACCAACGGCCGCATCGTGGCCGGTGGCAGTGGCCGCCTGCCGTTCCAGACCGCCCACCCGCGCCTGTTCGCCGGTGGCGATGCGGTGCGCGGCGCGGACCTGGTGGTGACGGCCGTGGCCGAAGGCCGTGACGCGGCCGGCAGCATCGTGCAGCTGCTCTCGGCGTAACGGCGCCGTTGCGATGCCGCGCGTGGCTGCCGCTCAGGCGGCGCGCGATACCGCCGGTATCGGCGTATGACGCACGCCGGCGCGCTCGATTTCCAGCGCCATCAGCAGCTCGATGTTGTCGAGCTGGTCGCGGATGCGGCGGTTGCTGACCACATCGTCATGGCCGCGGCCCATATGCGCATCGAGCATGCGTGCCAGCCCGGCCAGCAGCATCTCCGCGTCTGCTTCGGGTGCCTCGCGCAGTACGGTGGCCAGCGCGCGGATGCGGCGGCCCGTTTCCGAGGCCGCGGGCGGGGATGAGGCAACGATGGGGGAAGGGGAGAGAGTCATGGCAGGGGTTTCCTGATTGACGGACGACCACCACTGTCGGATATGACCCCTCGCGAGACCATGCAACAACTACGAAAATGCGTGATGACGCGTGATCGCCATCACTGTTCGACGCTTGCTTTCCGTCAACCTGAACGGCTTACACTGACCGGGTCACCCTCTGGACTGCCCTCATGCGCATCGGCCTGGCCGCGAACCGCCTGCATCACCACGACAAGCACGCCGCACTGTTCCGCTGGCTGCGCGCCAGCGACACCGGGCTGCGCGAACTGGGCGTCGAGCTGCATGCGGTCGGGCGCACCTTCGATGCGATCCAGCGGCTGGGCTTCCTGCAGGACTTCGCCCCGCTGCGCCGCTACCCGAATGGCCGCGAGGGCGGCCTGATGAAGCTGGTCGCCGAGGTGGTCGGCATGGGCACGCCCGAGCGCACGCTGGACGGTGCGATCTATTTGATGGACCCGGTCGACCCTTCCTCGGTCTTCCCCGAGGCCACCGCGCTCAAGCGCCAGTGCGTGATCCACGGCAAGCCCTTCATCTCCACCGTCGCCACTGCGCGTGATTGGGTGGAAGTGGAGCGCCTGCACGCCGGCCTGGCGCCGGACCCGGGCGCCGATGATCTGCACGCCTTCGCGCAGCACACGCTGGCGTTGATCGCGCATGACGCGATGAAGCCGGCGATGCTGGCCTTTGCCGATGAGCACTTCGAGGTGCTGTCGCGCTTCCGCAGCCGGGTCGGCACCGGCACCACCGGCCAGCGCCTGAACGAACTGGCCTGGAGCCGCGGCTGGCCACAGGGCGAGGAGTGGGTGACGCGCTATCAGAGCGGCCCGATGGGCGGCGATGCGCAGATCGCCGACCGTGTGCTGGAAGGCCATTGCCAGCGCGCGATCTTCTTCGAGGATCCGCACGTGGCCCGCCAGCACGAGGCCGACATCCAGCTGCTGGAGCGCGCGGTCACCACCGTGACCGACCAGGCGGTGTGCATCACCGCGCCGCGCGTGGCGGCACGCTGGGCGCAGGCGGCCGCCGCCCGCGCCACCCGGTAGCCCGCCGACCAACGCTCGGCTTTACGGGGTGGGGGTCAGCAGCTGCCGCAGCGTGGCCTTGAGGCGGCGCCCTTCGAGCTGGAAGTAATCGCGCTCGGCGTGCCACGCCGGGAAGCGTTTCTCCACCTCGGCCCAGAACGCCGGCGAATGATTGGCCTGGATCAGATGGCAGAGCTCGTGCACCAGCACGTACTCGAAGGCCGAGGGCCTCCCCAGCACCAGGGCCAGATCCAGCGCCATGCTGCCATCGGGCGCCAGCGAGCCCCATTGCGAGGACATCACCTTCAGCCGCAGCCGTGCCGGTGCACGTGGCAGGCCAGGCAGGTAACGCGGCAGCCACTGACCGACGTCGGCACGGGTCTGTGCTTCATAGAACTCGCGCAGGGTGCGCCGCAGCGTGGCGTCGGTGCCTCGCGTGGGCCAGTGCAGGCAGGCGCCCTGCTCGTCCACGCGCAGGTGTGCGTAGCGACCGGGTTCCCAGCGCAGTGGCAGCAGTTCGCCGCGCAACGGCAGCACGCCCGGCTCGCCGATCACCAGCGGTGGCGGCAGATTGGTGGCCTGGTAGCTGCGCAGCTGTTCGGACAACCAGCCGCGATGCTGGTCCAGGAAGCGCTCACCCATCACCAGGCTGGCGCGCGGCGGCAGGGTCAGGCGGACACCGCGCTCATCGACGCTGAGCTTGATCCGGCGCGCCCGCGGATCGCGCACGCGCAGTACATCGATCTCGGCATCCTCCAGGCGCAGCCGTACCGTATCGCGCTGCAGCGTGCTGACAGCCGGCGAAATCAGGCGGCGGAGGAATCCGGACATGGGTACAGCATAGCGCCGGCCGTGACCGGCGCATGACTGGGGACTGATCGGTACCGGTCAGTCCGCCTTGCTCAGCTTGAAGGCCTCTTCCAGCAGCAGGAACAGGCGACGCACTTCACCGCTCTGCAGGGCGAAGCGGGCATCCAGTTCGGCGCGGCGGCCGTCATCGTCGGCATGCTCGAGCTGGTCCAGCGCGCCATCCAGGAACTTCAGCTTGCGCACGATCAGGTCATCGCCGAGCACGAAGGAGAGGTTGTCCTCGAACACCAGGGCCAGCTTGGTCACCTGCTTACCGGCATCCAGGTGCTTGTCGATCTCGTCGCAGCGCAGTTCCTGGTGCTGGCACTTGACCACCGCGCCGCCCTCGGCCGGATCCTTCATCTCGCACTCTTCGCCCAGGCTCAGGCCGGTCGGCAGGGGTTCGCCGGCGATCCAGCCGGTCAGGATCGAGCGCGGGGCGACTTCGGCGTTCAACGGCATCGCCGGGAAGCTGCCGAGCAGGCCGCGGATGTCGGACATCATGTTCTCGCCCTTCTTGCTGCTCGAACAGTCCACCGCCACGTAGCCATGGGTCAGGTCGATCAGCGCGTCGGTACGCGAGCTCTTCACGAAGGCGCGCGGCATCAGTTCGTGCAGCAGGTCGTCCTTCATGCGCTTGCGCTCGCGGCCGCCGGGCTTGCGGCCTTCCTTCTCTTCGATTTCCTCGAGCTTGCGCGCGAGCAGATCATTGACCACCGCGCCGGGCAGGATCTTGTCCTCACCGCCGACGGTCAGCCACAGCGCATCGCCGACGCGGTGCGAGAACACGGCTTTTTCTTCACGGCCGAACGGCGAGATGAAGCCGCGCGAATTCATTTCAAGCGGACCGACCGGCTTGAGCAGCACCTGCGGCAGCAGGGTGTCCACGTCGGAGAAATCGGTGGCGGTCGGGAAGCGGAACAGCGTCAGGTTGCGAAAGAACATGGACGTCCAGAGTAAGAGCGTGAAAGGGAGGGCGGGCGCACCGGCGTGGCTCAGGCCGGGCCAGGGGCGTGCCCGGGGTCGTGGGCAGTGCCGGCCCAGGCCGGCGGGTCGGGCAGCGGGGCGGCCGCGGCGCGCCCCAGTGCCATGAAATCAAACAGCGCCGGATCGGCCAGCTGCGAGGGGTGGATGTTGCCCAGCGCGCGTGCGATCTGGTCGATGCGGCCGGGCTGGTCGCGCTCCCACTGCTGCAGCATCTGCTCCACCTGGCGGCGCTGCAGGGTGTCCTGGCTGCCACACAGCGTGCAGGGAATGATCGGGAACGCACGCGCCTGTGCGTAGGCGCTGATGTCCGCTTCGCTGACGTAGGCAAGCGGGCGGATCACGATGTGTTGGCCGTCGTCACTGCGCAGCTTGGGCGGCATCGCCGAGAGCTTGGCGTGGTGGAACAGGTTGAGGAAGAACGTGGCCACGCTGTCGTCGCGGTGGTGGCCCAGCGCGATCTTGGTGAAGCCGTGTTCGGCCGCATGCCGGTACAGCGCACCACGGCGCAGACGCGAGCACAGCGAACACATCGTACGGCCTTCCGGGATCACCCGGCTGACCACCGAATAGGTGTCCTGCTCGATGATCTGGAACGGCACGCCGATCGAGGCCAGGTAGGTGGGCAGCACCTGCTCGGGAAAGCCGGGCTGCTTCTGGTCCAGGTTCACCGCGACCAGTTCGAACGGTACCGGCGCTTTTTTCTGCAGCTGCAACAGGATGTCGAGCAGGGTGTAACTGTCCTTGCCACCGGACAGGCACACCATCACTTTGTCGCCGGCCTCGATCATGCCGAAGTCGGCGATGGCCTGGCCCACCTGGCGCCGCAGCTGCCGCGCCAGGCGGTCCTGCATGCCGCCGGGCGCGCGCGGATCGCGGGCGCGCGAGACGGGATCGGGCAGGCGGATGACGGCAGCGCTCATCCCTTCATTCTACCGGCTGAGGCGCACCCTCACAGGTGCCAGGAAGTGACTGCGTTCACTCCCGGCGGTCATCCCGGATGTGTATGCTCGGAGCCTGTGGACACCATGACACCCACCGATATCAGTGCCCGCCTTGCCGTGCTCCGGCAGGAGCATCGTGCGCTGGATGACCAGATTCTGCGCATGGCCGCCAATGGCGACGACGAGCTGGAAGCCAAGCGCCTGAAGCGGCGCAAGCTGCAGTTGAAGGACTGCATCGCCAAGCTGGAAGACATGCTGATTCCAGACGAACCGGCGTAGCGCCGACCGTTGGTCGGCTGCGGTTGCTCCCGATTCCCGCCGATGTCCCGAGGGTAGCGCCGACCGTTGGTCGGCTGCGGTTGCTCCCGGCGGCATGAACCTCTGGCGTGAGGCTTCGGACGGTGGTCAGCGTCGGTCAGCCGGGCACACCGTGTTGCCCGGTCTCCGGACGCTTGTGCCGCGCTTGCGCGCGGGTACCGACCAACGGTCGGTACCTACGGATTGCTGGCGAACGCAACAAGATCCGGATACGTCCGGATGCGCCGGATCGACGACGTGCCGTCGTCAATCCTGGGCTACCGGTTCCTCTGGCTTCGCCGCTTCCGGGCTGACGCGCTCGATGGTGTGGCGCAGTTCGCGGCCGAGGATGAATTTCGCATCCTTGGCCCACGCATCCAGGCGCGCATCGAACAACAGCTTGCTGTTTTCATCCGGCCACACCAGGCGCAGCTCGCGCAGCTTCTGGATGAAGCCGCGGAACAGGGTGCGGTCGAAGAACTCCGGCGCGGCCGGTGCATAGAGCAGGCTCAGGCGCTGCGCGGCCTGCTGGCACAGGCTTTCCAGCTCGGCCGCACCCAACGTGCCCGGGCCGTTCTTCACCAGCACCGAGATCGCGATGTAATAGCGCTCGAACGCCTGCTGCAGCGAATGGCCGATCGCGCGCAGGCGGAAGACTTCATCGGTCTGCCCGGTGTTGCGTGCCAGGATGCCGCCGTCGTCGTCGTTGATGTTCTGCAGCAGCCCTTCGCGCACGAACACATTGATGGTCTGCTCGATGCGTTGGGCGAACTCGTCTTCGGTCCACGGCAGGAACAGCTCGGCCTGCAGGAACGGATACACCGTGCGGCCCAGCTGGACCAGCCCGGTGCGGCTCATGCGGCGGTTGTTCTGGAAGCAGCAGGCCACCCACGACGAGGCGGTGAACAGGTGGATGACGTTGTTGCGGAAGTAGCTCAGCAGCACCGCGGTGTCGCCGCTGACGCTGAGCACGTCGCCCAGCGGGTGCTTGATGCGGGTGAGGACGTTGATCTCCTCGGCATGGGCAATGATCCGCTCCGGCGAGTGCGGGGTCACCGTCACCCGGTCCGAATACGGCATCTCCACCAGCAGGGTCTTGCACAGTTCGATCTGCGCGATCAGGTCCGCCTCGCCCATCGCATGCTTGGGCGTGGACAGCAGCGCCAGCGCGAGCAGGTTGATCGGATTGACGTCGGCGGCGCCGTTGATATGCACCTGGATGCGTTCGGCCAGGTGATCCACCGTGCCGGACAGCCACGAGGGCTTCTCGTCTTCGCCGACCGGCTGGCCGTTCCACTCCGGTGCACGCTGGGCGAGCACGTCGTTGAGCGCGATCGGCTCGCCGAAGTTCACCACCACCTGACCGTAGTTCTGTTTGAGCACCTTCGGGATCGACCACAGCAGCGACCAGATCGATTCCTTCTCCTTCGGCCGGCCCGACAGTTCGTCCAGGTAGCTGCCGCCTTCCATCAGCTTTTCATAGCCGATGTAGACCGGCTGGAACAGCACCGGCTTGCGCGGCTGGCGCAGGAACGCGCGCAGCGTCATCGAGATCATGCCGCCCTTGGGCTGCAGCAGGCGCCCGGTGCGCGAGCGGCCGCCTTCGACGAAGTACTCGATCGAGTAACCGCCGGCGACCAGCTGGGCCACGTATTCGCTGAGCACCGCCGAGTACAGCGCGTTGCCACGGATCGAGCGGCGGATGAAGAACGCACCGCCCTTGCGCAGCAGCGTGCCGACCACCGGCAGGTTCAGGTTGATGCCGGCCACGATGTGCGGCGGCACGATGCCGCGGTCGTACAGCAGGTAGGACAGCAGCAGGTAATCCATGTGGCTGCGGTGGCTGGGCACATAGACCACTTCGTGCCCGGGCGCGGCCGCCTTGAACTTGTCCAGGTGGTGGACCAGCACGCCGGCATAGATGCGGTTCCAGACATGGCTGAGCATGAAGCTGGCCGAACGCACCACCGGACTGGAGTAATCCGCGGCGATTTCCCACGCGTAGGCGTGGGCTTTCTTCCAGGCATCGGCCGGCTTGGAGTTGTCGCGCTTGGCCTGCGAGGCGATCGCTTCGCGCACGGTGTCCGCGTCGAGCACCTTGTCCACCAGCAGGCGGCGGGTGGACAGATCCGGCCCGATCACCGATTCGCGGATGCGGCGGAAATGGGTCCGCAGCACGCGCTGCAGCTTGCGCACGGTGCGCTCGGGGTCCAGCCCCTCATCGACCGTGGTGCGCAGCGAGATCGGCGGGGCGAAGCGCACGATCGTGCTGCGGCCGTTGAGCAGCACCGCGAGCAGGCGACGGAAACGCCCCACCAGGGCCCAGTTTTCCGAGAACAGCACCGCGAACCAGCCGCTCTGCTTGTCCGGCGCGCGGCCGACGAAGATCGACACCGGCACCAGGTGCACGTCCAGCTCGCCGCGGGCGCGGTGCGCCTGCAGGACCTTGGCCAGCGAGTCGGAGTGGGTCTTGGCCCCGCGCTGCTCGGGGATCAGCGAGTTGCTGCTGCTCCGGCGCGACAGGGCCAGGTAGGCGCGCTTGCGCCCGGTCGGGTCACCGGCGATGGGCACCAGCGGGGACGGCAGGCCGGCCTCGCGGCAGGCCTTGTCCAGGATCAGCGCGTTGGACAGACCGTAGTCTTCCAGCACGTAGACCACCGGCCGGCCATCGTTGTACTGGCCGGGATGTTCGGGTTCGATCTTCAGCGACAGCCACGGCTCGACCAGGCGGCCAAGCAGGCGCGACCACCACGGCGGGCGGCCGCTGGGCGCACGGGTGCCGGGCACGATCGCCGACGGCACGATGGCCGCCGGCTCCGCATCGGCGGCAACGGCCTCCGCGGGCGCGCCAGCGACCGGCGGAACCGGAGCGGCAGCACCGTCGGACGGCACGATAGCGGGCGACGAGGACGTGGCGTCCGGCGTCTTGGGCGGCTCTTCGCCGGGGAAAGGCAGGGGATTCTGGTTCGGCATCGGCTTCATTATGGCTTAGCCGATGCGGAAGCATCGTCCTTGACCGCTGCAGCGGCTTCTGCCTCGGCCGCCTGGCGGGCGTCATGTTCAGCTTGCGCGGCGTCGGCGGCCTGCAGCAGCGCGTCGGTGTCTTCCAGCGTGCGGGTCACATACCAGTGCCCGTCGCGCCGCGTCATCCGCACCTGCGCTTCGATCTGCTCGCCGGCCAGCGTGTACTGGATGCGCACCACGGCGTCGTCGCCCAGTTCGGAGGTCAGCTCGCCGCGCAGTTCGGTCAGTGCCGCATCCAAGGACAGCCCATAGCTGGCCAGCGCGGTCTTGAAGGCCTTGATGAACGGGCCAAGCCGGCGCAGGCTTTCTTCCATGCCGGCGGCCTGCAGCTCCGCATCGGTGGACAGCCCGGCGGTGCGCGCGGTGGCCGTCAGCAGGGTAATGGTCGTCTTCGCCCGCTGCTTGTCCGTCAGTGGCGCGGCAGCGGCCCAACGGCTCAGTGCTTTCACGACCTGGGTGTAATGGGCGCGCTCGCTGTCGCTGTACTCGCTCTGGTTGCGCAGGTACTGCTCGCCGAACAGGCCCATCGAGTGGGCCGCCTGGCGAACCTGCGTGGCCTGGCCGGCGATCTGGGTATCGAACGAACGCTGCAGCCGCTGCGGCGCATCCGGCCGCGACAGCGCGGCCAGCATCGGCAGCAACTGCCCATCCAGCGGCAGCTCGGTCAGCGGCCAGCGGCTGTGGCCCTGGCTCCACGCGCCCTGCAGGCGTGCGTACTGGGCCGGCGGCACCGCCGCCTTGGCATACCCGACCAGATCGTTGTCGGCGACCCGCTGGGCCAGCTGCTGCAGGGCCGCGACCGGCTCGGACGCCGGCGCGTCCGGATCGATCCGCTTGTCCTTGCAGGCACTGAGCAGCACCAACCCGCACAGGGCCAGCGCCAACGCCTGCCCTCGGTACTGCCACGGCTTCAACGACATGGACATGAATTCGGACTCCCCGGACCGGTCCGCATCTTGCGGCCTGTTCGGTGACAGCGGCAAGCCGGCAGACCTGCCGACCCTGCGCTCTATGCGCAAGCCCTTGAATGTACAGAAAAACCGGTGGTGACGGGGCAGCTCCGCCCCGTCACTGCCTCAGCGCGCGGCGAGCGCCTGGGCGATCTCGGCCTGGATCGCGCGGGCGGCGGCCTGCGGGTCGCTGGCGAGGCGGATCGGACGGCCGACCACGATCGCATCGGCGCCGTCGGCAAAGGCCTGGGCCACGCCCACGGTGCGCTTCTGGTCATCGCCGACCGGGCCACCGGGGCGGATGCCCGGGCAGACGATCGAGAAGCCGGCGCCGGTGGCCGCGCGGATCGGCCCGGCCTCCTGGCCGGAGGCGATCACCCCGTCGATGCCGGCTGCCTTGGCGGCCAGCGCGCGCTCGACCACCACCTCCACCGGCTCACGGTCGATGCCCATGCCGGCCAGGTCGCTGCGGCCCATCGAGGTCAGCACGGTCACCGCCAGCAGGCGCATGTCGCTGCCGTTGGCGGCCGCGCAGGCCTCCATCATCGCCGGGTGCCAGCCATGGATGGTGGCGTAGCTCACCGGCCACTGCGACAGCCGCTTGATCACCGCCGCGGCAGTGGCCGGGATGTCGAAGAACTTCAGATCGACGAACACGCGCTTGTCGCGCGCGGCCAGCGCATCGAGCACCTCGAAATACTCGCCGGAGGCCAGCAGTTCCATGCCGATCTTGTAGAACGACACGGCATCGCCGAGGCGATCGACCCAGGCCAGCGCATCGTCACGGCCCGGCACGTCGAGCGCGAAGATCAGGCGCTCCTCGTCCCGCAGCGGCAGCGGCGCGCGGCTCACGGTGCGTAATCCAGCGCGGCGCGCTTGGCGTCGTGGCGGGCCTGGCGTGACTGGCTGTAATCGTTGTTGAACTGGGCCGGCTCGAAGCCGCCGTAGGTCGGGTTGGGCAGCATCCACCAGCGCTCGCCGAACCAGTCGTGGTACTGCTGCAGCAGCGCGTCGCGGCCTTCGTTGGTGTTGGCGGTGACTTCCACGAAGTCGCCCAGCTGGTCACCGAACTGCATCAGCACGCGGTAGTTCTGGCCGGCCAGGCGGCGGCGGCAGTTCTTCTCGCTGCCAGCCTGCTCGCAGCCGTCCACCACGGTGCCCAGGCCGAGGAACACGCTGTCGTCGGCCACCGGCAGGCCCTGCTCGCGCAGGTTGGCCAGCGTGGCGTCCTTGAGATGTACGGCGCGGTTGGAGATGTACAGCAGGGTCACGCCTTTGGCATTGGCGGCCTTGGCAAAATCGACCACGCCCGGAATCGCCTTGGCCTTCTTTTCGGCCACCCACTGGTCCCAGCTCAGCTCGTCGTATTCCTTGCCATCGCGCACCAGGCGCGCCTGGTAGGGCGAGTTGTCCAACACGGTCTCATCCACGTCCAGCACCACGGCCGGCTTCAGGCCCTTGGCGGCATTGCCGCGTTCCTCGGGCACCAGCGCGTCCCAGTTGGCTTCCTTCAGCGCCTTGTCCAGGTGATCGGCCGCCGCACGGTAGGTCTGCTCGGTGATCGCCCGGTACTCCTGCGAGCGCTGCATCCACAGCACCGCATTGAGGTTGTCATTGGCGGCCACGGCGGCATCGCCGGTGGCGGCCGGCGCGCTCGCGGCAGCAGCCGCGGCCGGCGGGGCGGCATCGGCCGGGGTTTCGGTGCGCTTGCAGGCACTCAGTGCCAGCACGGCACAGGCAAGCACGGACAGGGAAACAGCACTACGACGCATGGCATTCACCGGCAACAGATTCGCGCCAGTTTACCGGCTTGTCCCGCGGCATTCATGCGCAAGGCGGGGCTCGGCTATGCTGCACGCCCCTGAAACACCCCGGAGCGCCTCATGACCGACGACACCCAGACCCCTGCCCTGCCCGTGCTCAGCGCGGCCCAGGCCCGCGCGTTGGGCTGCCTGATCGAGAAGGAGGCGACCACCCCGGACGCCTACCCGCTGACGGTCAACGCCGCGCAGGTGGCGGCCAACCAGAAGACCGCGCGCGAGCCGGTGATGGCGCTGTCGGCCGGTGACGTGCACCACGCACTGCGCCAGCTGGAGACCCTGGGCCTGGCGCGCCAGCAGTACTCCTCGCGCGCCGAGCGCTACGAGCACCGCGCCGGCGCCGCGCTGGACCTGACCCGCCAGCAGCTGGCGATCCTGGGCCTGTTGCTGCTGCGCGGCCCGCAGACCCTCAACGAACTGCTGACCCGCAGCGAGCGCCTGGTCCGCTTCCAGGACGTGGAGGAACTGCGCCACCACCTGGAGCGCATGATCCAGCGCGGCATGGCGGTGCAGTTGCCGCGCGCCAGTGGCCAGCGCGAAGACCGCTACATGCACCTGCTGGGCGGCCCGGTGGATGTGCAGGCGTTGGCCGAGCAGTACCGGTCGGCGCCGTCCAGCGGCGGCGGCAGTGCCAATCCGGCGCTGGAATCCCGTGTGCAGCAGCTGGAGACCACCGTGGCCGAATTGCAGGAACAGCTGGCGGCGTTGCGCGCGCAGTTGGGCGGGTGAGAGCAGCCGACCAACGGTCGGCTCTACCCCGGGGTGCTGATTGGCTGGCTTGCGAAGCGCAGCCGAGCGACGGTCGGCTTTACCGTTGGGGGGCCGGCGCGCCCGGCGTGGCAAACAGCAGCACCACTTCGTCATGCGGCGGCGGCAGCAGCAGGTCGCCCCGATCCTCCATGCCCAGCTTGCGCAGCAGCGCGGCCGAGCGCAGGTTGTCCGGCGAAACGATGCCGTACAGGTCGGTGTGACCGAGCACATCGCGCGCGTAGTGCATCACCCCGCGCGCAGCTTCGAACGCGTAGCCATGGCCTTCGTACTGCGAGAGCAATGCATAGCCGATATCCGGTGCCGGCAGCCCCGCGCGGCGGACCAGGCCGGCATTGCCCAGCCAGGCGCCGTCGTCGCGGCGCACGATGGCGTACATGCCAAACCCGTTGAGGGTGTAGCTGCCGAGCACGCGCTCGGCGGTGTAGTCGCGTGCCTGTGCCAGGGTGCGTACCCCGCGGTCGGCGATGTTGCGGATGAATCCCGGCTCGTTGAGCAGGGCCAGCATGTCGGCGGCGTCATGATCGGGATCGATCAGGCGCAGGTGCAGGCGGTCGGTCTGGATCACGGCGGACATGCGGGTCACTGCGAAGGGCGATGCCTCGATTGTGCAACGCGCCTCTCGAACACGGTAGAGCCGACCGTTGGTCGGCTGCCGCCTGCCCGGTCGAAGCGCAGCCGACCAACGGTCGGCTCTACCGGGGCGTCGGGTCAGTCGAACAGTGCCTGGATCGCGGCCAGCCCGGCGCTGGCGCGCTCTTTCTTGCGCGCGGCATCGGCAACCGGATCGGCACCGTCGCGCTGCATTTCCTCGGCCGGTATCTCATCGAAGAAGCGGCTGGGCTTGAGCCGCACGTGTTCGCCGAATTTGCGGGTCAGCTTGCTGTAGCTCATCCACAGCTGCACCTTGGCGCGGGTGATGCCCACGTACAGCAGGCGCCGCTCTTCCTGCAGGTTGCCTTCATCCAGGCTGACCTGGTGCGGCAGCACGCCGTCCTCGCAGCCGATGATGAACACGTACGGGAATTCCAGGCCCTTGGAGGCATGCATGGTCATCATCCGCACCTGGTTGCCACCGTCGTCCTTGTCGTTGCGTGAAAGCAACGCCAGCTGCGCGGCCAGATCGGCGGTGGACGCCCCGCGCGGGCCGCCTTCGAACCACTGCGCCAGTTCTTCCAGGTTGCCAAGGCGACGCTGGTAGACGGACTCTTCCTTGCACGAACTGCGCAGGTCCGAGACCAGCCCGGAGTCCTTCACCAGCTTGCGCACCAGATCACCGGAGCTGAGCTTGGGCATCTCCGCGCGCAGATCGCGCAGGATGTCGGTGAAACGGCTCAGGCCATTGGCCGCGCGCGGTGGCAACTGCGAGAGCGCACCGATCGCTTCGGCCGCATGCGCCATCGGCAGATCCTTTTCCGAGGCCAGCTCGGCGAGCTTGGCCAGCGTCCCGGCGCCCACTTCCCGCTTGGGCGACTGCACCGCGCGCATGAACGCCGTATCGTCGTCCGGATTCACCAACAGACGCAGCCAGGACAGCGTGTCCTTGACCTCCTGCCGTTCCAGGAACGCGGTGCCGCCGGTGATGTGATACGGCGCGCGGACCAGCTGCAGCGCTTTTTCCAGCGGCCGCGACTGGAAGTTGCCGCGGAACAGGATGCAGAAATCGCTCCACGGTATCTTCTTGGAGGTCGCCAGGAAGGAGATCTCCGCCGCGACCTTTTCTGCTTCGTGCTCGCTGTTGCGGCACTCCCACACGCGGATGCGCTCGCCGTCGGCCTGGTCGCTCCACAGCTTCTTCAGGTGCTCGTGCGGGTTGTTGGCGATCAGCGCATTGGCCGCGCGCAGCACGCGGTTGGAGCAGCGGTAGTTCTGCTCCAGTTTGATGATTTCCAGCGCGGGGTAATCGCGCGCCATCTGCTGCAGGTTTTCCGGGTTCGCACCGCGCCAGGCGTAGATCGACTGGTCATCGTCGCCCACGCAGGTGAAGTTGCCCTTGCTGCCGGCCAGCTGCTTGAGCAGCCGGTACTGCGCATCGTTGGTGTCCTGGCATTCGTCGACCAGCAGGTAGCCGATGCGCTCGCGCCAGGCCAGCGCGATTTCCGGATTCTCTTCCAGCACCTGCACCGGCAGCCGGATCAGGTCATCGAAATCGACCGCGTTGAACGCGGTCAGGCGCAGCTGGTAGCGCTCGTAGACGCTGGCCGCTTCTTTCTCGCGCGTGCTGCGCGCGGCGGCCATCGCCTGCTCGGGCGAGAGGCCGGCATTCTTGGCGCGCGAGATCAGGTTCTTCACGTCCTCGATGTCATCCGGCTTGGCCCCGTACATCAGGTCCTTGACCTGCGCGGTCGAATCGTCGGCATCGAAGATCGAGAACCCGCGCTTGAGCCCCACCGCGGCATGCTCGATCTGCAGGAACTTCAGGCCCAGCGCATGGAAGGTACAGATCGTCACCTCATCGGCGTCGTCACCACGCAGGCGCTTGGCCACGCGCTCGCGCATTTCCTTGGCCGACTTGTTGGTGAAGGTGATCGCCGCGATCCGCCGCGCCGGGTAGCGCTTGCTGGCGATCAGCTGGCCGATCTTCTCCACGATCACGCGCGTCTTGCCACTGCCCGCGCCCGCAAGCACCAGCAGAGGACCTTCGCAGTGCATCACTGCCGCGTGTTGGGGAGGATTGAGACCGTGCATGCCATCTCCAGGGGAGGGGCATTGTACCGGGCCTGGCTCGCCCCGCATCGACGCCCCATTGCCCGGATTGACGCCGTCGCGGGGGTGGGGTATCCAGTGCGTTGGCCAACGCAGGGGACGCGACGGATGACCGGATTCAGCCAGTGGATGTGGGCAGGGGTGCTGATGACCGGCCTCACGGCGCTGCCCGCGTGGGCCGAGCCGCCAGCCTTCACCGACCCGCGTGGGCAGGAGATCGTGCATACCTCGGCCTTCCTGGCCAGCCACCCGGATCTGCGCTACCGCAAGCTTGCCCAGGAAGCCCTGGCCGATGGACGCCTGGAAGCGGCACGCACCTACTTCCGCTACGGTGCCCGCTACGCCGACAAGCTCTCCCAGGCGGCGCTGGCCGAGATGTGGTGGGAGGGCCGGGGGGGAGAGCAGGACCGGGCGTTGGCCTATGCCTGGATGGACCTGGCCGCCGAGCGCGGTACGGATTTCCTGCTGGCGGTGCGCGAGCGCTACTGGGCCGCCCTGGACCCGGCCGAACAGCACCGTGCGCTGCAGGAAGGCGCCGCGCTCTACAGCGAGTACGGAGATCCGGCGGCCCAGCCAAGGCTGGAGCGTGAACTGCGCAGCGGACTTCGCCAGATCACCGGCAGCCGGACCGGCCGTGCCGGCGCCCGGATGGAGATGGAGGTCCGCATCGCCGGGAATGTGCGCGGCAGAGTGGACCCGGATGTCTTCTACCGGGATGAATTCTGGAGGCCAACCGCGTACTGGCAACGGCAGGCGCGCGAGCTGGAGCATGCCGGGCGAAGTGAGGGAACCATCGCTGTCGGCCTGCCGGTGACGGTACCGACGACGGATTGAACGTCATGTCCGGCCCGCCAAACGGATAAAATCCTGGCATGGCCAAGCTCTATTTCTATTATTCGGCGATGAACGCCGGCAAGACCACGACCCTGCTGCAGTCGGCGCACAACTACCGCGAGCGGGGCATGCGCGTGGCCATCCTGACCCCGCGGCTGGACGACCGCGCCGGGCGCGGTGTGGTCGCCTCGCGGATCGGCCTGAAGGCCGACGGGATTGCCTTCCAGCAGGACACCGACCTGCAGCAGCTGATCGCCGAGGACATCGGCACGCACGGCCCGCTGGGCTGCGTGCTGGTGGATGAGGCGCAGTTCCTGAGCCGCAGCCAGGTCTGGCAGCTCAGCGAAGTGGTCGACCAGATGCGCATCCCGGTGCTCTGCTACGGCCTGCGCACCGATTTCCGCGGCGAACTGTTCGAAGGCAGCCAGTACCTGCTGGCCTGGGCCGACGAGATGCAGGAGATCAAGACGATCTGCCACAGTGGCAAGAAGGCCACGATGACCGTGCGCGTGGACGAACACGGCCACGCGGTGAAGGACGGCCCGCAGGTGGAGATCGGTGGCAACGAGCGCTACGTGTCGGTGAGCCGCGCGGAGTTCAAGAAGATCACGCGCGGTGAGGGCCGCATCGACCCGATGCAGGCCCCATTGCCGCTGTAATCAGTACAACGTGCGTTCCGGCGCACCCTTCGGCGGCGGGCTGTACTGGTACAGCCAGGTCTCGGTAAGGGTCTTGCCGCCACTGCGCAGGTACAGGCGGATATCGATCTGCTCGGTCGAGTCATCCGGTGGCACCACGTCGAACATCGCGCGGTAGCCCTTGATCTCGCGCAGCGGGCGCGCCGAGACGATCTCGGTGCGGCCACGGCTGACCTGGACCACGGCTTCCACTTCGCCCTTGTCGATCAACGCGGCCAGTTCGCCGCCTTCGAAATCGACCGCGAAGCGCCACGAGAAGTACTCGCGCTTCTTGCCGATCACCCCACCCAGGCCGGTACGGCTGGCCACGCAGTGCGCCAGCGGGGTACGCGCCGGCGGCTCCGCGCCCCAGTACAGGCGGTAGCCGAGCAACAGCTCCTGGCCCGGCTGCGGCTTGGCCTCGGGATTCCAGAACGCCACGATGTTGTCGAAGGTCTCATCCACGGTCGGGATTTCAACCAGCTGCACCGAGCCCTTGCCCCACTGCCCTTTCGGTTCCACCCACAGGCAGGGGCGCTTCTCGTAGAAGACGCCGTCGTCCTGGTAGTGGTCGAAATTGCGGTCGCGCTGCAGCAGGCCGAAGCCGCGCGGGTTGTTGTCCACGAACATGTTGAAGCGCAGGTGGTACGGGTTGCACAGCGGGCGCCAGATCCATTCCCCGGCCCCGGTCCACATCGACAGGCCATCGGTATCGTGGATCTCCGGGCGCCAGTCCCAGGCCATGCGGCGGTCGTTCTCGCCCACCTGGTACATGCTGGTGCACGGGGCGATGCCCAGCCGCTCGATCGCCTTGCGCGGGTAAAGCGCGCAGTCGATGTCCATCAGCAGCACGTCACCGTTGGTGATCGCGAAGCGGTAGGCGCCGGTGGTGCTCGGCGAATCCAGCAGGGCGTACACCACCAGGGTGTTGGAGTCGGCCGCCGGCTGTTCCAGGTAGTAGGCGATGAAATCCGGGAATTCCTCGGGTTTGCCCATGCCGGTATCGATCGCCAGGCCGCGCGCGGACTGGCCGTACTGGCCCTCCTTGCCGACCGCGCGGAAATAGCTGGCACCGAGGAACGCGGCGAAATCGCGGTCGGTGTCCTTGCGGGTATTAAGCCGGAAGCCGGCAAAGCCGAGGTCGGCCGGCAGGTGGCTGCCCTTCAGGCCGCTCTTGCCGTAGTCGAAGGCCGCACCGTCATACGCCAGTTCCTGCGCCTTGCCGTCGGTCACGTCGAACATCCGCACCGGCGAATGGAAGTACAGGCCCAGGTGGAAGAACTTGGCCTGGTAGCGCCCGGGCTGGTCGGCCCACAGCGCGTGATCCTGGCGGTACTGGATGGACTGGTACTGGTCCCAGTCCAGCGCTTCGACCGGACCCGGCAGGGTCCGCTTGTGGCTCTGGTAGGCGGCCTGGGACAGCGCGCGGGCCTGCCCCTTCAGCGAGGCGAAATCGAACGGCTGCGGCTCGCCCAGCCGGCGCAGGCCGACCTGGTTGCCCTGCGCGGCACAGGCCGGCAGTGCAGGCAGGCCGAAGGCGGCCAGGGCCACGGAGGCATTGCGGAGGAAGTCGCGTCGTTGCATGCAGGCAGCGATGGCAAGGGAGGGCCGGCCATCATAGGCACGCAGACGTTAATTCGCCGAGGTGAATGGGGGCGGCGTTCAGCCAGCGCGCTCAAGGGCCGGCCGCGACCTGCACGGGCTGGCAGTCCTGGCGCAACCGGTTCACCTCCTGCAGCAACTGCCCGCCCTGCGGCCACTGTGCCTGCAGCTCCTGCTGAAGCTGGCCCAGGCCCTCACGCGCGCGGGCCGGTGCGCTGCTGCAGTCCAGCTGCGCCATGGCCGCACGCGCGCGCCAGCGCACGGCACGGCTGTCCAGGTCGGCTGCGTCGCCCACCAGCAACGGTGCCAGCGCGCGGCGCGCTTCCACGGTCTGCCCCATCCGGCCCAGGTTGCGGCCCCAGGCCAGCTGCAACGCGCGCTGCAGCGCCGGGCTCGAGGGCCCGGCACGGTCGACCCTGCGCATCAGCGCCGCCAGCTGCTCGCCGGCCTGGCGTGGATCGCCATGTGCGCTGATGAGTTCGGCCATCTGCCGATCGGCCTGCTGCACCGATGCGTCGTCGTCGCCGCGCTGCGCGGCCTGCCACTGCCGCCCTTCATGCAGGGCGGCCAGGGCGGCCTGCCAACGACCGGCCTGGGTCAGGGCCGCAGCATAGTCATACAGCCCCTGCGGCAACAGGCCAACACAATCGGGCTGACGCCAGATCGTCACTGCGCGGCCCAGATCGTCGATCGCGGTGGCGCTGTCGCCACGCTCCAGCGCCAACCTGCCCAGCGCATGCCAGGTCAGGCCGGTGTCACGGTGCTGCTCGCCCAGCGCCTGGCGGGTCAGGCGATGCACCTGCTGCAACTGGGTTTGTGCCTGCTGCAGATCACCGCGCTGCAGCGCCAGCAACGCACGCAGGCGACGGATCGACAGGGTCTCCGGGTGATCCGGCCCATACAGCCCCACCGCATCGGCACCGGCGATCTCCAGGGCCCGCTCGGCGGCGTCAAGGTCGCCCTGCGCCGCCAACGTCTCGCCCATGTGCCGGCGCAGCGCGATCAGCTGGGGATGCCGTTGTGTGGCGCCCGCCTGCAGCAGCTGCAGCGCCTGGCGGTAACCGGCCAGTGCCGCGGTCGCGCGGCCATCGTCGCTGTCCAGTGCGGCCAGGTCGGCCAGGCTCTCGGAGGTGCCGGGGGTATCGCGCAGCACATCGCGCCGCAGCACCAGCGCCTGTTCAAAGGCGGCACGCGCGTTGTCGCGGTACCCCAGGAGTTGCTGGCAGCGACCAAGCTGGGTGTGGTACTCGGCCACCGCTGCCGGTAGCCGCAGGCGGTACTCGGCGGCCAGCGACTGCATCGGTGTCAGGTGGGTCACACACTCGCGCGAGCGGCCGAGCATGCGCAGCGCACGGCCGCGCTGGGTCACCGCTTCCAGCTGCAGGGTCGGCGGCACCTCGCCGGCCTCTTCCAGCAGCGCGCGCTGGCGGTCCAGCGTCTGCAGCGCCAGCTGGTAATCGCCCATGCCGATCCGCAACCGGCCGATCACGCCTTCCAACTCGGCCAGTGACAGCGGCTGATCGCGCAGTTCGGCCTCGCCACGTTGCTGACCGGTGGCCAGCAGCTGGCGCAGATCGAAGCTGCCATGGCGCACGCCCGCGGCACGGTCGAACAGGCCCACCGTGAAATCCTGCATGGCCTGCGCACGCGCGATCTCGCGCCGCGCCTGCTGCATCTGCCACAGCGCAGTCAATGCCAGTGCGAGCAGCGCCAGCACCGCCATGCTGCCCAGCGCCACGCCCCAGCGATGCCGGCCCAGATATTTGCGCAGCCGGTAGCCCACGTGCTGCGGGCGGGCGTGGATCGGGCGACCTTCGAGGAAGCGGCGCAGGTCCTGGGCCAGGGCTTCCACCGAGGCGTAGCGCTGCGCAGGTTCCTTCTGCAGGGCCTTGAGCAGGATGGTGTCCAGATCGCCGCGCAGCCGCCGCGAAAGACGCCTGGCCGCCCCGGCCTGGTCGCCACCGGCGGCGGCCACACGGGCCATCACGGCCGAGGCGCGCGGTGCCTGCACGTCCAGGATCGAGCGCTCCCACTCTGCATCGCTGTGCCGGCGCAGGCGATACGGCTTCTGCCCGGTGATCACCTCGAACAGCACCACGCCCAGGGAATAGACATCGGTCAGCGTGGAGACCGGCTCGCCGCGGACCTGCTCCGGCGCGGCGTAGTGAAGCGTGAACGCCCGCGCTTCGGTGGGGGGATGCACGGGCGGTTTGCCCTCGTCATCGTCGAGCAGCTTGGCGATGCCGAAGTCCAGCAGTTTCACCTCGCCCTCGGCGGTGACCAGGATGTTGGAGGGCTTGAGGTCGCGGTGCACGATCAGGTTGGCATGCGCATGGCTGACCACCGCGCAGACCTGCAGCATCAGCTGCAGGCGCCGCTCCAGCGGCAGCGCCAGGCGCTGGCAGTGCTCGGTGATCGGCTCGCCTTCCACGTAGGCCAGCGCAAGGTAAGGCTGCCCCTGCAGATCCACGCCGGCATCCAGCAGATGGGCCAGGTTCGGGTGCTGCAGCCGCGCCAGAATCTCGCGTTCGCGGCTGAAGCGCTGGCGCAGGCCGGGATCGGCATAGCCGCTGCGCAGCAGCTTCAGCGCGACCTGGCGCTCGTACAGGCCATCGGCGCGCTCGGCCAGCCAGACCTCGCCCATCCCGCCCTCGCCGAGGGGCCGAAGCAAGCGGTACGGGCCGACCCGCGTACCCACCCGGCTGTCTTCCGGCGCGGCGGTCCACAGCGGCTGGGCCAGGAACTCGTGGCTGTCGCGCTCATGCGCGAGCAGGCGCTCCACATCGTCGGCCAGGCCCGCATCTTCCTCACGCAGGCGCAGCAGCCGCTGCTCACGCGCCAGTTCGGGCAGTTCCAGCAATTGATCCAGCAGGCAGGACAACTGCCGCCAGCGTGACGCCTCCATCGGTCCTCTCCCCGGACGATGCGTGGCCTTTCAGGGCTCCCCGACCGAAGCCAGCAGGAACATGCGCGCCTTCTGCCAGTCGCGGCGGATGCTGCGCTCCGAGCGTTGGCACAGGTCCGCAATCTCCTGCTCGGACAGGCCGGCGAAGTACCGCAGTTCCACTACCTTGGCCAGGTGCGCATCCACCGCATGCAACTGCGCCAGCGCTACATCCAGCGCCAGCAGATCTTCATCCAGACGCACGCCGCTGCTGCTGTTCTCGGGCAGCTCCACCCGCTTGAGATCACCGCCGCGTTTGCGCGCCAGCCGGTTGCGCGCGTAATCGACCACCACGCTGCGCATCGCCGAGGCGGCGTAGGCGAAGAAGTGGGCGCGGTCTTCGAAGCGGGCCGCGCCCCGGGAGCCGAGCAGCTTCAGGTAGGACTCGTGCACCAGCGAGGTGGCATCCAGGGTGCGCCCCTGCTGCCCGGCAAGCTGCCGGCGGGCCATGCTGTGCAGCTCGTGATAGAGCAGGGTCAGGACCCGGTCGAGCGCGGCGCGGTCGCCCGCCCGGGCCGAATCCAGCCACACGGTGATATCCGGTCCTTCGTCCATCGCACACCCCCGCCGGTGACGTTGGGCGGACTATACCGCCGGGCAGGCGACAGGCGCGCGACGATTCAGCGCTGGCAATGCCCGCACCAGACGCTGGCGCGCTGGCCGATGATGGCGTGGCGGAGCAGCCGGCCACACTGGCGGCAGGGCTCGCCTTCACGCCCGTAGACCAGCAACTCCTGCTCGAAGTAGCCCGGCGCCCCGTCCGGATTGATGAAATCGCGCAGGGTGGTGCCGCCGCGGGTGATGGCATAGGCCAGGATCTGTTTCACCGCATCGGCCAGGCGCTGGTAGCGCGCGCGGGAGATCTTGCCGGCCTCGCGCAGCGGGTTGATCCCAGCCATGAACAGGCTTTCGGCGGCATAGATGTTGCCCACCCCGACCACGATGCCCTGGTCCATGAGGAAGGTCTTCACCGACGCGCTGCGACCGCGGCTGCGGGCGAACAGATAGTCGCCGTCGAACGCCTCATCCAGCGGCTCGGGCCCCAGCGCTGCCAGCAGCTCATGGGTTTCCCCGGCCGGCTGCCAGAGCAGGCTGCCGAAGCGGCGCGGGTCGTTGAAGCGCAGCAACCGCCCATTGTCCAGGCTGATGTCGACGTGGTCGTGCGCGCGCACCGGGGTGTCGCCGGGCAGCACGCGCAGGCTGCCGGACATGCCCAGGTGCAGCAGCGCGCTGCCGATGGCGGTATCGAGCAGCAGGTACTTGGCGCGGCGGCGCACGCCCTGGATGGCCTGCCCGGGGAGCAGCGTGCTGATCTCGTCGGGAATAGGCCAGCGCAGGTCGGGGCGGCGGAGGATCACGCCGTGGATGCTGCGGCCTTCCAGGTGGGGGGCCAGGCCGCGACGGGTGGTTTCGACTTCGGGGAGCTCGGGCATGGGAGGGATTCTAAGGCAAGCCCTCCAAGGGCTGCATGACGTACCAGGACATGATTCCACTTAGCTCAACGACGAACTCCGTGTGGATGGAGCCGGAGCTTCTGGCTCATCTGTGATGCTGAACAGTTCCCGACGATACAAGGTCTTCAGCTTAATCCTTTTCGCTGAGAACACGTCAAAGCTTCGATCCAGATCCTCCAGACTCGCGGTGACCTGCACCAGGTATCCATTTTCGTACTCATCGACAATGAAGCCCTCCGCCTTCATCGCATCCCGGTCGCCCTCTTCTGAGAACTCGTCGCCAAAATAAGTTGCCCACGCAAGGTTGTGCAGCTAAGGAGCAAGCGAAGCTCCGAACGACCCTGTTTCAAATGACGACCATGCGCCCCGTCGCCCAGTTTCGCGCGGAGTGAACAGATGGAGCATTCCAATCTGGGGCGGAAAGATCCGGACAAGCTCACTGAACAGCATTCCCCAGTCGACTCGGGAGTTCCACGGGGCGGAGATGCTGACACTCGCGGGGACCACCTTCCCTGCATGGGTATAGATTCGGTGCCGCACGTAGCCACTCGACCTTACCACCCTGTTCCGCCGCCAGGCGAACGAAATGGTGCTTCAAAGCTCCGGCCCTGCGATTTGACGGTAGCCATCGCTGCCCACGTTCCAACGATTCATCCCCAAGGACGTCATCCTTGAACTTGTCCGGGTTGAAAGAAACCTGTTCCGGAGTCATGCCGTGACTTTCGAGGAGCGCGACCAGTGCCCGACCTCGCTCCAGCTCGGTAGTGTTGACACGAGTTCTGATGGATATTTGCACGGACTTCTTCATCAATACTCCGTGGGAATTCCGGTTTTTTGGTCGTACCGATAGACCTTTCCGCCCGTTGCCTCGATGGCGGCCTTCCTGGCAGCGTAGACAGATCCATGCTGCCGAGCCGTTTCACGCGTCAACGTGGACGCACTACGACCGAGGCCGCAAAGCGCCTCCATAAGACCATCAATTACTGGACCTACATCCCCAAGAGCATAATCAACTTCATCGCCAACAAATGAGAGCATCCATCCGGCTGGGGTGTCCGAACTTATAGGCATCTGGAATGATTTACGATCCTGGACGACAACACGTGAGCCTGCCACTATCCCCTGAGGTTTTGAATTTCCCCGCTCGACACAATACCTAGAAAGCTCCTCCAGCCATGTCTTGGCCGCAGACACCATGAGTAGACGATTAGCGTCGCTCTTGGGCTGGAAGTAGAGATAGCTATCTAGGCTGGAAGAATCGAGAACATTCTTAGTTCTCTGATACAGCGTTGCCCGGACGGAATTCCAGCAAAGACAGATAGTAGCTGTTTTTCATTAAGCTGATTCTTAAACAGCCCAAGGAAGTGCGACTTTTCAAAGTCACGCTTTCCTTCTGAAAACAGGATCCCGTCTTTTAGCAAATCGTTCATCTAGGGATTGAGGCCCGGTGTTTCGCGCTGCCCTTTTCGCGCCAGCCGCCCCCCCCAAGCGCCTTTTCAAGATCGTTAAATTAATCGGTCATGTTGCGCAGCACTATATCTGCCCCAAGCGCGCTCCCGCAATCACGTGCGTCCTACCGGCATCGAGTCGTCAGATTGCGCCATGAACGCAAACGTATCCTCGTACTTCGGCAGCGGCGCAATGGGCAGCCACTCCTTCGGCACGTATGGAGATGACACCTGCACCCGGTGACCGTGAAGCCATGCAATCTTTGCGTAGACAATAGCGAACGTGCATATAAATGGCCCGGTGGTACCGCTTTCCTCTTCCTGCCGACGCTTCATCAGCTTTGGCTCGACCAACTCGTCCAGGGAGGCTTCCATGCGGGCGACGTCCCCTTCCGCTAGCGCCATGTGAAAGCGAGAGTCAGCTTGGTAACTTCCAAGCTTGGCAGGCACATCCCCCAGAAATACCTCGCAGCGCGGGACCAAAGTCTCCCAATCACCACGCAACGCCAGCAGGGTGTTGTAGTGGTAGTACTCATTCATTTTTGGATTGTTACGCCGCTTCCCAGATAGCGAGCCACTTCCAGACGTAAATGGATAGTCGAAACGCGAGAACCACTCGACGAGGTCCACGTTGTCGGAAAGCAAAGGCGTCAGATACATGGGCGTCCGGCAGTCTTTTGCTGGACGCTCCTGAAACAGGATGTGCCTGATCTTTGCTGCAACGTACGACCACTGCTTCATCCCTTCCAGGTCTTGACCCTCGAACCACGAGAGCATCGCCTTAGCGATCGCATACATGTGCAGACGCTCTTTGCAGGCGTACGGGTCACCGGTATTTGTCTCGATGAAACGAAGACAGGATTCCGAGTCAAAGAACTGGCCCGGCTGCATCCGATGGCGCAGCAGCTCAATCGCGCCTCTTATGTCACTGAGGTAGTCAGCGCTCTTCACGTTCGTCATCACCGACTTTCATTAACCGAGACCGCCTCTCTAGTTGTCCTGTCTACCGTCGGCGAGTACTTGACTCTCGCGATTGCTCGAAACCACGAGCCTCGCACCAAACCCGAGCTGTTTGGAGCACTGGGAATGAACGTCAGCCGGAACCCAAAATCTGTACTATTCGACGGTTACGGCGCATTCAATCTTCCGGCGCAGGCACGAAGGTCAGAAGCCGAGCCCCATGCCGAGTCACTACTTCACTCATTGCCAGCCACCATGTTCGCGAAATAATTTTCAACCATCAACCTCACCAAGAAGTACTAACTCATCCTCAGCGAACACAGGTCGAGCACCATTGCGCCAGATGGTATAGACAGGGCGCGAAGGTCAGGGGTAGCTCAATCATCGCCTCGATGACGTACCAACACAGATAGTATTCGCCCGCAATCCCATACAGTGCTTCCATCAGCGCATCGATCAACGGATCGACATCTCCAAGAGCGAAGTCCACTTCATCGCCTATGAATGCAAGCATCCATCCCGCTGGCGAGTCTGGGTCTCTTGGAAGCTGAAAAGATCGCCGGTCGCGTATAACGATGCGCGCTCCTTCCGCTATGCCTTGAAGTCTTGCATTTCCTCGGTCGCTGCAGAATGCAGCGGGCTTTTCCAACCCCGCCCTGGCGGCTGATAGCAGAAGCACGGGATCAACGGGGATTTTTGGTTGGAAGTAGAGGTAGCCATCCAATTTTGACACAACGAGCACTTCCTCCGCCCTACGGTGCAGCTCCGTACCCGTTGGGCCGTCACTGAAGATGGAGCGCAGCTGATCTTGATCAAGCTCATTTTTGAATAATCAAAGTAAGTGCGACTTGTCAAATTCGCGCAAAACCCTTGGAGAACATTAGCCAATCATTGAGTAGGTCGTTCATCCAGGTCTTTTCGGGTAGCGCTGGAAGCAGGTTGGGGTCGATTTTCAGGCGGAACGTCCCAGTTGAGCATGGATTCGAGGAGGTCCACCAGCCGCTGCACATCCTCGGCCAACCCGGGCGTCAGTGGCAGCGGTGCAGGATCGATGGGCCCAGTCGGGCACTCGTCGTCCCAATAGGCAAAGCTCCCGTAGTCCGCCGTGACCTTGAGCTTGATCGGGGCCGTGACCCTTGGCCACCTCGCGCGTCATTTCGCCGGATTGCAGGTGTAAGGGCCCTCCGAGCGCAGCTCTTCACCCGTCTGCAGGTCCTTGATGTGCACCACCGCACCAGGGTGGGCCGCACATAGCGCATTGCGCGCCGTGTAGATGCGGCTTCCATCGGCGGTCATGCGCAGGTTGGAAGACAGCTCACGCCCCTCTGCATCGGTGGCCGATACGACGTACGTACCGGAAAGCGTCACGCAGCCGGAGAGACTACAGATGACCAGGGCAATGACAAGAACACTGCGACTGCGACCCGAGCGGATGACTGACATCTGTTGCTCCTTGGTAGAGGCGCATTGGCCTCACGATCAAGTTCATCAGGTGCGTGCTACGGGTATCGAGTCGTCAGATTTCGCCATGAACGCAAACACATCTTCGTACTTCGGTAGCGGCGCGATGGGCAGCCACTCCTTCGGAACGAATGGCGAGTCAACGTTGACCTGGAATCCATGCCGCCAAGCGATTTTTGCGTAGACGATGGCAAACGTGCAGATCAAGTGTTGGCTGTAGCCGCTCTCCTCGCGTTGACGACGCCGCATCAGCTTCGGTTCGACGAGCTCGGCCAGCGCCGACTCCATCCCACCCACATCGCCCTCCGTCAGCGAAAGGTGGAAACGGCTATCTGCCTGATACGCCGCCTGTTTTGCCGGGACGTCGCTGAGGAATTCGCGGCAGCGCTCTGCGAGCGGCTTCCAGTCGCCGCGAAGTGCCAGCCACGTGTTGTAGTGGTAGTACTCATCCATCCGGGGATTGTTGAGGCGAGTAGAAGCAGGGCTGCCACTCTCCAACGAGAATGGATAGGCGAATTTGCCGAACCAATCGATGAGAGATGGCTCGTTGGAGAGCAGTGGCATCAGGTACACCGGAGTGAAGTACACGCCCTTCGGGTCATGTTGGTACGTGATGCGCTTCAACTTGCCCGATACGTACGCCCACTGCTTAAGCCCATTGATATCTCCGCCTTCAAACCATGCCAGCAGGGCTCTCACCATTGCGTATTCGTGCAGCAGCGCCTTACAGATGTAGGGATCACCGGTGCCCTTCTCGATGTGTGCAATGTACGCATCAGCGTCGAGGCCAATGTTGGGATCAAGAAACAGCTTTAGACGCTCGATTCCGGCTTCGAAGCTCGCCATATTGTTGTCATCTTTCATTATTCATTTCCATCGACTAAGCGTGACCATAACCAATTCACCGGAAGTCTTGTTTACGCCAGCTACTGCGATCTTCAACGTTCCGTTCGCCATGGCGGTGCGCACCGCGTTCGATGTGGCCCCCGGGCCCATTCTACTCAAAACGTCCAGAATCCAAGCATCTGACAACTGAACGCCTGCGTTGCTGGATCCAAGTTGAATGGATCCATTGTATATCTGCTTCGAGTCAATGATGACAGTCGTGATGCCCTCCGGATCCTGCAAAACATGGTCGAACCCATTGTTGCTCCCGACCTTTGTGCCAGGAAGCGATACAAGGCCCTCGCGCTTCGCAACAAGCTCCACTAGCTCCTCTGTCAGGACACCGCTTTGATCCCCATGGTCAATGATCTTCTTGACCAGGGCCTGCTCGGCGGCGTCTGTAACAGAGAGGGCGCATCCGTTATCGCAGACTTTTGTCCGGCTCAAGAAACCCTTGTCCGTGGGCACCTGCGCTGGGGACGAGAGAGCTTCTGCAATAGTATTCTGCGCGACGCGACTTTCAGCAGCCTCTTCTGCTGCTTTCGCTGCGGACTTAGCAGCATCGTCACCAAACTTCTTGGTCAGAATCTCCGCGAGATCTTCGGCCTTTGCGGCCGCCGAGGTCCCAGCCGTGAAGCCTGCGCCAATGGAGGCGCCGCCCAGTGCATCGCCTGCCGCCACATCAGCGGCGAATGCGTACGCGTTCTGGCAAGCGCCCGGCGATCTCATACAGATTCCACGAATCGTGGCAATTACTTCCGGTGCCAGAAGCACGCCGCCAACCAGAACACCGGCAGCCGTCCCGATGCCGCCCCGCTGGGTTGTATGCGCGTTGTACTCATCGATGGTCATGTCGCCGTTCAGCATCTGGCGCATCATGTGCATCTGTTCGCAATCGTTCATTCCATCGCAAGGGAAGGAATCTCGATCATTCGTGTAGCGCCTCAGCTGCGAAAGAGCATACTCAACTGCCTTGTCATCCTTCGAATCGCTGGCAACCAACAGCATGGACGACGCGAAGCTCGCGAGCAGCTGCGGATTCTTTGTCATCAGGCCTTTGTAGATATCCTGGTTCTCAAAAGCCGTTTGCGATGCCGCAAACAGGCTCTCACCTGGCCGATTTACCCCCGCGCCGGTTCGGATCGCGCCCTCGATGAGGAACACATAGGCGTCCGCATCCGATTTCACCCCCACCTTGTCGAACAGATCGCTCCATTCCTTGTCCACCGTTCGTGCTGCCTCGGCAAACAGGCGCTTCTCCGCTTCCTGCACTGAGCACCCGCAGATCTCCGCATAGGCAATCGCGTTGTCCTTGATCCACTGCACTTCGTTCGGATGGAGCTGGCGGTTGAACTGCTCTCCAGCCAGTGCAGTCGCTGATCCGGTTTCGCCGCCAACAAGCGCCCCGATCGCGGCGCTGACGAGCTCGCGGACCCATGCCGATTCCGAGTCCGTAAGAGGCCGTCCCAGCTCGGCTGCACCTGCCCCCAAGGCTCCGGAGAGCAGGTCGCCATTTCCGGCGCCCGCGACCACAAGGCCAGTCACTGCATGCAGGATTGACTTGGCCGTTCCACCATCCTTCCAGAGGTCATACTGGCCCTGGTTGGAGGCAATGACTTCGTTTGCCTGCCGCAACAGCTCGCTCGCGGCGGCACGGTCCGCTTCCGTAGCGCCTTCGCTTTTCAGCACGCGCTCTGCAGCTGCTGCACTCACCTGGGCGTCGCGATACTTGCTCGTCATTTCTTCTGCAAGATCGCCCGCCGCGCGGAACGCCACTTCCTTCGCGATTTGCGCCGCGATCAGGTCGCGCTGCACTTTCTCCGCATCAAACTTGTTCGCAAGACCTTCCTGCTGCAGATCCGTGGCAGTGCGATCCAAGCCTGTCAGAGCAGAGGTATCGCCATTTCGCACCACGACCGTACCGGCAGAAATGTCGCTGCGGGTCACACTGCTAGCCGAGTCACCCGTTGGAACACCCAGGCTCGGACCGGGAATCGGACCACTCCAACGCGTTTCGTTCGGTGCGCCCGCATTCGCGCCTCCATTGCTCTGATCACCAATCGACCCGCTGAATCCGACCGAGCCGCCAAAGCTCCCGCCGCTGTAGTTGGCTTGGTTGGAAAGATCCGTCACCCCCAGACTCTCGGTAGAAAGTAGGTTCTTCGACGGGTCAGCAGTGCTGGCAATGACCGCGCCATCCAGCTGCGTGTGGTTGCCCACATTGATCTGGTAGCCGCCCGCACCCGCCGCGATACCGGTCTGCTGGGTGGTGCTGTTGTAGTTGTTGTGGATGTCGGTCTGGCCGTAGCTGACGCTGCCGCTGCTGGCGCCGAAGCACAGCGGCGGAATGCACAGCGAGACGCCGAAGCCGCCGTTCTGATCCTTCTGGTCGTAGTACTGGCGGTCCTGGCTGCTGGTCAGCGTGAGGTCGCGACCGATGTCGGCCAGCACGCTGTCGCCCATGGCCTGGGCACCCTGCAGGGTGGTGTCGCGGCCGCTGGTCAATGACAGCTGGTTGCCCGCCTCCACCTGGGTGGCCTGGTGGGTGGTGCCGTTGCCCTGCATCCGACCCTGCGCGGCAGACGCAGCCAGTTCGATGGTGAAGCCATTCTGCGAGCCGCCCAGGCCGAAGCCCACGCCAACGCTGCCGCTGCCGCTCTTGCTGGTGCCGTCCTGCTGGTTGCTGCTCTGGCTGGACAGGAAGTTGATATCGCGGGCGGCATCGAAGCTGGCGTTGTTGCCGGCGCTGATCTGCGCGCCGCGCAGGGTGATGTCGCCGTTCGCTGCGTAGCCATCCGCACCAGTAGTGCCGTCGCCGGTGGCAACGACGGTGACGTTGCGCCCGGCCGATACCGTGCTGCCCTGTTCGATGGACTGGTGCAGGGTGCTGCTGCTGGAGGCGCTGCTGCTGCCCACGCTGGCGGTGACCTTCACCGCTGCGCCGGTGCCCTGCATGGCGTCCTTGGCGGCGTAGCCGGCCTGCGCCGCATAGAGCGCCGCCAGGCGGTCGTCGCCGGCTTGAGAGGCGCGCTGCGCCGACTCGGCCGCCTGCGCGGCCTGCACGCCATACCCGGACAGGGCAATGGTGCCGCCGGCCTGGTTCACGCGGTGGCGCTCGGCCTGGGTGAGGGTATCGGTAGCAGCGTCAAGGATGACATTGCGGCCGACCAGGGTCACGTCATTGCCTGCGGCGATATCCGCACCGCGCGCGACCAGGTCTTCCTTGGCGACCAGGCTGATGTCGCCCTTGTTGCTGCTCAGGCTGGTGCGGACGCTGTTCTGGTCAGTCTGCCGACCGTTGACGTCATGGTATTCATTGCGCACGCCGGTACTGCCGGTGTAACCGTCGCCACCGAGATCACCAATCTGCTTGCTGCGCTGGGTTTCCTGCCAGGTCCGGGTGATCTCACCCGGCAGCAGTTCGATGCCGCCCTTCTGGGCCAGCACGTTGAGTGCGTTCTCGGCGGCAACCTGCGCGCCCTGCAGGGTGATGTCGCCTTCGCGGCTGACGAGGTTGATCTTGTCGGCGTTGATGGAGCTGCCGGTCTGGCCGATCACTTGCTGGGTGCTGCTGCCGTCGCTGTTGCCGCTGTTGTACGGCGACATGCGCACGCCGCTGCTGTTCGGCCCGCCCTGGATGTGGCGGAACATGTCGCCCAGCGAGATGGAGCTGGCACCGTACTGCTTGGTGCTGGACGAGCCGCTCTGCTCGCTGTTCTGGGTGTCGATGCTGGTGAGCAGCATCACGTGGCGCTGGGCATCGAGGGTGGCGGTGCCGCCGGCGGCGATGGAGCTGCCGGCCACGGTGATGTCGCCTTCGGTGGCACGGATGCTGACGTTGCCAGCGGCGTTGAGGCTGCTGCCGCGCTGGGTGGTAGTGTCCACCGCAACGCTGCCCTGGCTCTTGCTGCTGCCATAGCCGACGTTGATGCCGGGCAGGGTCAGCGAGGCCGCGCCCAGTTCCTTGATGTAGCCACCGGCCTTGTCCGCGGTGCTGCCGGAGCCATTGCTGACCTGCTGCAGGTTGCGGATGGTGTCGATGGGTGTGCCGGTGAGCGTGGCGGACACGCCACTGCTGCGGCTGCTCTGGCTTGCCCGGTAGTGCTCGGTTTCCTCGGCTGGATTGATGGTGACGTTCTTGCCCTGGATGGCGATGTTGCCGCCCAAGCCCAGCACGTCGTCGGCCGCACGGCCGGCCAGCACGTCGCTGCCACTGAGGGTGAGGTCGCCACCCGCGATCATGCTGACATTGCCTTCCAGGCTGCCAATCATGCTGCCGGAACGCGTGGTCTGCTCCAGCGAGGTGGACGTGCTGCCCTTCTGGCTGCCGGCGGTGATGCCGATGCCACCGAAGCCGCTGGCACCGCCGCCGCCGAACAGGCCCGACTTCTTCCTGCTCTGGTCGAACGATTCGCTGTGCTGCTCGGTAGCCGCTTCCACGGTGATGTTGCGGTTTGCCGCCAGCAACACATCGCCAGTGGCGCCGATCTGCACGCCGGTGGCGCTGATGTCGCGGCCTGCAGCGATCTGCACGCCGTCGCCGCTGAGCGTCGTCCCCACCGCGTATGTATCCGAAGAGGTCTCGCGGGTGGTGGTGGTGGTGCTGGAGAAGGTCTTCTTCTTCTTTCTCCAGGTGTCCTGCTCGAAGGTGTGTTCCTCGTCGGCGGTAGCCAGCACCACGTCACGACCGGCGGACACGGCAACGGTGCCACCCTCGCTATACACACCCGCAGAGGTGAGCGTGGCGTCCTGGCCTGCGACCAGCGCGATATCGCCACCCGCCTTGATCGTGCTGCCGTGGACGGTCTGGTCCAGCGTCTGCGTCTGCTGGGAATAGCGCTTGCGACGGATGTCGGTCGAGCTGGTGTCGGTGGTGGTGACCTCGCCCACGTTGAGGTCACGCCCGGCCACCACGGCGAGCGCGTTGCCGGCGGTCAGGTTGGCCGCGTTGAGGTTGACGTCCTGGCCGGCCTGCAGCGCCATGCTGCCGCCCGCTTCCAGACCGCTGGTCTGAAGGGTCTGGCGTGTGCTCTCGGTGTTCTTGTAGCGGCTGGTCTGCTCGGTGCTGAGCACGTTGAGGTTGATGTCGTTGCCAGCCACCGCGCTCAGACCGTTGCCGGCCTTCACTTGCACCGCGGTAAGGGTGAGGTTGTTGCCGGCCTGCAGGCCCAGGCTGCCACCCACATCCAGCGTGGTGCGGTTGAACAGCTCGCCGTTGGCGCCGCTCTGCTGAGTGGTGAGGTTGAGATCGCGCCCGGCCTGCAGTGCGGCATTGCCCTTGGCGCTGGTCTGAGCGCCCACCAGCGACAGGTCACGGCCGGCGACCAGCTCCAGGCCACCCGTGGATTCGATGCGTGCCACGCCGAGGCTGGCCACGCTCTGCAGGTCGCGGCCGGCGACCAGGCTGATGCTGCCGCCCTGGATCAGGCCATCCTTGTTGATGATGTCTTCAACCGCAGACACCCGTAGGCTGCCGCCGGAGGTCATCGCGCCACGGTCGTTCAGCAGGCTGCCGGCGTCGACTGACAGCCGATAATCCGCCGTGATCATGCCTTGGTTGTTCACGTTGTTGGCGCGGATGTCCACGCTCTCGCCGGCAATCGCCGCGCCGCCCAGCTGCAGGCGGTCGGCGGTGGCCTGGCTCAGGTACACCACCGGCACCAGCACCTGCTGGCCGCCGACGTTCTGGGCCACCATCCAGACGATGTCTTCGTCCAGCGCGGCCATCTGCTCGGCCGACAGTGCGATGCCGACGGTGAGCTGCAGGCGGCCGGCTTCGGACACGCCGCCGTCCATCATGGCGCGGTACTGGTCCATGCCGTTATCGAGGTCGGCATCGAGGTACTTGCGGCCGGTCAGGCCGGTGATCTGTTCCAGCACCAGGCGCTGTTCGTAGAAGTCATCGCCGAGGCGCTTCAAGCGCTGGTCCGGGTTGAGGTTGAGCTTGGCGAACATGTAGTCCGAGCCCAGCCACTGGCCGTAATTGGCGAAGCGCGGATCGGTTTCCACCAGCCAACGCTGGTTGCCCGGGTTCACGGTGTACAGGCCGCTGTCCGGCGCCAGCAGGCCCGGCAACGGATTCTGCGCGGTGCCCACCACCTGCGGCGGCTTGACCACGCCGCTGGTGCCCGGTGCTGGTGCGCCGACGTTCGGGCCCTGGCCGTTGCCGCCGACCGTGCCGATGGCCGGGCCGGTGGCAATGCCGGTCACCGGGTCCGGTGCGCCGGCGTTGCCGGTGGCCGCACCGGCCTGGCTGCCGTTGCCGAGGGTCGGAACATACGCGCCCACGCCGTTCCAGCCGCCGATGTCGGCTGGCCCGCCGCCGCTGCCCGCGTTGACCACCGTGTTGTTGACGTCGCGGGCTTCAATGACGACGTTGCGGCCGGCGGTGATGCTGGCGTTGCCGCCGGGCACGGCCACTTCCTTGGTGACGGTCGTGGTGCTCAATACACCATTGGCCCACCGTGGCTCTTCGTGGCAGGTCAGGCCGGCACGGCAGGTCTGGTACTCCACTTCATATTCGGAGACGCGCTGGATGGTCTTGGTGGCGGTGAGGGCGACGTTGTTGACCACGCCCGCCCAATCGGCCGGATTGTCGCTGTTGGACGAACCGCGACCATTGATGGTCAGGTTGGTGCCGGCGGCAATGGACGAGTAGATGTTGTCCACGCTGCCGCCGCTGATCAGCATGTCGCGGCCGGACAGGAACTGGCCGGCCGCAGTGAAGGCAGTGATGCGCGTGCCCTGCAGTACGGTATCTGTGTTGGTGACGCCGTGGTCACGCCAGATGAAACAGGGCGATTGTGAATTGCCACAGTACCGCTGGTAGATTTCATACGGCGTGCCACCACCGTCGAACCGGCCGGCATCCGGATCCCCTGCCTGATCCGCCGCGGTATACGTCTTCTGCTCGTACTGCAGCACACGCCGCTCATTTCGCACGCCCAGCGCCAGCAGCACGAGGTCGCGTTCGGCCTGGATGCGGCCCGAGCGGTTCACGATCTGCTGCGCGTTGCCACCCCAGCGGCCACCGATGCGGATGTCGCCGATGCTGTACAACTCGCCGTCGAGGTTGTTGAAGACGTCGGCGTTGATGGCCAACGTACCGGTGGTGGCAAGCAGGCCCTCGTTGTAGTCGCGCACGGGCACGGTGCTGCCCAGTTCGCGACCGTTGGTGACAGTGCCGGCGCTCAGCGTGACCTGGTCACCCATCACCGTGCCGGTGTTGGTGAACCAGCTGCTGCTGGTCTGCACACGGTCCCCGTCGATGCGGCCGGCATTGTTGATGCCCTGGCTGGCGGTCAGCGACGCGCTTGCGGTACCGGCACTGTTGCCGGCGCTGATGGTGCCCCCCGCGGTGTTGTCGATCTGCGCGGCATTGAGCTCCAGGGTGCCGCTGGTCTCGATGCGGCCCTGGTTGGTCAGCGTGCCCGCAACGTTCAGCGCCAGGCGCCCGTTGCTCTGCAGCTGCTGTGCGTTCTGGTGCAGGTAGTCCCCGGCCAGGTGCAGTTCCAGGTCGGCGCCGCCGAACAGGCGGCCATTGTTGCCCTGGAAGGTCTGCAGCTGTGCCCACAACTGCTGGTAGGCACTGATTTCGCCATTGCCGTTGTTCAGCGCCCCAAGGTACAGGTTGCTGCTGCGGGTAATCAGGCGGCCCCCGATGTTGTCCAGGCTGGCGGCGCGCAGGGTCAACAGATTGCCTGCGGAGAGCTCGCCCGCACCGTTGAGGACGGTGGCCGATGCGTTGTCCAAGGTCAGGTCGGCGCCGGCGTGGACGCGCCCGCTGCGGTTGTCCAGCTGGGTGGTCTGCAGGGTGGCGCTCTGGCCCGCGACCAGCTTGCCGTGCTGGTTGTTGACGGTGGCGGCGCTGAGCGCGATGTTGCCTTGGGTGCTGCCGAGCACACCATCGCTATTGTCGAGCGCACCGCCGGTGGTGACGGTCAGCGTGTTGCTGCCATCCACCACCAGGCGACCGCTGCGGTTGTCCACCGCACCCGCCGTGATGCCGGCCGCTGCATAGGCTTCGATGCTGCCGCTCTGGTTGTCGAGCACGCCCTCGGCGTCCAGCCGCAGTTGACCGCCGGCATACAGCAGACCGCCGCCATTGCGCAGGTCGCCGTTGATGTCCAGCGTCAGATTCTGCTTGGCATACAGGTTGCCGCCCTGGTTGCCCAGGCTGGCCGTGATGACGCTTGCATTGCCCTCGGCACCGATCAGGCCGGTGCGGTTGTCCACGCTGGCCGCCTGGATCTGCAGGGTGCCTGCCTGACGCTGGGCCAGCGTGCCGGCCACGTTCTGGAGGGCTTCGGTGGCGCGCAGCTGCAGGTTGCCGACGGCATCGATGCGGCCGCCGCTGTTGTCGATCTGGCGCGCGCGGATGTCGGCGCCGCGGCCGGCACTGATCTGGCTGCCGGTGGTATTGGTCAAGTCGCCGGAGACATCGACCAACACGGCGCCGTTGCCGACAATCAGGCCGCCGTTGGTGTTGCCCAGCGCGCCAGCGCGCACGGTCGCGGTGCCGGTGCCGGCGTGCTCGATGCGCCCGCCGTTGTTGAGGAGGGTCGCCACCTCCAAGGTCAGGTCAGTTGCGTTGGCGGCAATGCGGCCACCGTCATTGCGCAGCGCACCGCTGAAGGCGAGCGTCAATGCGTCGTTGCCGGTCTGGATCAGCTCGCCGGCGCGGTTGTCCAGCGCTGCGGCCAGGATGCCAAGGCGCGCTGCCTGCAACGAGCCGCCCTGGTTGATCAGTTCGCCGGTGGTTTCCAACTGCAGCGTGCCGGTAGCGACCAGGGTGCCGTTGCTGTTGTCCAGCGTGCCGCCGGTGGCGCGTGCCACCAGCTCGCCACCGGACCACACCAGGCCATTGCGCAGGTCCAAGCCACTGCCTTGCAGCGCCACGCGCTGGCCGGCGTGCACTTTGCCAGATTGCAACAGCAGGGTGTTCGCGGTCAGGCTGACCTGGCCGGTGCTGCCCAAGACGCCATTTGCCGCAAGGCCGCCCACGATCTGGCCGCTGTTTTCGACGGTGTCGCCACTGACGGTGACGTTGCCGCTGGCCAGCAGTCGGCCACGGTTCTCAACCGCAGCGGACTGCAGGGTGACAGCGGCGGCCTGCATGCTGCCGGTGTTGCGCAGGACGGTGCCCGCATCCGCGCTGATCCCACCGGTAGCGTATACATCGCCGTCGCTGGTAAGTGCTTGGCCGGCATGCAGGGTGATGTCCGCGCTGCTGTCCAGGTTGCCCGCCAACTGCAGGTCACGCTGGGCGCGCAGGGTCACGCCGGTGGCAGCGTAGGCTTTGCCACGCTGGCGCAACGTGCCGCCCGCCTCGGCGCTGAGCTGGCCAGCGGCAATGGTCTTGCCGGTCAGGGCCAGATCACCGGTGGTGGTCAGGCGCACGTCGGACTGCTCGCTGCCGAGATCGCCGCTGCTGTCCAGCGAGGCAGCCTGCACGTCCAGCGTCTGCACGGACACCAGACTGCCCTGGTTGGTCAGCACGTCGTTGGCCACCAAGTCGGCACGTCCTGCACTGTAGACAGCGCCGCTGTTGTCGATGCGTGCGGCACGCAGTTCCAGCGCGCGCCGTGCGTAAAGGTTGCCAGCGTTGCTGGCGGCCTGCAGCACGTCGATGTCGAGCAGGTCCGCGCTGGAAATGTCGCCGTTGGCGAGATTTTCCAGCGCCTGCGCACGCAGCGTGACCGCTGCGTCGCTGGCAATGATGCCGGCATTGCGCAGCGTGCCGCTGCTGTCCAGGCGCAGGTCACGGGTGCTGTAGACGGTACCGGTGTTGTCCAGGGTGCCCGCGCTGAGCGTCATGCGCTCGGTGGCGTGCAGACGCCCGGCGTTATCCAGCTGACCGGTGGTGGTGGCCGTCAGCTGGCGACCCAGCGCCAGGCCATCCCGAGTCTGGGTGAGGGTGCGCGCATCGAGTTGGAGCTGCTGCGCTGCTTCCAGCCGCTGCCGGTTGGCGATGGTGTCCGCACGGATGCGCAGGTCGCCGTCGCTGATGATCTCGCCAGCGTTGTCCAGCTGCGCGGCACGCAGGTTGATCGTCTGGCCGGCGCGCAGACGCGCGGCGGCCGCGTTGTCGATGCGGCGCGAGGCGTCGATGTCCAGCGTGCCGGAGGCCAGCACGAGGCCGCGGTTGTCGAGTGCACCCACGGTCAGGCGGGTGTCACTGGCGGCCGTGGTGCCGGTGTTGGTCAGGCGGTCTGCCCGGGCGGTCAATGCGCGCTCTGCGATGAGCTGGCCGGCGTTGGCGAGCTCACCGGTAACATCCAGGGTGACGTCGGTGCCGGCGGAAAGCTCGGCCGATGCGGCCTGCTGCAGCTCCCCGGCGGTGACGGTCAAGGTCTGCGCGGCGCCGATCAGCCCGCTGTTGTCGATCCGACCACTGACCGCCAGCGTGGCGTCCCGTTGGCCGTAGAGCTGTCCCCGGTTGGCCAGGCTGCCGGCCTCGATGCGGGTGCCGGTGCTGCCAATCACCACGCCGGCGTTGTCGATGTGGCCGTTCGCCTGCAACTGCAGCGCGCCCTGCGCCGCCAGTCGCGCGCCCTGCTGCTGCACGATGCTGGCGGCACGCGCCTGCAACTGGTTTGCGGCAATCACCTGCCCGGTATTTTGCAGCTGCTGACCCGCGCGCAGGTCGATGTCGCCGCGACTTTCGGCCTGCCCGGCCAGTCGCAGGTTGCCATCGGCAGCCAGTTGCAGGCGCCCGGCAAGGAGGTTGCCCGAGGCGTCCAGGGTCTGCGATGCGCGGGCATCGAGCACGCCTGCCGCGTTTGCGGTCCCCGCAAGCTGTACGTCGCGACCGCTCAGCCGCATGTCCGCACCGGCCTGCGTCGCGCCCGTGGCGGCGAGGGTGCCAGCGCTGTCGACGATGATGTTGCCTGCCGCCGCCGTGCGACCGGTCAGCTGCACGTCACCCGCGCTGGTGAGGACGAAGTCGCCGCCCGTGGCGACCAGTGCGCCCGCACTGCGCACGCCGACGCCGGCCTCGGTTCCCACCAGGCGGATCTTGCCGGCATACATGCCGCCCAGCGCGGCAACGTCCAGGCCGAAGCCCTGTGCCGCTCCGTCGCCCTGGATCGCGCGCGTGGCAAGGCTGTCGTAGTCGATGTGGTTGGCACCCACCACCACGTTGGCGTCCTTGGCCCACAGGCCGGCGTTGATTTCCACGGCGCGCGCAAGCAGGTCGATACGCTGCAGGTTGTCTGCATCCAGCCCCGCGCCTTCGATGCGGATGCTGCCGCGGCCAACCTGGAACGCCGACAGGCTCCCGTCGCCGCCGAACAGCGGCGTGCCGGTGGTAAGCACGCCACGGGTGGTGTTGATGAAGCCGCAGCCGTCGCAGGTGATGCCGTTCGGATTGGCGATGATCACCTGCGCGGCCGCGCCGGCCACTTCCACGTGGCCCTGCAGCAACGAACGATTGCTGGAAGTGACTTCGTTGAGGATCAGCCGCGCCGCTTGCCCAGGCTGCAGGTTGGCGTTGCCCTGGATATAGCCGGCCAGCTGGGTCTGTGTGGTGGTCGCGCTGTTGTTGAGTACCTGTCCCTGCCGCCCCACGTTGTACTGCTCGTACTGGTTGTGCGAGACACCGGCGGCGTTCGGCGCGGCGATCTGGACCACCGGGACGCCGTTGGCCGCCTGCTCCTGCCGTGCCTGGCTGCCGGCCTGCGGCTGCACCTGTGCGAACGAGCTGAAGGGCCCGCCGAAAACAACGGTCACTACGGCGGCCAGCAGGCCGATCCGCCAGCGGGAGCTGGAGATGGGACGGGCAACAGTGCGACGGACGTCAACGAGGCGGGTCTTCATGACAGGTCATCCATGTGTAAGGCGAGGTACTTCGTTTTCAGAACTGTGTTGCGAGCCGGAACCCGACTACCCGCGCATCGCTCTGCGCGCGGATCGCACGGGGCGCTTCCAGCGGAAAACCAACAAAGACATCCCAGTCCAGGCTGAGCGCCTGGCCTCGGGCGCCTACGTGGGCACCGACCATGTCGCCACCGGCGATTCCCTGCACCGCATTGCTGGCGATATGGCCCACATCCACGCCGACGTAAGGCGAGAAGCGGCGGTGCAGGCTGAAGTTGAGACTGTTGCGCCAGTAGCCACCGGTCGCACCGCCCAGCATCACTTCGCCGTCGAAGCCGTTGACGGTGTAGCGGCCACCAATGCTGATGAACTCAGCGCCGTACAGCGGGTCGGAGGTCCACTGATAGCGCAGCGCGCTGTTCCAATAGATTGGGCGGGGGCCCTGCAGCACCGGAGCGCCGACACCGATATCCAGCGTGGTGATGCGGTAACGGAAGGTGGGGGCTTCGTCATCGCGTCCTGGGCCATCGTCATCGCCGCCCAGCCACGGCAGGCCACGTCGGTGGGCCAGGCGCAGATCTGCCTGCAGGCTGCCCACGTACTGACGATGCAGCAGGGCCAGTTCCGCCGAGGTGGTCCTGCGGCGCTGGCCTCGCAGTTCAACGCCTTCGACGAAGCTACGCGAGTGGCGCTGGGCAAGGCGCAGCTCCATGGCGGTGCGATAACTCTGGCCGCGCGTGAGCAGGCGTTCCACCGTGAGATCCAGGCTGCGCGAACGGCCGGTGCTGCTGAAGTCGTCGTTGTTGCCGCGAATGATCTGCGCATAACGCGAGCCGTACGTGCTGGTCGAGAAACGCCAGTTGCCCAGCGGCGCGCTCCAGGATGCGTTGTAACCATGCGTGCCCTTGCCGTGCTCGGCGCTGCCATCGCTGTTGATGCCCATGCTCAACAGGTCGTTGATGCCCAGCAGGTTGTCGGCCCATACGGTGGTACCGGCCTGTTGCTTGCCGGTACCTTCACTACCACCATCGTCCAGCGACAATGCACTGCGCCAGCGCCGCGCGGCCTTCAGAGTAATCACCACGTCCGACTCGCCAGGCTGCGCGCCTGGCACCAGTTCCATCTCCACATCCTGCGATGGCACCCGCTTGAGCTGCTCAAGGCCCTGCTCCAGCGCGCGCAGGTTAAGCACATCGCCAGCGCGCACCGGGAAGGCACTTTTCCACATGGCATCGCGAGGAGGGCCATCGGCGAAACGGATCTGACGGATGGTGCCCGCTACCAGTTGCAGGCGCAGGGTGCCTACGCCCAGATTCTGCTCGGGCAGGCCGATGCGGGTGGTGACATAGCCCTTGGCCAGGATCAGGTCCGATGCTCTGCGCACCATCAGCGCGATGCCCTCCTGGCCAATGCAGCGTCCCTGGTACTTGTCCAGATAGCGTTGGACAAAGGCAAACCGGTCGCGATGCGCTCCATCGAGCACGATGGCATCGATGCGGAAGCAGGGCGATTCGTCGGGCAGGTCCGTGGAACGGTAGTTGGCGGCTGGTGCGGCAGGGCCTGCAACTTCAGGAATCGCTTGCCGTTCGGCGCGCTCACGCGCTTCGCGCTCGGCACGGTCGCGCAGTTCCTGCTGATCGGCCAGCGTGGGCTGTCCCGCCTGCGCCAACGCCGCAACGGGAGCCGTCAGACCCACAACCAAAATGAAGAACAACGCACCCAGGCGCCGTGGCGATGACACTGTAATTGCATCCATTCAATCAGACCATCCAACCGAAGCCCCGTTCATGGGCACCTTCGCGGGTGTACTGCACGACATCCATGTCCTTTCCGCCGTCTTTTCCACGGCCTACAGGTCAAGCGTGCAACGCACCTCGCTCAACTACCATGTCAACGGGACTGTGATGTTTCAGCAGTCTGCGCACGCGGTGCCATCGATGGACCGCCGTTTCAGTGCTGCCCCCTGTACCAGGCTGCCATCGCCATTCAAGCCACTGGACGTCGGCAAGCATGAAGGTGTAGCCCCATGCCTGAGCGTTGCCTGTCAATGTGCGAGAACTACGAAGTCAAACTGCAACCCGCTCTTGCCTTGCCTGTGTTGCCTTCCATTGCCTGCGTGCATCTCCATGTACCTTGGCATAGCCCCGGAACACATATCCTTTCCCAACAGCGTGCTGAAGCACCAGGTTGGAGGCGATGGGGAACGCTTCGCGTTCGTCTGCCAATGGGCGCAACCTACCAAAAGTTAATGAAATGTAAAGCACAGGTTCGTTCAGCGGAGTGGCAGAAATGAGATCGGTGTCACATTCTGGACCGTATTTACAACGTCACGGCGGCAATTCAGTTCAGCTCACCGCGGCGGCGCAGCCAACTCGCGCGCACTCAAATACCCGTCGCCATTGGCATCCTGTTTGTGGAACCGCTGGATCAGCGTCTGCCGCTGCTGCTCCCGCGTGATCGGCGGACCTTTGCCACCGGGCAGCTCATCGGCGCTGAGCACGCCATCGCCGTTGCGGTCCATGCGATCGAAGGCGTACAGCAGCCACTGCACGTATTCCTCCACGCTGACCCGGCCGTCGCCGTCGGTGTCCATGCGCTGCAGGTAACTGCCCGTATCCGTGACCTGCGCCTGTGCCGTCGCACCCAGCACGCCAACGGCCAGGCCCAGACACGCAAAACGCCGCACAAGGCGGCGTTTCGCGGAGACGTTCCCGGTCGGGAAGCACATCGATCAGTGCGCCGTCAGTGCGTAGCCCTTCAGGCGCGCGGCGTAGTTCTGCAGCGCGGCGATGCCACTAGCCTCGGCTTCGTGGCACCAGGCCTGCAGCAACTTCAAGCGCTCGGCGGCGTCATTGCCGCGCGCTTCCAGCAGGGCCGCCAGGCGGGCACGGTGCTCCACCAGCACGCGGATGCGCGGGCGCTGTTCGACCCACGTGCTGAGCTGGGCGCGGCAATCCGGCTTGAGCCAGCGGCCGTCGTTGACCAGGCCACGGCGCATGCGGCGCGGCAGCAGCTTGCGCAGCTTGGCGCCCGCCATCGCGGCTTCTTCGCGCAGGGCCGGCACGAACACATTGCGCTGGTAATCGGTCATTGCCTGGAAGCGGTGCGACAACAGGGCCTTGAGGGTTTCAGCATCCGGCACGGCGATGTTCGGGCGCACGTCCATGCTCGGCGCGACACGCAGCACCTTGGCCAGGCGCAGGGCCTGCAGGCCGCGGATCACGGCCCAGCCGATATCGAACTCCCAGCGGCGCATCGAGAAGCGCGCCGAGCTCGGAAAGGCATGGTGATTGTTGTGCAGTTCTTCACCGCCCACCCAGAACGCCCACGGCGTCAGGTTGGTGGAGGTATCGGCAGATTCGAAGTTGCGGTAGCCCCACCAGTGGCCCAGGCCATTGATGACGCCGGCCGCCCAGAACGGGATCCAGGCCATCTGGATCGCCCACAGGGCCACGCCGGGCAGGCCGAACAGCACGCTGTTGATGACCAGCAGCGCGACCGGGCCAAGGTTGGCATGCGGGGTATACAGGTGACGCTCGATCCAGTCATCCGGCGCGCCGCGGCCGTACTGCTCGATATCCGCGCGCATCGCGCGGGCCTCGCGGTACAGCTCCACGCCCCGCCAGAACACCATGCCAATGCCCTTGGTCACCGGGCTGTGCGGGTCCTCATCGGTTTCCACCTTGGCGTGGTGCTTGCGATGGATCGCCACCCACTCCTTGGTGATCATCGAGGTGGTCAGCCAGGTCCAGAAACGGAAGAAGTGCGCGATGACCGGGTGGAAATCCACGCCCCGGTGCGCCTGGCTGCGGTGCAGGTACAGCGTGACGGCGAAGATGGTCAGCTGGGTGAACACCAGCAGCACCAGCGCCATGCCCCACCAGCCGAGGCCGACGACACCGCCGGTCAGGAAGTTGAGGAGCGTATCGAGCATCGCAGGACTCCGGGCCGCAGTCGGCCAGCAAGGAAACGGGTACACCTTGGGACATCATGGGGCCTGACGTTGCAAAGTTCATCCCTTCGATGCCATTTTTGCGCAGTCATTCAGTTCTTCCCTTACCTTCGTGAGCATGCCCCCGCATTCATGACAGTCGCAGCCTCGCCGGTGGTGCCGGCCTCCTCCGTCCCCCTGATCGAGCTCGACCGCGCCTGTGTCATCCGCGGCCAGGTCCGGGTCCTGCACGATCTCAGCCTGCGCATCGAACAGGGCCAGCACACCGCCCTGCTCGGCCCCAATGGCTGCGGCAAGTCGTCCTTCATCAAGCTCATCACCCGCGAGCTGTACCCGCTGGCGCACGGCGATGGCACGGTGGCGGTGCGCGTGCTCGGCCAGAACCGCTGGCAGGTGGACCGGCTGCGCTCGCAGCTGGGTATCGTCACCGGGGACCTGAGCAGCAACCTCTCAGAGATGCCCGGGCTGACCGTGGAAGAGGCGGTGCTGACCGGCTTCTTCGCCAGCTTCGTGGTGCCGGCCTTCCGCGAAGTGACCCCGGAGATGCGCGAACGCGCGCGGGAGACCCTGGCCATGACCGGCGCCCTGCCCCTGCTGCAGCGTGGCTATGCCGAGCTGTCGGCCGGCGAGACCCGGCGCGTGCTGATCGCCCGGGCACTGGTGAACCGGCCACAGGCCCTGCTGCTGGATGAACCCTCCACCGGGCTGGACCTGATCGCCCGCGAGCAGCTGATCGCCACCATGCGCGAGCTCGCCCGCCAGGGCATCACCCTGGTGCTGGTGACCCACCACATCGAGGAAATCATCCCCGAGATCGAGCGGGTGGTGATGCTGCGCGGTGGCAAGATCCTCGCCGATGGCTCACGCGCGGAACTGCTGCGCGATGGACCGTTGTCCGAGCTGTTTGGCGGCCCGATCCGGGTGGTGGATCAGGCCGGCCGGTTGAGCGCGTTCGCGGGGTGAACTCAGAACCTCACCGCCACCGCACGTGATTCGATCGGGGCCATCCGGCTCTGGTCCTGCAGCTGCAGATCACGCACCTCGAACGGGGCGGCATAGCCGCTCGGCAACGCCACGCTGGCGAACGGCAGGCGGAGCTCACCCGCCCCTGCCGTCGCGAACCACGCCGCACTGTGTGCCTGCGCCACTGGCCGCAGCGTCCCGTCGGGGCCGGTGGCATACAGCGTGCCACGCGCCTCATAGCGGCCCGGCGCACCGATCTGCAGCGGCAGGCGGACCTCGCGGCGGCTGGCATCCGCCTCGACCTGGCCTTGGAAGCGCGCCGTCGCCTGCGCCACCGCGAACGCCACCTTGGCATCGCGCTGCACACCGTCGGCACTGACGAAGGCCTGCAGTTCCCACAACCCCTGCGCCGTGCCGATGTCCTGCGGCACCGTCACCTGTGCACGCAGACCGTCTTTGGCGGCGACCAGCGGTACCGGCCAGCTGCGGCCATCGGGTGCCACCAGCAGGGCCTCGCCCACGGCCGGCAGCGGCAGCGGCCGCGCACGGGCGGCCTGCGCCGCTGCCAAGCCACCGTCGTTGACCAGACGCGCGCTCAGCGCCAGCGTGCCACCGGCCAGCACCCGGTCGCTGCTCGCCTGCAGTTGCAGCGCGATCGGGCTGTTGGGCTCGAGTACCTGCACTACGTAGCGGCCTTGAGCCTGCGTGCTCTGCAGCCGATAGCTGCCGGCCGCGGAGGTGGTGCCCGTGCGGACCATCGCCGTGCCCGGGCCGACCGCCATCCCCGCCGCGCGCAGTTGCTGGTCATCGACCACCTTGTTCACCGCCAGCGCGCCGGAAGGATCACGCACCTGCCATTGGCGGCTATCCAACGCACGGGCGCCCTGCACGGGGCTGACCTGGATCACCGCATCGGGCGCGGTCAGCGGCAACGCCAGGCCCTGTTGCAGCGCCGGTGCATCCACCATCTCCCAGTAGCTGCGGCTGCTGGCCATGAAGGTCGGTGCGGGGGTCAGTGCCTGGGCTGGATCCAGCGCCCAGGCAAAGCTCAACGGCGCCTGCTCCACCGGCCCGGCCGGCAAGGGCGCACGCTCCACCGCGCGTAGGACCTGGTCGCTGGCGCGGGCGGCCAGCAGCGGTTGTGCCGCCTGCAGTGGCAGCGCTGCCAGCGCGGCGAACAGGGCCGCCGCGATCGTCGTCTTTCGCATCATCGGGGGGCTCCTCACAGGGTCAGGTCGTTGCGCAGGATCGTGCCCAAGCCGAAGCACTCGCGCCGGCTCTGGTTGTGGCTGAGCGGCTCGGCGCCCTGGGTACGCTGCTTGTCGGTGAACCAGGTGGTGCCGGCCGCCTTCTGGCTGCTGCACTCCAGGAAGCCGTCCGAGCAGCTGCTCAACCAGTTCTGGGTGAACTCCAGGCCCACGTTCTGCGCATAGCCACCGCAGTAACTGTTGCTGTCCCACACCGCAGATTCCACATCCGAGCCGACCACCGCGCGGAACGGCCTGGGCAATGCGGGGCGGCCGGCCGTGCCGTACAGGTTCTGCGCGTTGTAGGTGGCCATGTGGCCCACCTGCTGCTGGCGAACGGCATCGCTCTTGTAGCCCAGCAGCCAGCCCACCGAGGTTTCGAACACGTTGCCGTTGAGCACCGCGTCGGCCAGGGGTGTACCGGCCGAGGACGGCGCCAGTGCGGTGACCTTGCTGACCGTCTGGATGATCTTCGGGTAACGGCTGTCATAGGTGGGGTTGGAGAGGATCCAGCGCACCACGTTGCCGCCGTTGGAATGGGTGATCACCACCAGCCTGGTGATGCCGCGGTTGTTGATGAAGCTGGTCAGCTGCCCGGCCAGGCAGCCGGCCGCCTCGGGCTTCCACATGTACTGCTCGAAATCGCAGTTGATGACGGTGTAGTTGCTGCTGTTGGGCAGCCCGAGGCGCACCGTATCGATGATGCCCGGCTGCCAGTAGTCCGCGCGCGCATCGGTCTGTTTGCCGGTGCCGTGCACGAACGCCACCCCCACTACATCGGCCGCGTGCACCGTGCCGCACGCCAGCATCAGAGCCAGGGCGAGACCGCCCCCCCACCTTCCCGCGTCGCTTCGCATCCGCTGTCTCCTTGCAGGTGATCCCCCTGATGACCGGCGCTGCCGCGTTGCCATGGGGTGCATGTCTCCATGGAGAGATGACGAACGATGGCGCCTTCGATGACGCTATGTCGTGCGCCCCATGAAATCCGTGAACCAGTCGCGGGTTTCCGTCATCCGGGACACGGCCATGCCGGATCTGGCCGGATGACGAACGGCCGCTGTCGTCGCCGGAGGAAGCTGCGATCATGCGGCTCCCCCTCTTCGAGACCTCCCGATGTCATCGTCCCTGCGCTCCGCTGCCATCCGCCCGATGCTGGTGACCGCCCTGCTCGCCGCCCTCGCCGGCTGCGCGTCAACGGCCGCACCGGGCACCACGCCGGTGGAAGCCTCGGTGACCACCAAGGCGGTCGGCTACCTGCAGGGCAGCGCCGTGCCGGACAGCCTGGCACTGGTACCGGCACCGCCGGCCGCCGGTTCGGCCGGCTTCGCACTGGACGAACAGGTCAGCCGTGAAGCCCGTGCGCTACGCGGCAGCCCGCGCTTCGAGCAGGCCCACCGTGACGCCGAGCTCGCCTTCCCGGCCGGTGCCAATCAGTTCTCCTGCGCGATCGATGTCGATGTGGATGCGGTGAAGACGCCGGCGCTGTACCGCCTGCTGGAACGCAGCCGGATCGATGCCAGCGCGGCCACCCGCACGGCGAAGAAGCACTACCAGCGCGCGCGGCCGTTCATGGTCAACAACGAACCCACCTGCTCGCCGGAAGACGAACAGGACCTGCGCGGCAACGGCTCCTATCCGTCCGGCCACACCTCGATCGGCTGGGCCTGGGCGCTGATCCTCTCGGAGATCGCCCCGGATCGTGCCGACGCAATCCAGGCACGCGGCCGCAACTATGGCGAGAGCCGTCTGGTCTGCAACGTGCATTGGCAGAGCGACATCCTCGAAGGCCGCTTCATGGGCGCGGCCGCGGTGGCACGCCTGCATGACAACGCCGCGTTCAACAGCGACCTGCTGGCCGCACGCAAGGAGATCGTGGCGGCGCGCAGGGCGGGGCTGCATTCGGCACGGGATTGCGCGGCCGAAGAGGCGGTGTTGAAGGTGCGGCCGGCGAGCGCGTTGTAAGGCGGGGGGGCAGCCGACCAACGGTCGGCTCTACCGAAGCGGCGAAATGGCAGAGGCCATCAACAGAAAACGGCGCGGACTTCTCCGCGCCGTTTTCGTTTTTCGCGATACCCACGCACGGTGGGAACCTACCGCATGACGTGCATCAGAACTTCGCGGTGAACTCCACGCCGAACGTGCGCGGCTCGTTGAGGAAGCCGGTCAGGTTGTTGAAGTCGATCGCGCCGACCACGCGGACCTGGTCGGTCAGGTTGCGGCCGTACACGGCCACGTCGTACTGGCCGTAATCCCAGTTGTAGCCCAGCCGCAGGCCCCCTTCCAGCGAGGAGCGGCTGCGGAACTCCGGCGACTCGTACAGGAAGAAGTTGACCGGGCTGCGGTAGGCCCAATCGGTGTAGACGTAGAACTCGCTGGCATCGTTGACCGGGAAGCCGGCGCGCAACGTCAGGTTGTGGATCCACTTCGGCGCCTGCGGGAGCGGGTTGCCGTTGACCAGCGCGTAGGTGCCGCCATCGATGACCGTGGTCGGGTCGGTGATGGTGCAGCCGCCGCCACAGATCGCCACCGCCAGATCCTTGTCCTTGATCTCGGTGTCGTTGTAGCTGCTGCCCAGGGTCAGCAGGACGTGGTCGGTCAGGTAGGCCTCGAAGTCGAGCTCGGCGCCCTGGCCGATGGTCTTGTCGGCGTTGAGCAGGGTCGCGGTGTTGTTGGTGCCACCCACGGCGATCAGCTGCTGGCCGTCGACGTTGTAGCGGAACACGTTGAAGCCCAGGCGTGCGCGGCGGTCGAACAGGTCGGCCTTGATGCCGGCTTCATACGAAATCACCTTCTCCGAATCCGCCTGCGAAACGCCACCGAAGGCCAGGCGACCCTGGATCGACGGTGCACGGAAGCCCTTGGCCACGCGGGCATACGCGTTGAGGTTGTCGGTGATCTGGTAGACGCCGCTGAGGTCCCAGCTGACGTCGTTGACGTCGGTCTTGGCGATGTACGGGCCGCTGACCGCGGTGCCGAACGGCACGGCCTGCAGCACGCTGGCGCTGAAGTCCTTCTTGTCCTGCGTGTAGCGCACGCCACCGCGCAGCTTGAAGCGCTCGGTCACGTCGAAATCGCCGGAGGCGAAGGCCGCCCACGCCTTGTTGCGCTGCTGCTGCACGGCGTGACCGGTCTGCGGATTGCCCGGGGTCAGCGAGTCGTAGTTGAAGCTGTCGATGGTGACGTCTTCATCGAAGTAGAAGACGCCGGCCTGCCAGTCGAAGCGGCCCCACTCATTGGATTCCACGCGGAATTCCTGGGTCCACTGGCGGTGGTGCGGCAGGCCATCGGCCGATTCGGAGGCGAACGGGATGTTGCCCGGGCCGTAGTTGCCAGCGCCCAGGAAGCTGGCACCGTAACCGCCGTCGATGTCACCGTGGTTGAGCGATTCGGCGGTCTCGTAACCGGTGATCGAGTGCAGGGTCACGCGGCCCAGGTCCCACTTCAGGCGCGCGCTGCCGCCCCAGGTTTCCAGGTCGGAGAAGTTCTGGCCATCGGTGGAGACGTCATCGCGGTCGAAGTTCTCGACCAGCTGGTTGGTGCCCGGCTTGATGATGTTGGCGCGGAACAGGCGCGCGGTGCCGTTGAGCTTGCGCTTGTGCAGGTTGAACAGCGCTTCGACGTCGTCGCCTTCGTACAGGAACTGCACGCGGGCGGCGGCTTCGTCATAGCCTTCGAAGCCCTGCGCCGGCGCGCCCTGGCGGGTATTGGTGACCCAGTCGTCGCGGCGCTGGTACAGCGCGGACACGCGCGCCGACCAGCGGTCGGTCAGCGGGCCACCGTAGGCGCCCTGCGTGTTCCAGGTGTTGTAGCTGCCGTAGGCGACCTTGATGTAGCCGTCAGCGTCCTGCGAGGGACGCGCCGAATCGAACTTGACCACGCCGGCCGGGGTGTTGCGGCCGAACAGGGTGCCCTGCGGGCCGCGCAGCACTTCCACACCGGCCAGGTCGAACAGCGGGAAGCCCTTCAGCAGCGGGCTTTCCTGCACCACATCGTCATACACCAGCGACACCGGCTGCGAGGCATTGAGGTCGAAATCGGTGTTGCCCAGGCCGCGGATGTAGAAACGCGGGAAGGCACGGCCGTAGGACGATTCGATGTTCAGGCTGGGCACACGCGCCGACAGGAAGCGGATGTCATCGCCGGCCGAACCGAGCACGTCGAGCTTTTCACCCTGGATGGCCGAGATCGAGACCGGCACGTCCTTGGCGTTTTCGACGCGGCGTTGCGCCGTGACCTGCAGCGTATCGAGGGCGACCGGATCCTTGGTGGCGGGGGCGTCCTGGGCTGCGGCCGTCAATGGCAGCAGGGCGGCAAGCGCGACAACGAGCGGGTGCACGGACGGGAAACGGCCGTGGGCAGTGCGGTTCGGGAACATGGCGTTTAGGCTGTGTTGGGAGGGGTGGTGGACCGGCGCTACCAGACAATTGTTGCAGTACAGCAACAGAGCCGCAAACAACCGCTATTCATTACCTCCTCCCGGGCCCGCGCGTTGTGACGGCGGTCGCGGCCTGACATCCCCGGTCATGGCCTGAATGCCCTGCCCGACGGCCCTGCCGGGTCCGCCAGCGCTTCGGTATGCTGGCGGCCCCTCGATGCCCATTCACGTTGCCACGCCGATGACCTCACTGCGCCGTACCCGCCTGACGCTGTCCGTTGCCCTGCTCGGCCTGCTGGCCGGTTGCGGCGGTGATCCCGTGCGCCCCACCCCGCCACCGGCCGCCGTGCCGGTGACCCCGGCCAAGCCGGTCAAGATCGGCATCGCGCTCGGCGGCGGCGCGGCCAAGGGCTTCGCCCATATCGGGGTGATCAAGATGCTGGAGGCCAACGGCTTCGAACCGGTGGTGGTGTCCGGCACCAGCGCCGGCAGCGTGGTCGGCGCGCTGTATGCCAGCGGCATGGACGCGTTCCAGATGCAGTCCAAGGCGGTCGCCCTGGATGAAGCCAGCATCCGCGACGTGCGCCTGTTCTCCGGCGGCCTGGTACAGGGCCAGAAGCTGCAGGACTACGTCAACGCGCAGGTCGACAACCGCCCCGCCGAAAAGCTGAGCAAGCCCTTCGCTGCGGTCGCCACCCAACTGGAAACCGGCGAGCGCACCGTGTTCGTGCGCGGCAACGTCGGCCAGGCGGTGCGCGCCTCCAGCAGCATCCCCGGCGTGTTCGAGCCGGTGAAGATCGGCAAGTACAACTACATCGACGGTGGCGTGGTCAGTCCGGTGCCGGTCGACGCGGCGCGCCAGCTCGGCGCGGACATCGTGATCGCCGTGGACATCTCCAGCAAGGCCAGCGGCAAGGCGCCGACCGGCATGCTCGGCATCGTCAACCAGTCGATCTCGATCATGGGCCAGCGCCTGGGCGAGCAGGAACTGGCGCGCGCAGACGTGATCATCCGGCCCAAGGTGCTGGACATCGGTGCGGCCGATTTCGGCCAGCGCAACAACGCGATCCTGGAAGGCGAGAAGGCCGCGATGGCGGCGATGCCGCAGATCCGCGCCAAGGTCCAGCAACTGCAGAAGGCGCGTGCCGCCGCGCTGGCCCCGCCGCCGGCCGCGCCCAAGTGCGATGAGCCCTCGCGTGTGGGCCGGCTGATGGGGCGCAAGGAAAAGTGCGAGGGCTGAAGCCCCGCCACCGGTAGAGCCGACCGTTGGTCGGCTGTTCCTGGCTCGGGTCTCCACGAAGCCGACCCACGGTCGGCTCTACCGTGCGATCGCGACGGCGATCTGCGTCATTCGAGCTGCGACAACGGCAGCGCCCGGAATTCCTTGACCGTGCGCAGCACGAAACTGGAATTGACGTCGGCCACGCCGGCGGCATTGAGCAGCTTGTCGAGCAGGAAGCTGGAGAAGTGCTCCAGGTCGCGCACATAGATGTGCAGCAGGTAGTCCATGTCGCCGGTGAGCGCGTGGCAGGCCACCACCTCGTCCCACTCCACCACGCTGTCGGCGAACACGCCGATGGCGTGCTGGTCGTGTTTCTCCAGCTGCACGCGGACGAAGGCCTGCAGGCCCAAGCCGATCTGACGCGGTTCAAGGCGGGCCCCATACCCGGCGATCACGCCCTCGCTTTCCAGCCGCTGGACCCGCCGCAGGCAGGCCGACGGGGACAGATTCACCCGGGCGGCGAGCTCGGCGTTGGTGGCACGCCCGTGTTGCTGGATTTCAGCCAGCAAGCGCAGATCCGTGCGGTCGAACTGGGCGTCTCCGGTCATTGCTGCCCCGCAACATGAGATGGACGCAATGATATTGCGCCAACAGGCCATATCCGCGCAACTTTGCAAACCTCTTGCGCGCGCCCTGCCCTAGCATCCACAGATGACTTCCCAGGAGACCACCACGATGGAAACCGCCACCGCCCCCCGCCGCGTCGAACACCAGCAGACCGACAAGGGATACGTGCCGGTCTATACCACTGCCATCGTGGAACAGCCCTGGGACAGCTACACCGCTGACGACCACGCCACCTGGAGCACCCTCTTCCAGCGCCAGCGCGAGCTGCTGGTCGGCCGGGCCAGCAAGGAGTTCCTGCACGCGCAGGACGAGATGGGCATGAGCGCGCACATGATCCCGCGCTTCGACCAGCTCAACGAAGTGCTGGGCGCCGCCACCGGCTGGACCCTGGTCGGGGTGGAAGGCCTGCTGCCGGAGCTCGATTTCTTCGATCACCTGGCCAACCGCCGCTTTCCGGTGACCTGGTGGATCCGCCGCCCGGACCAGATCGACTACATCGCCGAGCCGGACATGTTCCATGACCTGTTCGGGCACGTGCCGCTGCTGATGAACCCGGTCTTCGCCGATTACATGGCCGCTTACGGCCGCGGTGGCGTCAAGGCGCATGCAATCGGCCCGGAGGCACTGCAGCACCTCACCCGCCTGTACTGGTACACGGTGGAATTCGGGCTGATCAACACCGACGAGGGCCTGCGCATCTACGGCGCCGGCATTGTGTCGTCCAAGGGCGAGTCGCTGTACTCGCTGGAATCGGCCGCGCCGAACCGGATCGGTTTCGATCTGGAGCGGATCATGCGCACCCGCTACCGGATCGACACCTTCCAGAAGACCTACTTCGTCATCGACAGCTTCGAGCAGTTGATGCAGGCCACCGCGCCGGACTTCACCCCGATCTATGCCGCCCTGGAGGCCAAGGAGCACCTGCCGGCCGGTGAGGTGCAGGACGGTGACCGCGTGTTCCAGAAGGGCACGGGGGAAGGCTGGGAAGACGGCGGCGACGTGTGAGCGGTAGAGCCGATCGTTGTGCGATCGGTAGAGCCGGCCGTGGGTCGGCTGCCGTTCGAGCGACGTTGCGGCGGACGCCGTTGAGCGGGAGCAGCCGACCCACGGTCGGCTCTACCGCGGATACGCCAACAGCACCACCAGATCCGATTCGCCCACCTGCTGCAGGGCGTGCGAGCTCCCGGTTCGGGTCAGCAGCGCATCGCCGGCCGCCACGTCGTACTGCTTGCCGTCCAGCACGTAGCTGCCGCGCCCGCTGACGATGTAGTAGATCTCGTCCTTGTGCTGGGGGTGCAGGCCGATGCCTGCCCCTTTGTGCAGCACGCGCTTGCGCAGCACGAACGGGAGGTCGGTGTCCTCGGCGAAGAACGGATACGCCGTGGTCGGCCCCGCCCCTCCATGCGGACCCGGCTGACTCACGGCGATGTCGCGCTCGTGCACCACGCGCGAAGGCTTCGAGGCATCCGCGCCCTGCCCCGCACCGCGCACGTCGCAATCGATATCGCGCTTCAGCGCCGAGGTGAGTCCGGGCTGTAATGCCACCCAGTCGCGCATCACCAGGCACGCCACCGCCGTCGCACCGGCCACACTGAAGTGCGTGCCGTCGGCCTTGTTCTGCTCGGGCACGAACAGGAAATACGGCCGCGCGCCCTGCTCGCCCAGCGCGCGGATCCAGCGCGTGGAGCTTTCGTTGAGATCGATCAGCGCGACCTGTGCACGGCTGGCCAGCGCTTTCACCGCCTGGGTGTACGCGCCATGTGTATCCAGCAGCGACCCGAAGTCGTACAGCAGCCGCGCTACCGGGGTGATCAACACGGGCGTGGCGCCCTTGTCGCGGGCCAGCTGCACGTAACGCATCAGGAACTGCGGGTAGGCAACGGCAGGATCGGTATAGCGGGTGGGGTCTTCGAACTTGGCATCGTTGTGACCGAACTGGATCAGCAGCACGTCACCGCGCTGGAGCTCGGCGGCGATCGCATCCAGGCGCTTCTCATCGATGAAGCTGCGCGTGCTGCGGCCGCCCTTGGCGTGGTTGCGGACCTCCCACACGGCGGGATCGAGATAGCTCTGCAAGGCCTGGCCCCAGCCGGCCTGTGGCGCGCGCTCCGGGCCGTACTCGGCGGCGGTGGAATCCCCGGCAATGAAGATGCGGTGCGAGGCGCAGAGCGCGCTGGGGGCCGCCATCAGCAGCGACAAAGACAGCAGCAAACGCAACATGGTCATGCTCCTGGGTGGAGAGCTGCCGGCCAGCGGCCGGCGCTACCGGCGTGCATCTGGTGGAAAGCCCCCTGCGTCAGGGGGCGACCGCGAAGCGGTGAGGTCTGGATCCAACGATGGCTCGGGGCCCACGATCTGCAGCGCAGATCGTGGGCGCACCAGTGCGCCGCGATGGGGTTACCGGGCGAGCCAACCACCGTCGACCGGCAGGACCGCACCGTTGACGTAGTCCGAGGCGCTGGAGGCCAGGAACACCGCAGTGCCGCCGAGGTCTTCCGGAGTGCCCCAGCGCGCGGCCGGGATGCGGTCGAGGATGGACTTGTTGCGGTCCTCATCGGCGCGCAGCGCAGCGGTGTTGTCGGTGGCCATGTAGCCCGGGGCGATCGCGTTGACGTTGATGCCCTTGCTGGCCCACTCGTTGGCCAGCAGGCGGGTGATGCCGGCGATGCCGCTCTTGCTGGCGGTGTAGGACGGCACGCGGATACCGCCCTGGAAGGACAGCATCGAGGCGATGTTGATGATCTTGCCGCGGCCCTGGGCGATGAAATGCTTGCCGGCGGCCTGCGAGATGAAGAACGCGGACTTGATGTTGACGTTCATTACGTCGTCCCAGTCCTTTTCGCTGAACTCCACGGCATCGGCGCGGCGGATCAGGCCGGCGTTGTTGACCAGGATATCCAGGCCGCCCAGGCCGTCGATGGTTTCGCGGATGACGCGCTCGACCGGCTCGATGCTGATCAGGTTCGCTTCGATCGCCAGGCAGCGGCGACCCAGTGCGGTGATCTTCTCGATGGTTTCGGTGGGCGGCGCGATGCCGGCCACGGCGACGTCGGCACCGGCCTGCGCCAATGCGACCGCGATGCCCTGGCCCAGGCCGGTGTTGCCACCGGTGACGAGGGCGACCTTGCCTTCCAGACTGAACGGATTAGCCATTGCGTATGTGGTCCTTGTCCAATGCGTAACAGACGCCGCCGACGCGATGCCGGCGGCGCGTCGGGGTCACTTGAGCTGGCAGATGTCCAGCACGTGCATGTCGGTGTAATCCAGGTTCTCGCCGCCCATCGCCCAGATGAAGGCGTAGTTGCTGGTACCGGCGCCCATGTGGATGGACCACGGCGGCGACACCACGGCTTCGTTGTTCTGGATGACGATGTGGCGCTGCGCGTCCGGCTCGCCCATGAAGTGGTACACGCGGTCGTTCTGGCCCAGGTCGAAGTAGAAATAGACTTCGCTGCGGCGGTCGTGCAGGTGCGGCGGCATCGTGTTCCAGACGCTGCCCGGCTTGAGCACGGTCAGGCCCAGCAGCAGCTGCGAAGACTGGCAGGTGGCCGGCACGATGTACTGGTAGATGGTGCGCTCGTTGCTGGTTTCCAGCGCGCCACGGTCCAGCGCCACGGCGTCCTTGATCGACAGTGCCTTGGTCTCGAAGCGCGCATGCGCCGGGGTCGAGGCCAGGTAGAACTGCGCCGGGTTGGCCGCGTCATCGGAGGCGAACACGACGTCTTCGCTGCCCATGGCCACGTACAGGCCGTCCTTCGGACCGAGCGTGAACACGGTGCCGTCAACGGTGACGGTGCCGCTGCCGGCGCCGACATTGATCACGCCCAGCTCGCGGCGCTCCAGGAAAGCGTGGCCGGCAGCCGAGGCCGGTTCGGTCTGCTTGGGCAGCGAAACCGGGCCGTTGACCGGGGCCGCACCGCCGAGCACGAAGCGCTCGTAGTGGGTGTACTTCAGGGTCACCGCATCGGCGTTGAACAGACCATCGAGCAGATACAGATCGCGCAGGTCGTCATTGCTGGCGCCCTTGATGGCGTCGGGATGGGTGGCGTAATGGGTCTTGCAGTACATGGCGTCTCCAGAGCAGGGGTGGGGCGATGCGTCGGCCCCGGCGCGATTTCAAGTGATTGTAGCCATTTGGTAAACCGGTGTCATTTTGCAGCGCACGATAGGCCGGGGGCGGGCCTCGGCACGGTGTCCATGTCAGAAAAGCGGGGGTATCGGCAACCGTTTGCGCGGGTGCGTGGCGACGCGTTGATGATGAAGGCGCGTCATTGCCATCGCGGCGCGGTCAATCCTCGGGTGGCTGGCAGGAGTCGCGCACGATCAGGTGCGGGCGCACGCTGGCGTGCTGCATCACGGCCTGGCCATCGGGCTGGATCAGCATGGCCGCGGCGGTCCGGCCGGTGTCTCGCGTGTGGCGGCGCACCGAGGTCAGCGACGGCCACAGGCGCGACGCCAGTGGGCTGTCGTCGTAGCCGATGATCGAGAGCTGGCGCGGGATGTTGATGCCGGCGCGCAGGGCGACCTTGTAGATACCGGCGGCCATTTCATCGTTGCCGGTGAAGATGGCGGTCGGGCGCTGCTTGCCCAGCAGCAGTTTCTCGGCCGCGGCCACACCGGATTCGAAGGTGTAGCCGGCTTCGACGATGCGCGCCGGGGGCAGCTCGATGCCGCGCTTGGCCAGCGCATCGATGAAGCCGGCGGTGCGCTCGTGCGCAGAACGGTACGCACTCGGGCCGGTCACCAGGGCGATGTCGCGGTGGCCGAGCGACAGCAGGTAATCGGCCGCTTCAGCGGCACCGTCGCGATCGTGGGTGACCACCATCTGCGAGGTGTCATCCAGCGGCAGCGAGGCGATCCGGGTGAAGCGGCAGCCGATCTCATCGAGCATGTCCACCAGCGCCTGGTCTTCGGAGGCACGGGGCACCAGGATCACGCCGTGCAGCTTCTGCTGCTGCACGAAGCGGCGCACGCCTTCAATGTAGCCGGGGCTGCGCGAATCGCAGGGGTGCACGACCAGTTCGAAACTCGAGCCGCGCAGCGCATCCAGCGCGCCGTACTGCATGTCCACGATGTACTGGGCGGTCGGGTTGTCGTACACCATGCCGATCAGGAACGAGCGCCGGAAGGCCAGCCCGCGGGCCAGCGGGTCCGGCGTGTAACCGACCTCGCGCATCAGCGCTTCGACCTTCTCACGCGTGTCCTTGCGCACCAGGGGCGAGTTGTTGATGATCCGCGAAACGGTCTTCTTCGATACCCCGGACAGACGCGCGATGTCGTTGATCGTGGCGGCCTTGCCTTTGGTCAATCCGTGCGGCGACGGATCGGTTTTGCTGCGCAATGACATGTCGTTCAAACCGGGGATGAGTCAGGGGATTCTAGCGGGGAGCTCAATCGAGGGCGCGGTGGCGGAAATTCCGGAACTCGACCTTGCCGTCACCGGCAGCATAGATCGCCGGCTTCAGGGCCAGGAACTTGCCCGCCACATTGTGATGGTAGCCGGAGACTTCCATCTGAACCGGGTACTTCTGCCAGGTTTTACCGTCCGTGCTGGAGTGGAGGGTCACGATGTGACGGTTGTTGGTCACCCGCAGCCACAGCTTGCCGCCCTTGGTGCTGGGGGCCAGCCGGGTGGGGCGCTCCTCGCCGTAGCGGTGCATGATGAACTTCTCACCGTTGCTGCCCACGCCCACGTAGAGGCGGTCGCTGTAGTAGAGCAGGGCGCCGCCCACCGCACCCGGGGCGATCTCCATCTCGACCTCGAACTGGTAGGCCTTGTCGCCGGCGATGGCGGTCAGCGGCGAGCTGTCGCGCGGGGTGCTGCCCTTGCCCTGCACCACCAGGCCCTTGCCGGTGAACGCCAGGCGCTTGTACTCGTCCTGGGCCGGGTTGAAGAAGGACCACTGCGCGCCGAGGGTCTTGCCGCGGAAGTCATCGGACAACGCCATGCCGTGCTGGCCTACCGATGTGCCCGAAGGCATGGCCAGCGGCTGGCCGAGGTCGCCGCCCTTGGCCACGAACCAGCCATCGGCGGTCCATTCGATCGGCTCCAGCAGGGCCTGGCGGCCCAGCGTCCAGTACCCGTTCTCGTAGCCGTGATACATCATCCACCAGCGCCCGTCGGTGCCTTCGATCACCGTGGCATGGCCGCGCGACCACCACGGCTCGGCGGCCGACCGGGTGCGCATGATCGGGTTGTTCGGTGCGTTCACCCAGGGGCCATGGATCGAGCGCGAGCGCGCGGTGATCACCATGTGCCCGGTGGGCGGGCCAGCGGTGCCGCCCACGGCGGTGGTCATGTAGTACCAGCCATCGCGGACATTGATCTTCGGACCCTCCTGCGCATAGGCCTCCACGTCCCAGCTTTCCGGGTATTTCCAGCCGTCGTAGACGTGCTTGGGGGTACCGACCACGCTCAGGCCGTCGTCGGCCAGCTGCACGTAGTCGCCGCCGCTGAGGAACAGGTAGCGCTTGCCGTCTTCGCCCACCGCATGGCCGGGATCGATGTAGCTGCCCAGGCCGATGTCGATCGGCTCGCTCCACGGACCCTTGATGCTGTCGGCCCAGACCACGAAGTTGCTGCGGGTCTCACCGGTGCGGGCGGGGAAGTAGATGTAGTAGCGGCTGCCGTGCTTGACGATGTCCGGTGCCCAGATCGCCCCCACGTTCCTGGTGATGGCATGGCCCAGCGGCTGCCAGTTGACCAGGTCGCGCGAGTGCCAGATCGGCAGGCCGGGGTAGGCATCGAACGAAGACAGGGTGAGGTAGTAGTCGTCGCCATCCTTGAGCACGGAAGGGTCCGGACGGTCGCCTGCGAACACCGGATTGAGGAAAGTGCCGTTGCCCAGATCGGCCTGGCGCTGGTTCTCGATCCCGCGCTTCCAGGCGGTGGACGGCTCGGCGGCGTGGCCGGCACCGGCCAGCAGCAGGCAGGCGGTGGCAAAGCTCGCCAGGGTCTTCCTCAGGTGCATCGTCTCTCTCCCTTGAACGTATCGTGGGCCGGCCGCGCTCAGCGCGCCCCGGTCCCGGCAGGACGCTGTCGCCAGCGTGGGTACTCGGTGGTGATCAGGGCCTGCGGCCAAGTGCCGTACCAGTGATAACCGGTGCGGCGCTCGCGCGGAATCTGATCGAAGGTGGCCACGCGTTCGCCCTCCCGGTTGGCCAGCAGCACCGAGCTGTCGCGCAGGTCATGGAAGCGCCCCCACAGCAGCGGGGCGCCCGGATCGGCGACCAGGCGGCGATCCACCGTGGTGCGATGGAACTGGAACTGTTCCGGTGTGGTCTGGAACGTCTCCAGCCGCCAGCCGGTCAGCGCGTGCGCCTGGAACCACGCCATGGCGGCGTTGACCGCGGCGACCACTTCCGGCGATGGATCCGGAATCGACATCAGGTAGCGGACCACGCCGACACTCTCGTCGGTGACCAGCGCCGGCAGTTCGAATTTCCGACCCTGCGCGGGCAGCAAGGTGGTGCGGTCGTACTGCCCGGCCCAGATCGTCGGCACGCCACCCTGGCGCACCTGCAGGCGCAGCAGGCACGCATCGCCTGCGGTGACGGCGGCGTCCACGCGCGCGCGTTGATCGGAGGTGATGAAACCGAACACCGGCTCACGCTGGATGCGCCGCAACGTGGTCAGCACGCCGCTGGTGACATCGTCGGCGAAGGTGATGTGGCCGTGATACGAGGTGCGCGAGGGCACCGAGTGCGGCCAGCCGCCACACGTTGGAATCTGCTCGGCGAGGATGAAGTCCAGGCCGCGCACGGCCGCGTCGCGATAGCGGCTATCCCCGCTGCGCGCGAAGGCCTCGGCCAGGTAGCTGACCTGGGTGTAGATGTTGCGGTTGTCGAAGCTGCCGCCGGGCGTGGCCTGGTCGGCCAGTGCCTGGGCCTGGGCGGCCTGGTCGAGGATCCGCTGTGGATCCTGGTTGACCGCCCAGCCACCCCCACGACGCTGCAGCGCGACAAGGTTGTCGGCGATCTGCCGGTACTGATCGGGCGACCAGCGCGGGTAGTCCGTGCCGTGCCCACTCTGCCAGTGGTTGATGCCGTCCTGGAAGCCGCGCAGCGCGATGTCCTGGCCCTGCGCCATGACGGCGCAGGGTAGGGCGATCCACAGCAGGGCTGCCAGCCGCCGCACGCTTACGCGCGCAGCAGGGCGGGCAGCCACAGCGACATTTCCGGGAAGAAGGTGACGATCAGCAGCACGCCCAGCGCGGCGAACCAGAACGGCCAGATCGAGCGCATGCTCTCACCGACGCTGATCTTGCCGATCGCGGTACCGATGAACAGCACCGAGCCCACCGGCGGCGTCACCAGGCCCAGGCCACCGGTCAGCACCAGCACCAGGCCGAAGTGGATCGGATCGATGCCGTAGGCCTTGGCCACCGGCAGGAAGATCGGCGTGCAGATCAGGATCATCGGCGCCAGGTCCATGAAGGTGCCCAGCAGCAACAGCATGACCACGATCATCAACAGCACCATGAACTGGCTGTGCGCGAACGACTGCAGGAAGTTGACCGCCGCCGAGGGCACTTCCAGATACGCCAGCAGCCAGCCGAACACCGCCGCGGTCGCGATCACGAACAGGATCACGCCGGTGCTGCGCGCGGCATGGGTGACCGTGCCGAGGAACTCGCGCCAGTCCAGCTGGCGATACAGCACGGTGGTCACCAGCAGCGCGTAGACCACGGCGATCGCAGCACTCTCCACCGCGGTGAAGATGCCCGCACGGATGCCGATGAAGATCAGCGCGACCAGGCCCAGGCCGGGCAGGGCCGAGACCAGCCGCAGCAGCACGGCGCGCCAGCCCGGGAAGATCTCCACACCGTAACCGCGGCGGCGTGCCACCACGTAGCCGGTGACCATCAGCGCGACGGTCATCAGCAATGCCGGCACGATGCCCGCGGCGAACAGATCGGCGATCGACAGGCCACCACCGGCCGCGGCAGAGAACAGGATCAGGTTGTGCGAGGGCGGCACCAGCAGTGCGACCAGCGCCGCGGTGATGCTGACGTTGACCGCGAAGTCTCGGTCGTAACCGCGCTTGACCATCTGCGGAATCATCGTGCCGCCGACCGCCGAGACATCGGCGATGGCCGAACCGGACACACCGCCGAAGAACAGCGAGGACAGGATCGAGACCTGGCCCAGGCCACCACGCATGCGCCCGACCAGCGAGGACGCCAGCGAGATCAGGCGCTCGGAGATGCCACCGCGCATCATGATTTCGCCGGCGAAGATGAACAATGGAATGGCGATCAGCGAGGCCGAGCCGGTGCCGGCCGAGATCTGCTGGACCAGTACCAGCGTCGGCAGATCCAGATACCACAGGGTGGCCAGGGCAGCAGCGGCGAGTGCGAACGCGACCGGCACGCCGAGCAGCAACAGCACCGCGAACACGGTGAAAAGAATGGTGATACCCATGACTCAGCGATCTCCCTCGGCAACGGCATCGGCCGGCCGTACAGCCAGCGCCATCTGGTTCACGGCGAAGATCGCCATCAAGGCGCCACCGATCGACAGGGGCAGATAGTTGATGCTCTGCGGCAGGCTGGCACCGGCGGCCTTGATGTCCAGGCCGTCCAGCAGCAGCACCGCGGCCCACCAGGCAATGACCACGCCCAGCACAGCCACCACCAGCGCGGCGAATACATCGACCGCGCGGCGCAGGCCCGGGCCCATGTGCGCGGCCAGCAGGAAGAAGCCGAAGTGGCGGCGGGTATGCACGCCGGTGGCTGCGCCCAGGCTCATCGCGGTGGCGAGCAGCAGCAGCGTGACCGGCTCGGTCCAGCTGGGCGAATCATTGATCACGTAGCGGGCGAACACCTGCCAGCCCTGCACCACCACCAGGCCCAGCAGGGCGACGACGGCAATATGGATCGCCACATCGGCGATGACGTTGAGCACGCGCTGCGGCGCGGTCGGGGTGATGAGGGTGTCGGAAGTCGAGTCGGACATCGCGTCGGGGCCTCAGGCGAAGTCGCGGATGCGACGGGTGAGGGCGGCCAGCGCCGGCTGCTGCAGGTAACGCTGCAGCAGCGGGTCGGCGGCCTTGCGGAAGGCCGGCATGTCGACCTCGTTGAATTTAATGCCGAAGTCGGCCACGGCCTGGCGGGCGGTGTTTTCCGAGGCATCCCACTGCTCGCGCATCACCTGCACCGACTCGCGCGCGGTCTCGATCACCAGGGTGCGATCGGCCGGGCTCAGCGCATCGAAGCTCTGGCGCGACATCAGCAGCACGTCCGGCGCGTAGGAGTGATCGCTCTGCGACCAGTAGTGCGCGGCCTCGAAGTGACGGCTGGAGTGGAAGCTTCGCATGTTGTTCTCTGCACCATCGATCATGTGCGTTTCCATGCCCGAGAAGGTGTCGCCCAGCGACATCGGGGTCGGGTTGGCACCGAGCAGGCGCATCAGCTGGATGAAGATGTCCGAGGACGCCACGCGCAGCTTGAGGCCATGCAGGTCCTTGGGTTCCACGATCGGGTGCTTGGTGTTGTAGAAGCAGCGCGCGCCGGAGTCGTAGATGGCCAAGCCGACCAGATCGCGGGTTTCGAAGCCCTGCAGGACCGTGTCGGCGACCCCGCCATCCAGTGCACGGCGCATGTGCGCCACCGACTCGAACACGTACGGCAGGCACAGGCCCTGGGTCAGCGGAAACGCGTTGTTGAGCGCGCCGGAGTAGACGCGGGTGATGTCGATGGCGCCGAAGCGGGCCATGTCGATCGCCTCGGACTCGCGGCCCAGTTGGCCGGAGTGGTACTGGCGCAGCCGCAGCCGGCCGCCGGTTTTTTCTTCCAGCGTCTGCCCGATCCATTTCACCGCGGTGACGGTGGGGTAGTCGGCGACGTGGACGTCGGTGGCGGTCAACAGCTGCGCACCGGCCGGTGCGGCATTGGATGACCGCGAACAAGCCGTCAGCGCGGGCGCGGCAAGCGCGCCCAGACTGGTGGCCAGGAAACTTCTGCGAGTGAACATCTGCGCCCTCCCAAGCGTGCTCGCCATGTCCGCGCGGTTATCCGGCGGCGATGGCCTTGCAGGTAATGTCGCCGTAGCCGACGAAACGGATCAATGCTTGCTGGCCCACGGCGATGTCGTGGATGCCGGTGGCGTTGCCACTGGCGATCAGATCGCCCGCCTTCATCGGCCGCCCACGCTGCGCCGAACGGCCCAGCGCGAACGCATAGGCAGTGCGCAGGCCACCGGGCAGCAGGGTTGCGCCGCCGGTGCCGACCACTTCGCCCTCGATGCGGGTTTCCGCACGCAGGTCGGCATCATCCAGGCGGGTCCAGTCCGCGATCTCGGTGCCGAGCACCAGGCCGTTGTTGTTGCCGAAATCCGACACCACCACGCGCGGGCCGAGCTTGTTGATCGTGGCCAGCGGGCTGCTGGCCACTTCAACGCCGATGAAGAGCTTGGCGGCCAGCGCCTCGGCTTCTTCCGGGGTCCAGTGCAGCTTGTCCGCCGGGGCGTCTTCCTGCAGCTGGATCACGTACTCGGCCTCGACCGCGCCGAAGCCGCCGACGAACACCGGAATCTCGACTGTTCCACCGGTGGCATTCCAGAGCTGACGCGAAAAAATCGGGCCCAGCAGGCGGTCATCCCCCGACGCATCGCGGCGCTCGGCGGCGATGTAACCGACCTTCCAGCCCACCACCTGATCGTCCCACAGCGCGATGGCCTGGTCCTGTACCCGGTAGGCGGTGACGAGGTCGTCCGGGATGGTTCCCGGGAAATCCGGCAGGGATTGGCCGTGTTGGCGGGCGCTGACGAAGTGCCGGGCGATCTCGCCCAACCCCTGGTCGGGCAGGTCCTGTTTGCCGTGGTCGTTGCTCAAGCGGGTCTCCCGGAAAAATTGTTGCACTGCCAATCGACAGCGGTTGGATGTGCTGTATATGGTAAACCGGTGTCATTGGCAATGTGCAGCGCATCAGAACGGCTGCGGGTCAGGCACGATGCCTGTTCCCTCTGCCCGAAGGACGTACCCGGATGCGCCGCCGCCTCGTGTTGCCCCTGTTGACCCTCCTGCTGCTGGCCAGCGGTCTGGCCCACGCGGCCGAGCGTGCGGTACCGGATACCGAGCCGGCCGTCGGTGCCCCGGACCGGATCGCGTTGTGGCCGGATGGCCAGGTGCCAGGGGAATCCGGACCGGCCACCGTGCCCGATGTGATCGAGCGCAGCCACGATCCGGCGCTGCCGGACCGCTACATCGACAACGTCAGCGCGCCCTACCTGGTCGTCTACCGGCCGGCGCGCCCGAACGGCAGCGCCCTGCTGGTGGTGCCCGGTGGTGGCTACCAGCGCATCGTGCTCGACAAGGAAGGCACCGCGCTGGTGCCGGCCTTCGTCGACCAGGGGGGCGTGACCCTGTTCGTGCTGCGTTACCGGCTGCCTGCAGGCCGCAGTGATCGCCAGGCCGCACTGGCCGATGCGCAGCGTGCGATGCGCGTGATCCGCGCCGATGCCACGCGCTGGCGGATCGATCCGCAGCGTATCGGGGTCATGGGGTTCTCGGCCGGCGGGCACATCGCGGCGCGGCTGAGCAACGGCTTCGATGCGCCGGTCTATCCCCACCGCGATGCCATCGATGCGCTCAGCGCGCGCCCGGATGTGGCGCTGCTTATCTACCCGGTGATCGACATGGGCGCGCATGCGCATACCGGCTCGCGTGCGCGCCTGTTCGGCCCGCACCCGGATGCCGCGCTGCAGGCCCGGTTCTCGATGCAGGACCAGGTCCGCACGGACACGCCGCCGACGCTCCTGGTGCATGCGCAGGACGACACCGTCGTCTCGGTGCACAACAGCCTGGTCTATTACCAGGCGCTGCTGCGCGCCGGTGTCTCCACCGAGATGCATCTGTTCCCGTTCGGCGGCCACGGCTTTGGCGTGCGCATTCCGGCCGGTCTGACGGTTGCGCAGTGGCCCGAACTGGCCCTGCGCTGGATTCCCTCGCGCCACACGGAGCCTGCGCGCCATGACTGATTCTCCCGCCGATCTGCAGCGGCGTCGTTTCCTGCGCGACAGCGCGCGCTACGCCCTGATGCTCGGTGCCACCAGCCTGCCGCTGCTGCCTGCCTTTGCCGGGGTGCCCGGGCCGCGCCACGATGCCGCGCCGCTGGCGCGCGTGCGCAGTGGCCGCGTGCGTGGCCAGCTCGAGCAGGGCATCCACGTGTTCCGCGGCATTCCCTATGGTGCCGATACCGCGCCCCGTCGCTTCCAGCCGGCCGTGCAGGAATTGGCCTGGCGCGGGGTGCGCGATGCGCTGGCCTACGGCAATGCCGCGCCGCAGGGCGGCAAGGAAGGCCCGGGCAGTGAAGACTGCCTCTACCTCAACGTGTGGACGCCGGCGCTGCGCGATGGCGGCAAGCGCCCGATCGTGTTCTACATCCACGGCGGTGCCTACAACAACGGTTCCGGCAGCGATCCGCTGTACGACGGCAGCGCGTTGTGCCGACGTGGCGACGTGGTGGTGGTGACCGTGAACCATCGGCTCAATGTGTTCGGCTACCTGTACCTGGCGCAGCTGGGCGATGCGCGCTTCGCCGATTCGGGCAATGTCGGCCAGCTCGATCTGGTCCAGGCATTGCAGTGGGTACGCCAGCATGCGCACGAGTTCGGTGGCGATGCGCACAACATCACCGTGGTGGGGCAATCCGGCGGCGGCGCGAAGATCGCCACGCTGATGGCCATGCCCGCCGCGCGCGGGCTGTTCCAGCGCGCCTGGACCATGAGTGGGCAGCAGGTCACCGCGGCCGGCCCGCGTGCGGCCACCCAGCGCGCGCAGATCGCGATGCAGGCGGTGGGGGCGGCCGATGCCGAGGCGCTGCGCACGATGCCGATGGAGGCGCTGCTGGCCGCCACCCGGGCACGCGACCCCTCGCGCGTGGAGAACAGCAGCCTGTACGTGGGCCCCGTGCTGGACGGTCGTTCGTTGCCGGTGCATCCGTTCTGGCCGGACGCACCGGCGCAGTCCGCTGGAATCCCGCTGGTGATCGGCAACACCCACGATGAAACCCGCGCCTTCCTCGGCAACGATCCGGCCAACTTCGCCCTGACCTGGGAGACGCTGCCGGCCAAGCTGGAGAAAGAGCAGTACGTGGACCTGCTGCCTTCGGTGGTGATCGCCGAGTACCGCCGCCTGTATCCGCACTACACCCCCTCGGAGGTGTTCTTCGCGGCCACCACTGCCGGTCGTTCGTGGCGCGGTGCGGTGGAGGAGCTGGAGGCGCGTGCGCGCCAGGGCGCGCCGACCTGGGCCTATCAACTCGATTGGGGCTCACCGCTGGACGGCGGCAGGTTCGGCGCGTTCCACACCCTGGATATCCCGCTGGTGTTCGACAACATCGACCGCCCCGGTTCGCGCACCGGCAACGGCGAGGAAGCCAGCCGCGTGGCGGCCACGATGAGCGAGGCATTGATCGCCTTCGCCCGCCATGGCGATCCGAATCATGGCGGACTGCCACGTTGGCAGCCCTATTCGCTCGCACGCCGCGAAACGATGCTGTTCGATGCCACCTCACAGCAGGCCGACGACCCGCGCGGTGGCGAGCGTCGTCTGTATCAGCAGGCCCCCTTCATTCAACGAGGTACGTTCTGATGCGGTGTACATCCTGGCTGCTGGGCAGCGCGCTGTTCGGCCTGATCGGCGCGGCGCAGGCCGCCGTGGATCCGGCACTGCTCGATCGCCCGGCACCGACCCCGATCCGGGCCAGCAAGATCGTGCTGGTCGGGGATTCCACCACGGCCGTGCAGGGCGGCTGGGGGCCGGCCTTCTGCGCGCGGCACGTGACCTCTTTCCTGACGTGCACCAACCTGGCCCGTGGCGGCCGCAGTACCTACAACTACCGCGCCGAGGGCTCGTGGGCGCTGGCCGAGGCGGAGATGCGCACGCCGGGCTACGCACGCACGTGGGTGCTGGTCCAGTTCGGCCACAACGACCAGCCCGGCAAGCCGGGCCGCTCCACCGAGCTGCAGCGCGAGTTCCCGGACAACCTGCGCCGCTACGTGCACGAGATCCGCGCCGCCGGTGCGCAGCCGGTGCTGCTGACCCCGTTGACCCGACGCCAGTTCGCCGACGGCGTGCTGATCGATGACCTGGCGCCCTGGGCCGAGGCGGTCCGCACCGTGGCGATCGAGATGCAGGTGCCACTGGTGGACCTGCACGCACGCAGCCGCGTGGTCGTGCAGGCGCTGGGGCCGGTCGCCGCCATGCCGCTGGCCCAGGCCGCGGCCACACCCGCACAGGTCAGTGCGGCGCTGGGCGGTACTACCGTGGGCGCGGCGCCTGTAGCGGGCGCACCGGCCGCGCAGAACAACGCCGCCACCGAGCCGATGGGTCAGGCCAAGGTCGCCTTCGATTACACCCATCTGGGCCCGGACGGCGCGGCGCTGTTTGCCACGCTGGTCACCGAGGAACTGGCCCGGCAGGTCCCGTCGCTGCGACCGTTGCTGATTCCCTGATCGATAGGAAGATCATTCGAAATCTTTCGAATGGATCGCTACGTCGGGGATTGTGGGTCGATTGGATGTGATTCCGGTCAAACACGCTGTTCACCGGGATCGCCTAGACTCGGGGTATGCAAGACCAATGCAACCCGTTTCCGCCGTTCCATGGCCGTGATCGATTGATCGCCGCCGTCGACCATGCCGTCCAGCACGAGCACGCGCACCAGATCGCCGCCACGCTGCGCTCGGCGCTGCGCGAGGCCATCGCCGACAGCCGCATCCAGCTGCCGGCCTGCGTGCACCACCCGATCGAAGATCACTACGCTCGCCGCGAGCTGTACCGCAGCCCGGTGCACGGCTACAGCATCGTCGCGATGAGCTGGGGCCCGGGGCAGGGCACGCCGCTGCACGACCACAGCGGGCTGTGGTGCGTGGAGGGGGTGTGGCTGGGCCAGCTGGAGATCACCCAGTACCAGCTGCTGGAGCGCGACGGCGAGCGCTTCCGTTTCCGCCCGGAGCCCCCCGTGCTGGGCGATTGTGGCAGTGCCGGCAGCCTGATCCCGCCGCACGAGTACCACACCATCCGCAACACCAGCGATGAGGATCTGGCCATCTCGGTGCACGTCTACCAGGGTGAGATGACCCGCAGCGCCATTTTCGAACCCGACGCCGGCGGCTGGTACGAGCGTCGCGTGCAGGTGATGGAAACCGACGCGGCCTAGCGCCGCGAACGGGCGCAGTGCTCGACCCGATGCTGTGATGGCGCGCATCATGCGCACTCCACCCGGTTCCCGACGTTCCCCATGCCTACGCTGCCGTTCCAACAGGTCAATGTTTTCAGCCGGGATCCGCTGCGCGGTAATCCGCTGGCGGTGGTACTCGATGCCGAGGGCATCGACGACACGCGCATGGCCGCGTTCGCACAGTGGACCAACCTGAGCGAAACCACCTTCCTGCTGCCGCCGACCGATCCGCAGGCGGACTACCGCGTGCGCATCTTCACCACCCTGGAAGAACTCCCGTTCGCCGGGCATCCCACCCTGGGCAGCTGTCATGCCTGGCTGGCGCATGGCGGCGTGCCAAAGGGCGAAGAGATCGTGCAGGAGTGCGGAATCGGCCTGGTGCGGATCCGCCGCAGCGAGGCGGGCCTGGCATTCCTGGCGCCGCCGCTGCTGCGGGGCGAGGCATTGGCACCGGACCTGCGCGAACAGGTGCGGCGCGGGCTCGGCGTGGCGGCGGAGGACGTGGTGGACGCCCGCTGGGCGGACAACGGCACCGGCTGGCTGGCCCTGCGCCTGCGTGACCGCGCCGCGGTGCTGGCGATCCAGCCGGACTACGCGCAGCTGCACGGCTTGAAGGTCGGCGTGTTCGGGCCGTGGCAGGCCAGCGATGGCGACGAGGCGCAGTACGAGAGCCGCGCCTTCATCGCCGGCGACGGCGCACCGGAGGACCCGGCCACCGGCAGCCTCAATGCCGGCATCGCGCGCTGGCTGCTGAGCACCGGCGAGGCGCCGGAGCGCTATGTGATCAGCCAGGGCACCGCGATGGGCCGTGCCGGACGCCTGCGGGTAGAGCGCGTGGGCGATGCACTGTGGATCGGCGGGGACTGCGTGACCTGCATCGAGGGGCAGGTCACGCTGTGATCGGCCGCCGGGGCCGCCCTGCGCGGCAGGGCGCTACCGGTCCAGCGTCACCACGTTGTTGCGCTGGGTCACTTCCGCCGCACCATCGGCCTGCATGACCCGCACGCGCAGGCCACGGTGATCCCCGGCCGGCAGCGGCAGGCTGACCGTCGTGGTTTTCGGCACCAGGTCGCTCGGCGCGGCCAGGCTCGGAATCTCCACCCGGGCAAGCTCACGGCCCTTGGCATCTTCCAGCACCACCACGCCCACGCCGGTGGCGACGTGGCCCAGGCTGTGCACGGTCACCTGCACCTGACGCCCGTCCACACGTACATCGCCCCGCCCGATCCCGAGGTCGGGGCGCTGCTCGACCGGCGTGCCGGCCTGCACCAACTCGAACTCGAACACCTGGCTCTGCCCCGGCGCGAAGCGCAGCGTGGTCGAGGCACTGCGTTCCAGCGTCAGATCACGCGTCGTCGCCTTGCCGTCGATGATGTCATCGCCGTCGCGGTCCACCCCGCTGGTCATCCGCCATTGCCCGGCGGTGACGTTCCAGGTGCTCATCTCGGCATCCACCGCGTGCTTGCCCAGGTTGTAGGCGATCACCTTGAAGCGGTCGGGGGAGGGCGCATGCACCAGCAGCGCGACCTGCTCGGCCGCGTCCGGCTGGGCGAAGCGCCAGCTCACGGTGTGGCCGGGCCAGCTCTGGTTGCGCTTGAGCGCGATGCCGCCCAGCCGCGCACGCTGCAGGAACTCGCTCGGCGCCTCGACACGGTCGGACCACCAGTGGCCTTCGGTGTTCATGTACTCGCGCTGGGCCTTGGCCTGGATACCGTCCGCGTGCAATGCCTCCAGGTACTTCTTGTCGCCGGTCGCCTGCCACGCCATCAGACTGGAGAAACCGGTGTTGCCGCCGTCGGCGTCGCTGATGAAGCGCGGGTTCCATTCGGCGCTGCGCCCCAGGGCCTCGACGTAGTTCTCGCCCAGGTTGGACAACGCCCCCGGCCCACCGCGCTCCACGCGGTAGTCCAGCGCCTTGAGGTACTTGTCATCGCCGGTCCAGCGCCATGCCGCCCAGAAGGTATGCATGATGTCGCCGCTGCCCGAGCCGTTGTTGAGCTCGCCGCCACGGGTCTTGCCGGTTGCCCAGTTGATCTCGTTCGGCAGTGCCCAGCGGCCCTTGTCGTCGGTGTAGGCGTGGGCCAGGTAGCCATCGGCCAGGCCGGTGACCAGCTTGCGGCCGGTCGGATCGGCGTTGTACTGGCCGATCAGGAACGCCGGGTGCAGCACCGGGAAGGAATACGGCTTCTGCCATTGCCAGTTCGGTTCGCGGTAGACCTTGTTGCCGCCGAACCAGTTGCTGGAGAACAGCAGATGCCCCTGCGGGTTGGGCAGGATGATGCGTTCGTCGAAGGCCTTCACCGTTTCCATCAGGCGCTCGACGGTGAGCGGATCGCCCCAGTTGAGGTAGAGCATCGCGCTGTTGGTGTTGATGCCTTCTTCGTAGGCATGCAGCTCGTCGGTCTCGATGGTGCTCAGGCCATGGCTGAACATGCCATTGCGATACACCGCATCGGACAGCGCGGTCAGCGAGGCGTTGAGCTTGTCCGGCTGCACGCCCATCAGGGCCAGGCCCGGCCACTGCTGGGTGAGGTCGGAATCGTCGGAAATGCCGCCGCCGAAATCACCGTAGGCGATCTGGCGGTGGTCGATCCACCACTCGATGAAGCGGCGCACATAAGTGAGGTCTTCGGTCTGGCGGAAGGCCCACAGCGGCACGCCCTTGGGCGCTTCGGGCTGGGTGAACGGCGGTTTGCCCTGGCTGTTGTAGCTGATGTAGTTCCAGTACAGCCGGCCCAGCGCGTGGTCCGGATCGACGCGCAGCAGGTCGCTCAGGTCGGCATAGACGCGCGCATACAGGCGCTGGCGTTTGGACGTGGTGTGCTCTTCGACCAGGAAGCCCCAGTTGTCGCGGACCTGGTTGAAGCGGTCGGCGATGTGCTCCTTCTTCGCTTCCTCGCGGTCCTTGTAGACCATGCGGATTTCCGCGCCGTCCAGCGAGGACGCGTTGAAGCCCGGCGCGGCCGAAGCGATGGAGATCCACAGGCTGTCGGCGGTCAGGATGCGATCGCGCAGGTCCAGCCACAGGGTGCGCTTCTGGCCCGGCTTGACCGAGACCGACACGTCGATCATGTCGCGCGCCGGCCAGATCGGGTCCTTGACGCGGATGTTGAGCGGGATCAGGCCGTCCTGCGTGGCGGGTAGATCCAGCTTCGGCAGATCGATCGCGATGCCGTCCAGGCCATCATGCATGTTCTCCCAGCTGTGTGCCCAGCTCCGGATCAGCGGCTGTGCGGCCGGGGCATCGCTCACGCCGGAGGGGATCAGCACGTGCACGATCGGCATCGGCTGCGCAGGCAGCGTATCGGCCGTGCGCTTGCGCGAACCGGCGCCCTTGGGCAGCGCCATCACCGTGCTGCGTTCGGCCGCCGGGTAGCGGCCGTCGATGTACTCGCGCAGCGCGGCGATGTTGGTGTAATCCGGCAGCGCCTGGCTGTCGATCAGGTACCGCTGCTTGACCGTGCCCTCCGGCTCGGCGGCGTCGCTGACCTGGTACGCCCAGATTTCCTGGATCGGGGTTTCCTGCGCGGTATTGCGGAAGTGCAGCACGCCGCCTTCCTGCGCGGGAATCGGGTTGACGCTGCGGACCACCCCCTGCGGGCGCTCGAACAGCGCCTGCGCTGGCTGGCCGTCCACACTGTGGCTGAGCCCGCCGAACGCTGCACCGCGCACTTCGATGCGGTTGACGGTTTCACCGGCCGGCAGGGTCAGGTCGAGCTGCTGGCCACCCTCGACATAGGTATTCCAGTCCGGCAGCTGGAAGTAATCGTTGCGGCCCGGCAGCCGTGAACGGTTGTAGACACCCGGCCAAGTAGTTTCGGCGATGCCGTCGGTCGCCTTCCACATCCACTGCTTGTGGTCCTTGGTATCGGCGAACTCGATCTTGCGGATCGTGGTGGTCGGCGCGGTCAGCGCCGGCGGCGGCGTGGCATCCCAACCATGGCGATGGCGCCAGGCGCGCATCGGGTCCGCCGCGGCCACAACGCTGGTGGGCGCCGCATTCCGGGCCAGCGCCGCCATGCCGGCCGCATCGAGCAGACGGTCATAGACGCGGATCTCATCGAAGTCGCTGCCACGCAGGAAGTTGTAGCGGCTCTGCACCTGGTAGGGCGCCATGACGCGCGCGGCCAGGCCCAGCTGATCGAGTGCGGCGTCGTAGTCGGCGGTGGTCTCCTGGCGGGCGACCTCTTTGCCGTCCACGTACAGGCGCACGCCGTGGTCTTCATCCCAGCCGAAGGCGATGTGCTGCCACTGCTGCGGCGAAGGATTCTGGTCGAGTTTGAACGAGACGCGGGTGCGTGCCAGGTTGGCATCGGTGACGAAGGCATCGAAGCCGTGGCCGTTCCAGTCGATGCGCAGCCAGGCCATGTCCCAGCTGCTGTGGTCGGCATAGCCGACCCGGAAGATGACGAACGGCGCTTCGCCCACCGCGTAGCGCGAGCGCCAGAAGAAGCCCAGCGTGCCGCGCTGTGCCTGGATGTTGCCCGGCGCATTCCACGACAGCACGCCATCGTCGGCCCATTCGATCGCACTGCCGTGCGCCCCGTCGGGCACCCGCTTGACCTTGTCCACGAAGTTCGGGACCGGGTCGCCCGCGGCGGTATCGGCCTGCAGGCCCTGCTCGGCCGAGACGTGAAACAGCAGCTGCGGCGCGGTCTGCGCCCAGGCGGTGCCACTGCCCGCGAGCAGCAGCGCCAGCAGGCTGGCGGATAGGCGGGAGGGGCGGATCGAGGCGGCGACAACGCGATGCATGAGACCTTCCTTTCGACAGCAGAAACAGTACAGCGGAACCAGCAGCGGGGGTCAGCCGCTCACGGTGGCCTCCCGCCGCCGCACCGCGCCCGCCATCCCGGAGAGAAGGACGGCGACGGGCGCGATACCGGTGGCGGAAGACGCAGCACGGTCAGAACTTGTAGCGCAGGCCGAGGTAGTACTGGCGGCCGGTGTGGGTGTAGCGGTCCGGCAGCGACAGGGCCGAATCGACGTAGCGCTCGTCGGCGGTGTCCAGCAGGTTGATCGCTTCGAAGGTCAGCGAGAGGTTCTTGTTGACCTTGTAGGACATGTTGAAGTCCACGTTCTCCACGCTGTACTTGCCCTGCACATCGGCGGTGGCGAACGCGTTGCCGTCCAGATCCCACACGTTCTCCTGCGAGAGGATCGTGCTGATGTACGCGTCGCGGTAGCTGGTGGACACGCGGGCGCTGAAGCGGCCGTCGTCGTAGTACAGGGTGGCGTTGTACGAGTTCGGCGAGAGGTTCAGCAGGTCGTTCTCGGTGTAGGTGGTGACGATCGTGCTGCCGGTGCCCGAGCTGAACATGTACTTGATCTTCGACTCGACATGCGTGTAGTTCAGCTGCACGCCGAAGTTCCTCCAGAAGCCGGGCAGGAAGCTGAAAGGCTGCTGGTAGGAGACTTCATAGCCCTTGAGCGGGCCGCCCGGGGTGTTGAAGTAGCTCTGCACGTTGAACACGGTGTCCGGGCTGAAGCCGGTCGGCAGCAGGTCCAGCGAGTAGCCCATGTCCGCCCAGGTGGTGAGCAGGCGGGTGCGCTGCACGTAGCTTTCGATGTCCTTGTAGAACACCGCCGCCGACAGCAGCGCGCCCTCGTCGAAGTACCACTCCGCACTCAGGTCGTAGTTGGTGGAGCGGAACGGGTCCAGCTTGGGGTTGCCCAGGTTGATCGAGTACGCACGATCGTCATCGAAGTAGGCGGTGGGGCCGCCACTGACGCTCGGCGACAGGTTGGACAGGGTCGGGCGGGCCATGGTCTTGGCCGCGCCGAAGCGCAGCACGAAGGTATCGCTCAGGTCCCAGGCCAGGTTCAACGAGGGCAGCCAGTCGTCGTACTTGTGGCCGACCCGGGTGGCGACCTGCAGGCGCTCGCCGGGATCGGCGGTGGCGCTGGCCACGCCGAAGAACGGTTCGCATGCCGAGGACAGATCGCTGGCGTTGGCCGCGGTGCACGGCGCATAGCCATCGGCGGTGATCCGCGTCTGCACATAGCGCACGCCCAGGTTGCCGCGGAAGGCGCGGCCCAGCAGGTCGGTATTGAAGTCGAGCTGCAGGTAGCTGCCGTAGCTCTTCTCGTTGACGTCGAAGTTGTTGTTGGACGCACCGAAATGACCGACGCTGGCCAGGCGGTAATCGCCGCCGAGTGCTCCGGTGTTGCAGTTGCAGTAGATATCCAGCAGCTTGGCGATCTGGTTGAAGTCCGGCACCAGCCAGGCGTTGGGCAGATTGCCGTCCATGCCCTTGCCGAAGCCGCTCAGCGTATCGCTCAGGTCACCCACGGTGACCCCGGCCGGCAGTGCCTGCGACAGGCGTCCGTAACTGATGTTGCGGTACTCCTGCGTGCTCATGTCGTAGTCCTTGTAGGCCAGACCGCCGCGCAGGGTGAAAGTGGGGCTGATGTCGAAGGTCAGGTCGACCTTGGCCGTGTCGAAGGCGTTGTCGACGTACTGCGGGTTCAAGCGCACTTCGCTGATGTTGCCGCCGCGCGCGGTGCCGTTGGCATTGACCGGCGTGCTGCCGTAGCCCAGCCACTTCCAGTTGTCCACGGCGTTGAGATCGAACGGGAAGGACATCGCCGGCACCTTGCCGTTGCGCATGTCCAGCACGAAGCCGTCCAGGTTGCTGTTGTCGAAGCTGACCATCGAGAAGATCGGCCGCTCATAGTTCGACTCGGAGTGGCCGACCACCGCATCCAGGCGCACCGCATCGTTGAAGCGATGCTCCAGGTTCAGGCTGAACTGCTTGAACTCGGTGCTCTCTTCGATGGCGGTGGATTCGGTGCGGAAATCGACGTTGTCGAACACCCCGTAGGTCAGGCGGTTCTGCTCATCGGCCTGCGCTTCGCGCACCACGATCTGGGTCTTGCCGCCGTACTGCGCGGTGCGGTGCAGGTTGGCACCGATGGAATCTTCGCGCACGTTCTTGTCGAGCTTGGAATACAGCATATCCAGGTTCAACTGTGTGTCGTCGCTGACCTTGAACTGCAGCGCACCGGTGACGCCCAGGCGCTCGATTTCGTGCTCGGTACGGATGTAGCGCGGGTAACGCGGAATCCACGCGTTGGTCGCGGTCTCGTATGCGGCAATGTTCTCCGCTGTCGCCGCGGGGCGATCCAGGCCGGTGCCGCAGTGGGTGGCGTCGATGCCGTAGCTGCCCCAGCCGTTGCTGCGCGCTTGGTTGGCGGCGCTGCCGACACCGGCGGCGGTTTCATTGGCCAGCGGATTGCGGGGGGTCTGCGGGTCGTAGCCGGCCGGGCTGCAGAAGCCGTAGGTGCCGTTGTTGGCCGCGGTGCTCTGGTTGGAGTTGCGGTAGTTGCCGTGCTCCCAGCGGACCGGGTTGTAGCCTTCCTCGAAGATGGTGCGCTTGCTGTAAGCCACCGACATCAGCGCGCCCACCCGGCCATCGGCCCAGGTGTTGCTGATCAGGCCGGAGATGCGCGGGTCCTTGTTCCTGGACAGTTCGTTGTAGCCGTACTGGCCGCCGAGCGAGGCCTGGAAGCCCTCGAAATCGAACGGGCGCGAACCACGCAGGTCCACCGTGGCGCCGAGCGAGCCCTCGTCGGTCTGTGCCGACTGGGTCTTGTTGATCTTGACCCGGCTGAACAGCTCGGAGGCGAAGGTGTTGAAGTCGAAGCCGCGGCTGCGGTTGACGCCGGTGGTGCCGCTGCCCGCCGTGGACAGCGCTTCCAGACCGTTGATGCGCACGCGGGTGAAGTCCGAGCCCAGGCCGCGCACGGAGATCTGCTGGCCTTCGCCGCCTTCGCGGTCGATCGAGACGCCGGCGATGCGCTGCATCGATTCGGCCAGGTTCAGATCGGGGAATTTGCCAATGTCTTCGGCATAGATCGCGTCGACCTGCTCGACGCTGTAGCGCTTTTCATCCAGCGACTGCTGCAGGCTTTCGCGGTAGGTCGCTTTGACCTCGACCTTGTCCAGGTCCACGGCGTTCAGCGCCGCCGCCTGTTCGGGGGTCTGCTGTGCCGCGGCGATGCCGGCCACGCTCTGCAGCGCGAAGGCGATCGAAACCGCGAGCAAGGTAACCGGTGTCTTTTTACGGGTGTCGAGTCGTTCCATCGTGTGTAACCCCCTCCCAGGGTGCGCCGCCATGCGACCGTGATGTTGATGAGTCATGACGTCCGGCCTCCCCCGGAGCGTCTGTCGCGCATTGCCGCGTGACACCGCTGGTCATCCGAAACGTAACAAACCCTTCACGGGGCGGCATCTTGCGCCGCAGCAGCGTGCGTGTGCTGGCGAGGGTCGGGGATGGCAACGATGGCGGCGGGCGCGCGCAGCCCGGCGGCGTGATCGCTCACGCCGCCGGTGGGTGCCGCCGTTGAATCAGAACTTGTAGCGCACGCCGAGCAGGAACTGGCGGCCGGTTTCGGTGTACTGCAGCGGCAGGCGACCGGTGGCCGGCGAGTAGACCCACTCGTCGGACGCTTCGTTGGTCAGGTTGATGCCTTCCAGGCTCAGTTCCAGCTGGTCGCTGATCGTGTAGCGGATCGAGGCATCGATGACGGTGGTGCCGGTCATGCCGTGGTAGCCGTCGAGGTTGAAGCCGGTTTCCGTACCCGGCGCTTGGGTCAGGTAGTCATCGCGGTTGGTCGCCGAGACACGGCCGGAGAAGGTCTTGCCTTCGTAGAACAGCGTGGCATTCCAGGACGACTTGGACAGACCGGTCAGGTCGGTCTTCATCACCGGCTGGCCGGCGGCGTTGAGGTACTGGATCTGCGACTCCACCCAGGTGTAGTTCAACTGCACGCCCAGGTTGGACCACTTGCCGGGCAGGAAGGTGAAGGGCTGGGTGTAGTTGGCTTCCACGCCGTGCAGTTCGCCACCCGGGGTGTTGACCGGCCGGCTGTAGGTGAAATCATCGGTCGGCGAGGCGCCGGTGCCGATCAGCAGCGCTGCCGGCAGGCCACTGTCGGCGTACGGGCGCACTTCGCGGGTGGTCTGCACGAAGCTCTCGATGTCCTTGTAGAACAGACCGATGCCGGCCATCGCGCCTTCGGAGAAGTACCACTCGAAGCCGAGATCGACGTTGGTCGCGCGGATCGGCTCCAGGTCCGGGTTGCCGCTGGAGATGGTGCGCGCACCACCGGCCACGGCCACTGTTGCGCCGGGGGTCAGGCTGCCCAGGCCCGGGCGGCTCATCACCTTGGCCGCGCCAAGGCGGATCAGGAAGTCCGGGCTGACTTCGGCCACCAGGTTGAACGAGGGCAGGGTGTCGTTGTAGGTGCGGTTTTCCGTGGTGGATACGGTACCGCTGGCCAGCGTGGACAGGCCGGTGGAGCTCTGCTTGGTGCGCACGTAACGCACACCGACATTGCCCGACAGCGGCAGGCTGCCCAGTTCGGTGGAGAACTCACCCATCAGGTACGCACCACGGTCCTTCTCTTCCACGCTGCGCACGTTGTTGGCGCGCGGGGCGACGGCGAAGATGCCGCTGTTGCTGTAGATGTCGAACTGATCGGCAATCGCGTTCAGATCCGGCACCACCCAGTTGGACGGGCTGCCGTTGATGCCCTTCAGGCCGGCCTGCGTGGTCATGTCCACCGGCACGATCTTGGTGCCATCGGCGAAGTTGGGCACGGCCAGCTCGCTGGCGCGGCGCAGTTCGGTGGTCTTGAAGGTGTAGTCCTTGGCCAGGACGCCACCCTTCAGGCGGAAGCCGGGGCTGATGTTCCAGTTGAAGTCGAGCTGGCCGGTATCGAAGTCGTTGTCCACGTACTGCGGGCGCAGACGGATTTCAGCCAGCTCCCAGCCCGCCGGGTTGGTCGGGTCGATGCCGTAGTTCAGCGTCGGGAACCGGCTGTTGCCCCGGTAATCGTAGCTGTAGTTGTCGACGTCGTACTTGTCCATGATGACCGTGGTCTGCACCGGGTTCTCGTGCTTGGAGCGTGAGATGCCGATCTTGCCGGACAGGGTGAAGTCATCACCGAAGCGGTGCTGGCCGTTGAGGCTGAGCTGCTTGAACTCGGTGCTCCACTCGTCGTGACGGTTCTCCGAGCGGATGTCGACGTTGTCGAACTCGCCATAGACCAGTGCGTTGTTTTCGATCACGCCGTTCTTGACGATCATCGACGGCTTGCCGTCGCGGTCGGGGCGACGCAGCGCGCCGGTCGCCGAATCGCGGTTGCGGCTGAAGGAAATCGCCTCGATGTAATGCTCATCGCGGGTGGCGTCGATCTTGGAGTAGAGCGCATCCAGCGAGAACTCGGTGGCGTCGCTCGGCTTCCACTGCAGGGTACCGGTCACGCCCAGGCGCTTCTGCTCATGCTCCATCTGCACGTAGCGCGGGAAGCGCGGGTGGTAGACGTCGGCCGAACGCGCCGCGGCGAACGGGGAGGTGGCGCTGAAGCCGCCATTGCTCGGACCATTGGCCCAGCGGCCGGTGTTGGAGCCTTCTTCCAGCGCCTGGCGCTCGGAATACGCCACCGACAACAACGCCCCGAAGGTGCCATCGGCAAAGGTGTTGGAGATCAGCGCGGCCATGCGCGGGTCGGCCTTTTCGGCCATCGCGTTGTAGCCGGCCTGGCCGCTGGCGGCGAAGGTGAAGCCGTCATAGTCGAACGGGCGTGCCGTGCGCAGATCCACCGTGGCACCCAGCGAGCCTTCCTCGACATCGGCCGAGGCGGTCTTGCGCACCAGCAACTGCGAGAACAGGTCGGAGGCGAACACGTTGAAATCGAAGCCGCGGCCACGGTTGGTGCCGCCGCTCTGGTCGCCGGCGCCGACCGTGGTCAGCGCTTCCATCCCGTTGATGCGCACGCGGGTGAAGTCCGGGCCCAGGCCACGCACCGAGATGTTGCGGCCTTCGCCGGCTTCACGGGTGATGACCACGCCGGGAATGCGCTGCAGCGACTCGGCCAGGTTCAGATCCGGGAACTTGCCGATATCCTCGGCGACGATGGCATCGACCACGCCGGCTTCGCCACGCTTGATGTCCAGCGCCTTCTCGACACTGGCGCGGTAGCCGGTGACGGTGACGGTATCCAGATCAGTCGGGTTGGTGGTGCCCGCATCCTGGGCCAGCGCGGTACCACTCAGCGCCAGGCCGATCGACAATGCGAGCAAGGTAACCGGTGTCTTTTTCTGCGTGTTCTGGACTTGCATGTTTTCCCTCTCCCAAGGTGCTACATGAAACAGCTATCCAACGACATGTCAGTGCAATGACACCGCTGGTCAGGGCGGACGTTAACAGCCCGTTACTGATCCGGCATCTTGCACCGCAGCAGACGTTGAATGTCCCGTAGACGCTTGCAGGACAATGGTTCCGACATTCGGGACAGGTGGACGGGGCGGCGTCCATCGCTAGAATGACACCGCTAGCCATTGCTGTCGGGCGCCTTCGTGGCGGCCGCGGCCCTCACAAGGATCCAGGACCATGAGTCGTGTTGTCTGTTTCGGAGAGTTGTTGCTGCGCATGAGCGCCCCCGGCCGCGAGCTGTTGTTGCAGCACCCGCAGCTGGCCGTGCATGCCGGTGGCGCGGAAGCCAATGTGGGTGTCTCGCTGGCCCACCTGGGGCATGCGGTGGCGGTGGTCAGCACCGTGCCGGCCAACCCGCTGGGTGAGTATGCCGTGGGCGAACTGCGCCGGCATGGCGTGGATACCACGGCGGTGCGCCGCACCGAGGGCCGCATGGGCCTGTACTTCCTGACCACCGGCGCCGTGCAGCGCGCCAGCGAAGTGGTCTACGACCGCGCCGATTCGGCCTTCGCCAACAGCAGTGCCGCCGACTACGACTGGGACACGCTGTTGGCCGGTGCCCACTGGCTGCACCTGTCCGGCGTCAGCCCGGCGCTCAACCCGGCCATGGCCCAGGCCACGCTGGCCGCTGCGCGTGCGGCGTGCGCGCGGGGCGTAAAGGTGTCCTTCGACGGCAACTTCCGCCCGTCGCTGTGGGCGCGCTGGCAGGGCGATGCACCCGGCATCCTGCGCGAGCTGTTTGCCTGCGCTGACCTGGTCTTCGCTGACTACCGCGACATCGGCGTGGTGCTTGGCGGTGACTTCAAGCAGGGCGATGTGCGTGAGCGTGTCGATGCGGCCGCCGCGCAGGCCTTCGCCGCGTTCCCGCGGCTGCAGTGGATGGCCTGCACCCAGCGCACGCCGCACAGCGTGGACAACCATGCGCTCGGGGCGATGCTGGTTGGCCGCGATGGCACCCGCGCGGTGGCGCCGACCCGCGAGATGCTCGGTATCGTGGACCGCATCGGCGGCGGTGATGCCTTCGCCGCCGGCATCCTGCATGGCATGATGCGCGGCTTCGCGCCGGACGCGATCGTGCGCTTCGGCCTGGCCGCAGGCTGCCTGAAGCATTCCATCTCCGGCGACTTCAACCCTGTCAGCGAGGCTGACATCATGGCCCTGACGGGCGAGGAGCGATTCGATGTCCGGCGCTGATCCGCGCGTACGCGCAGTCCTGAAACTGGCCCCGGTGATTCCGGTGTTCACCCCGCGCAACGTCGACGACGCCGTCGAGGTTGCGCGGGCGCTGTTCAACGGCGGCCTGCCGGTGATCGAAGTGACGCTGCGCACGCCGATGGCGATGGACGCGATCCAGGCGATGGTCGAGGCCGTGCCCGATGCCGTGGTCGGCGCCGGAACCGTGTTGACGGCCGCGCAGATGGAGAAGGTCAAGCAGGTGGGCGGGCGCTTCGCGGTCTCCCCGGGCGCGACCCCGCGGTTGTATGCCGCCGCCCGCGATACCGACCTGCCGTTCCTGCCGGGCGTGGCGACCTCGTCCGAGCTGATGCTCGGCCTGGAACACGGCCTGGATACCTTCAAGTTCTTCCCGGCAGTGCAGGCTGGCGGTGCGGCCATGCTGTCGGCATGGAACGGCCCGTTCGGCGATGTGCGCTTCTGCCCGACCGGCGGGATCAGCGCGCAGACCGCGCGCGATTTCCTGCACCTGCCCAACGTGCTGTGCGTGGGCGGTTCCTGGCTGACCACGCGTGCGCTGCTGCAGGCCAGGGACTGGGCCGGCATCGAGCAGCTCGCGCGCGATTCAGCCGCCCTGGTCGGCTGAGGTCCCACGGCCTGCCGCCTCAGTGGCGGCGGGCCGTTGCGCCGACGCGGCGATACAGGGTGCTGCGGCTGATGCCCAGCGCGCGCGCCGCCTGGGCGACATTGCCATGGCTGGCGCGCAGTGCCTCGCGCATGGCGGTTTCGGTCATCGCGTCCAGCCCCTCGGCCGCGGACGGCATCACCGCGGCGGGCGTTGCCTGCAGATAGGCCGGCAGCATCGCGTGCCGGATCAGCTCCCCCGGATCGCTCAGCGCCACCAGCGTGCGCAGGCAGGAACACAGCTGCCGCACATTGCCCGGCCAGGGGTATCCGGCCAGCGCCTCCAAGGCCGCGCTGTCCAGTTGCCGGCCTTGGCCGAGGCGTTGCCACAGCCCCTGCACCAGCGCTGCACGGTCGGCATGCTCGCGCAGGGCCGGCAGGCGCACGCTGTGATCGGCGATGCGGTAGTAGAGATCGCTGCGGAAGTCACCGGCGCCCATGGCCTGATCCAGATCGCGGTGGGTGGCGCAGATCAAGGCGAAATCCAGCTGTACCGGCTTGCCGCCCCCCAGCGGTGACAGCGTGCGCTCCTGCAGGACGCGCAACAGGCGCGGCTGCAGCGCCAGCGGCATGTCGCCGATTTCATCGAGGAACAGCACACCGCCCTGGGCCTGGCGCAGCAGGCCGGTATTGCCGCTCTTGCGCGCGCCGGTGAAGGCCCCTTCTTCATAGCCGAACAGTTCGGCTTCGATCAGGCCCTCCGGCAGGGCCGCGCAGTTGACCGCCACGAAGGGCTTGTCGGCGCGTGAGCTGCGCCGATGCAGCTCACGCGCGAAGACTTCCTTGCCGGTCCCGGTCTCGCCCTGCAGCAGCACGGGCAGCTGCGCATCCAGCACCCGGCAGGCGCGCTCGAGCACCTGCTGCTGGGCCGCGTCGAACAGGGGCGTGGCATCCACCCGCACCGCAGCCGCGGCGGCACGCGCGGGTGCCGCGGGGGTCGGGCGCGCGGGCAGCGGCGAGCGGCCCGTGGCGCCCCCGGCCGGGCTCACGTGGCCATACAGCGCGCGGCCCTGGCGATCCACCAGCGCGCCGTCATCGTGCAGACGCGAGAGCGGGCCATCGAACAACGCCTCGTAGGGCGCTCTGCCGATGTCGCCGTGGTCCAGCCCGAACAGGGCCAGCCCGGCACGGTTGGCGGCCACCAGGCGGCCATTGCGGAAGCCCAGGACGCCTTCGCGTGCGGTGCCGAGCAGCCCGGCGTCGTGGTGCAGGCGAACCACCTCGCAGTCGCCCAGCCCCGCCTCGAAGTAGCGGTGCTCGATATGCGCCACCGCCTGCCGCGCGAGCACGCGCGCATGCAGGTGCTGCTGGCGCGCATCGCCGGAGATATCGAGCACGCCGACGCGCTGCCCGTACGGATCGAAGATCGGGGTCGCCGAACAGGTCAGTATCCCGTGCGGCGCAAAGTAGTGCTCGCCACCGCGCACCTCCACCGAGCGGCCTTCGACGATCGCGGTACCGATCGCGTTGGTGCCCACCGTGGTTTCATCCCAACGCACGCCGGGCATCAATGCCACCCGCCCGGCCTTGTCCAGAAACGCCGGGTTGCCCTCGGCATCCAGGATCCAGCCGGCTTCGTCGGTGAGCAGCGCGATGCTGCCGGTGGCGGCGATGTCCGCGGCCAGGCCATCCAGCTCCGGGCGCGCCAGCCGCCATAGCGTTTCCTGGCGCTGGCGCAGCTCGCGCAGGCGTGCGTCCGGCAGCGGCTCGACCTCCGGCTGCGCATCCACCGAGAGCCCGCCGCGCTGGCAACGCTGCCACGACTGCAGGATGGTGTCGGGCACGATGCCGACCGGCGCCGCACCGCGCTCGAAGAACGAGCGCCGCGCATTGCCGACACGGTGCTGGAGCGGAAGCTGGGACACCTGGTCTCTCCAGTGTCGCAATCTGCGACAGTTGTAGCGGGGCCTGTTCCGATAAACACCACACCCGGCGTTACCGTGCAATGACCGGCCGTGGTGCACCGCATCAGTTTCCGGGGTGTTCTCCAACCGGTACGCCGGGTGAGGCCATGCCGCACCGCACCACACCGAACCTGGCATCGTCCTTGCGCCATGGAACAGACCCTTACCGGGCCTGTCCACCGCCATCCGGAGATGCACCATGAATGCCGTCACGTCCGCCAAGCCGCACGCCACCGACCCGCAGTCCATCTTCAAGCCGCGCTACGGCAACTACATCGGCGGGGAGTGGGTGGCGCCGCGCAGCGGCCAGTATTTCGAAAACACCACCCCGGTGACCGGCAAGGTGTTCACCGAGGTCGCCCGTTCCAACGCCGAAGACATCGAAGCGGCGCTGGACGCGGCGCACGCGGCCAAGACCGCCTGGGGCCAGACCTCGACCACCGAACGCGCCAACATCCTCAACAGGATCGCCGACCGCATCGAGGAGAACCTCGAGCTGCTCGCCCATGCCGAAACCTGGGACAACGGCAAGCCGATCCGCGAAACGCTCAACGCCGACGTACCGCTGATGGCCGATCACTTCCGCTACTTCGCCGGTGCGGTGCGGGCGCAGGAAGGCAGCCTGTCGGAGATCGACAAAGACACCATCGCCTACCACTTCCACGAGCCGCTCGGCGTGGTCGGGCAGATCATTCCGTGGAACTTCCCGATGCTCATGGCCGCCTGGAAGCTGGCCCCGGCACTGGCCGCCGGCAACTGCGTGGTGCTCAAGCCGGCCGAGCAGACCCCGGCCTCGATCCTGGTGCTGATGGAAGTGATCGGCGATCTGCTGCCCAAGGGCGTGCTCAACGTGGTCAACGGCTTCGGCGTGGAGGCGGGCAAGCCGCTGGCCTCCAACCCGCGCATCGCCAAGATCGCCTTCACCGGCGAGACCACCACCGGCCGCCTGATCATGCAGTACGCCAGCCAGAACCTGATCCCGGTGACGCTGGAGCTGGGCGGCAAATCGCCGAACATCTTCTTCGCCGATGTCATGGCCGAAGACGATGACTTCCTCGACAAGGCGGTGGAAGGCTTCGTGCTGTTCGCCTTCAACCAGGGCGAGGTGTGCACCTGCCCCTCGCGCGCGCTGATCCAGGAATCGATCTACGAAAAATTCATGGAGCGTGCGCTCAAGCGCGTGGCCGCGATCAAACAGGGCAATCCGCTCGATCCCAACACCATGGTCGGCGCACAGGCCTCCTCCGAGCAGCTGGAAAAGATCCTCTCCTACTTCGACATCGGCAAGCAGGAAGGCGCGCAGGTGCTGATCGGCGGCGAGCAGGCCAAGCTGGACGGCGACCTGGCCGGCGGCTTCTACGTGAAGCCGACCGTGTTCAAGGGCCACAACAAGATGCGCGTGTTCCAGGAAGAGATCTTCGGGCCGGTGGTTTCGGTGACCACGTTCAAAACCGAGGAGGAAGCGCTGGAGCTCGCCAACGACACCCTGTACGGCCTCGGCGCCGGCGTGTGGAGCCGGGATGCCTCGCGCCTGTACCGCATGGGCCGCGGCATCCAGGCCGGGCGGGTGTGGACCAACTGCTACCACGCCTATCCGGCGCATGCCGCCTTCGGTGGCTACAAGCAGTCGGGCATCGGCCGCGAGAACCACAAGATGATGCTCGACCACTACCAGCAGACCAAGAACCTGCTGGTCAGCTACTCGCCCAAGAAGCTGGGCTTCTTCTGAGCCTGCCCGGGCTTGATCCCGATCAGGGCGCCGGCATGCGGCCGGCGCCACAGTGCTGTCATTGGCAATCCACGGAGATCCACGCATGAACAAGACCATGAAGGCCGCTGTCGTCCGCGAATTCGGAAAGCCGTTGCGCATCGAGGAAGTCGAGGTGCCGCGCCCCGGCCCGGGCGACATCCTGGTGAAGATCGAAGCCTGCGGCGTGTGCCACACCGACCTGCACGCGGTGGACGGCGACTGGCCGGTCAAGCCCAACCCGCCCTTCATTCCCGGCCACGAGGGCGTGGGCCATGTGGTGGCGGTCGGCGCCGGGGTCAGCCATATCCGCGAAGGCGACCGTGTCGGCATCCCGTGGCTGTATTCGGCGTGCGGCTACTGCGAGCACTGCCTGGGCGGCTGGGAAACCCTGTGCGAAGTCCAGCAGAACACCGGTTACTCGGTAAACGGTGGTTTCGCCGAATACGCCCTGGCCAATGCAGCGTATGTCGGCCTGCTGCCCAAGGGCGTCGGCTTCATCGAGGTCGCGCCGATCCTGTGTGCCGGCGTCACCGTCTACAAAGGCCTGAAGGTCACCGATACCAAGCCCGGCCAGTGGGTAGTGATCTCCGGCATCGGCGGGCTCGGCCACATGGCCGTGCAGTACGCCAAGGCGATGGGCCTGAACGTGGCCGCGGTGGATATCGACGACGGCAAGCTCGCGCTGGCCGAGCGGCTGGGCGCGACGATCACCGTCAACGCGCGCAACACCGATCCGGCCGCGTTCCTGAAGAAGGAGATCGGCGGGGCGCACGGCGCACTGGTCACCGCGGTCTCGCCGAAGGCCTTCGAGCAGGCACTGGGCATGGTCCGCCGCGGCGGCACCGTCTCGTTGAACGGCCTGCCGCCGGGCAACTTCCCGCTGGATATCTTCGGCATGGTGCTCAACGGCATCACCGTGCGTGGCTCGATCGTCGGCACCCGGCTGGACCTGCAGGAATCGCTGGAATTCGCCGAGCAGGGCAAGGTCGCCGCGACGGTCACCAGCGATTCGCTGGAGAACATCAACGACATCTTCGCGCGCATGCAGGCCGGCAAGATCGAAGGCCGCGTGGTGCTGGACATGAGCGCGTAACCGGCTGCGCGTTGCCGTCCTGCGCCGCTTCCCCTCTCCCGGTGGCAGCAGGACGGCAGCGCCGGTTCTTCCGTCCTGCCGGCCACCGGCCGGCGCCCTTGGCACCGATCATGACCGACCTCCCGCTCCAGGTAATGGCCACTCTCCCGGCGCTGCAGCTGATCCAGACCCTGCAGGCACGCCACGGCGACCTGCTGTTCCACCAGTCCGGCGGCTGCTGTGACGGCTCTTCGCCGATGTGTTTCGCCCAAGGCGATTTCATCGTCGGCGATCGTGACGTGCGCATGGGCGAGATCGGTGGGGCGCCGTTCTACATCAGCCCCGCGCAGTTCGAATACTGGAAGCACACCCAGCTGATCATCGACGTGGTGCCCGGCCGGGGCGGGATGTTTTCGCTGGAAAACGGCGAGGGTGTGCGCTTCCTGGTCCGCTCGCGCTTGTTCAGCGATGAGGAGTTCGCCCAGCTCAAGGCCGCCGGCCGGGTCTGAAATTCCCTGCGGCAACCCGTCCATAATGGCGGCTCTCCCGCCGTGACGTCCCTGCCATGCCTGTGTGGTCCGCCCTGAAGAATCCCGTGCTGTCGGTGCTGGCCGTCGTGTTCGCGTTCGCGCTGATGGTGCTGGTCAACAGCCTTGGCTCCTGGCTGGTGCCGCTGCTGCGCATTCCGCCCGGCGGCGAGCCCCAGCTGGCCTGGGACCTGGCCTGGACGATCCTCAGCGGTATCGCCGCGATCGCCTTCGCCAGCCGCTACGCACCGACCTGGCCCCGCAGCCACGGCGGCGTGGTGTGGGCGGTGATCGCGGCCGCATCGATCTACACCGCGTGGGAGTTCGGCAGCGATTTCCCGTTCTGGTTCGTGGTGATCCTGCTGGTGTCGCTGCCGGTGCAGGCGTTGGTGGGGCTGTGGCTGGGCACCCGCTTCAGGCCAGGCCGGCCCTGATCAGCTGCCGGGCAGTACCTGCTTCACCTGCGCGATGCCGTCCCACGGGTCCTGCTTCAAGCGCTCCGCGCGCTGCAGCGCCTTCGCCATCGGGAAAGCGTCCGGCGCCGCGATGCGGCCCAGCTCTTCCCAGCGCAACGGCACCGCGACGCCGGCACCCGGCCGCGCCCGCAGCGACCACGAGCTCACGCTGGTGGCGCCGCGCGCATTGCGCAGCCAATCGATGAAGATCACCCCGTCGCGTTTGGCCTTGCTCATCGTCGCCACATAGCGGTCCGGTGCCTGGGTGGCCATGGCCTGCGCGAAGGCCTCGCAGAAGTCCTTGGCGTGCGCCCAGTCGGCCTTGGGCTGCAGCGGCACCACCACGTGCACGCCCTTGCCGCCGGAGAGCCGGACGAAGCTCTCCAGCCCGGCTTCCTGCAGGCGCGCGCGCACATCGCGTGCGGCGGCCTTGATCTGCGTCCAGTTGACGCCTTCGCCGGGATCCAGATCGAACACCAGCCGGTCCGGATGTTCGGGATCATCGACGGTGGCCCCCCAGGGATGCAGCTCCAGGGTGTTCATCTGTACCAGCTGCAGCAGGCCCTCCACATCCTCGATGTAGAGGTAGTCTTCGCGCCCGCTCTTCTGCTCCAGCGGAATCGCCTTCACCGCACCGCCCAAGCCGGTGCCATGGTGCTTCTGGAAGAAGCAGGGCTTGTCCACGCCGTCCGGGCAGCGCAGCACCGACAGCGGGCGATGCGCCACCTCGGGCAGGATCCAGCGCGCCATGCGCCGGTAGTAGTCGGCCACCTCGCCCTTGGTGATCTTCGCCTTGGCGAACACCACGCGCTCGGGATGGCTGATCGTCACCGTGCTCTCGTCCTGCGCAGCCGCGGCCTTCTTCCGGCCGCCGGTTTTCGCCGCCGGGCCGGAGGCGGACGCAGCGGCGGTAGCGACGTTGGCTGCCGCGCCCAGATCCTTCGGCTGTTTGTCTTCGCGCAGCCGCTTGAAGCTCGCCTGGCGCAGCAACCCTTCCTTGGCCCAGCCGCGGAAGGCGACTTCCGCCACCAGCACCGGCGTCACCCAGTGCACGCTGCGCGCGGTAAAGGGCACGTGCGCGGGCAGCTCGACCACCGCGTCCTTCACAGTCAGCGGCGCTAGTTGCTTCGTCAGCGCGCGCAGCGCGGCATCGTCGAATCCGGTGCCGACGCGGCCGACATAGCGCAGTCCTCCTTTGTCCGGCGTGGCCATCAGCAGCGAGCCGAAGCCACTGCGCGATCCCTTGGGCTCGGTATAGCCGACGATCAGGAATTCGTCGGTGTTCTCATGCTTGATCTTGATCCAGTCGCGCGAACGCGCGTTGACGTAGGGCGCGTCGATCCGCTTGCTGATGATGCCTTCGAAGCCGGCCTCGCCACTGGCGGCGAACACCGCCGGGCCATGGTCGCGCACGTGGTCGCTGTAGGCCAGGGTGCCCGGCTTGCTGCCCAGCAGCTCCTTGAGCAGGGCCTTGCGCTCCAGCAGCGGGACACGGCTGACATCCACCCCGGCGATGCCCGGCATATCGAACACCACATAGCGCAGCGGCTGTTTCGCGGTGCCGTCGATGACCTTCTGCAATGCGGTGAAGTCACTGCGGCCCTGCGCATCCAGCACCACCAGTTCGCCGTCCAGGCGCAGATCGCGCACCGGCAGCCGCTCGATCGCCTGCACCACCTCGGGAAAATCGTCGGTCCAGTTCAACCCGCCGCGCGAGCGCAGCGCGACCACGCCATCGCGCACTTCGGCCAGCAGGCGATAGCCGTCCCATTTGATCTCGTGCAGCCACTGCTCGCCATCCGGCGCGGTGGCGCGATGATCGGTCAGCTGCGGCTTGAAGTCGTGCGGGTAGGGCGTTGTTCGAGCGCCCTGCAGGGCCAGCGCGCGCTTGGACCAGCGCGCGTCGGCCTTGCGTGCGGCGGTGCGTGCGGGGCTACCTTTCGTGGCCTTGGCAGGCGCGGTCTTCCGTGCCGGGGCAGCGGTGCTGGCGTTGGCAGCGGCGATCTTCGTGCTTGCGCGCTTGCCTGCCCTGGGGGGTGCCTCCAACAGATCATCGGCCTCCATATCCCTCGCCTCATCGTCATCGCGTTTGATCAGCAACCACTGGTGCTGCTTGCCCTTCATCGCGGTGCGCACCAGTTTCCAGCCCCCCTTGAGGCGCTCGCCGTGCAGGACGAAATCCACCTTGCCGGCCGCGATCGCCTCCAGCGGATCGCCATCGCAGGCCCAGGTGCCATGGTCGTAGACGTCCACATGCCCGGCGCCGTAGTGGCCGCTGGGGATGTCGCCGGCAAAGGTCGCGTAGGACAGCGGGTGATCCTCGACCTCCACCGCGAGGCGTTTTTCACCGACGCGCAGCGAGGGGCCTTTAGGCACCGCCCAGCTCTTGAGCACGCCATCGGCTTCCAGCCGAAAATCGTAATGGCGCGAGCTGGCGTGGTGCAGCTGCACGACGAAGATCGGGCGCCGCGCCGGCGCACCGCGCCGCTCGGCGTCCGGCTCGGGGGTGCCGTCGAAGCGGCGTTTGCGGCGGTATTCCTGCAGGGACACGTCGGCTTACCCGGCTTTGCGCGTGGGTGCGCGCTTGGTGGTCTTCTTGGCCGCTTTGCCCGCTGTCTTGGTCGCCTTTTTGGCGGCAGTGGGTTTGGCGACCTTGGCCGTGGCCTTCTTCGCCGCTGACTTTTTGGCGGCAGGCGTGCGCTTCTTGGCATCCAGGCTCTTCTGCAGCAGCGACATGAAGTCGACCACGTTGGTCGCATCGTCCTCGCGCGGGGTCGGCTCTTCCTCCACCTTGGTGGTGCCGCCCTTGGCCTTGATCCGCTTTTTCAGCAGCGTGTGCAGGCGCTCGCGGAATTCATCGTGGTACTCATCCGGCTTCCACTCGCCGGACATCGAGGCGATCAGCTGCTCGGCCATCGCCGTTTCCTTGCTGGTGATGCGGTACTCGGAAAGGCTGCCGCTGGGCAGCTTGTACTCGTCCGGGTCGACCAGCTCCTGTGGATAACGCAGGATCATCAGCACCAGCGCATCGCCGTGCGGCATCACCGCGCAGAGGTATTCGCGCGTGCGCACCACCACCCGCGCGATGCCGACCTTGCCGGTACTGCGCAGCGTTTCGCGCAGCAGCACATAGCCTTTCTCGGCTTTCTTGGCGGGCACCAGCAGGTAGGGCTTCTCGTAGTACCGCGGGTCGATGGTGGCGGCGTCGACGAAGGTCTCCACCTCGACCGCTTCATGGCTTTGCGGCGCGGCCGAGCGGATGTCGTCTTCCTCCAGCACGACATAGCTGCCCTTGTCGTACTCGTAGGCTTTGACGATCTCTTTCCACGGCACTTCCTCGCCGGTATCAGCGTTGACCCGTTCGAAGCGGATCGGCTTGCGGTCGCGCGAATCCAGCATGCGGAAGTGCAGGTCGACATTGCGTTCGCCGGACATCAGCGACACCGGGACATTGAGCAGCCCGAATGACAGCGTGCCGGTCCAGATCGGTCGGGCCATGGTGGCGCCACTCCAACACTACTAGGGAGGGCAGCTGTACCGCGGCGCACGTGAAACGCCTGTGTCCGGCCTGTGCAGGTCGTGGCTGCATGCCCACTGTTACTGCAGCAGGCCGTGCACCGCCGCCGCCGGCATGTGATCCAGCGCCAGCCAGGCATCCTCGACCACCGCCCGTGCCTGGTGCCAGCCCAGCCGCGATTGGCCGCGCATCTGTTCCCAGTGCTCGGCCAGCTCGCCGTCGGTGTCATCCGCGCCGCGCGGCCAGTCGGCGTAATGCGTGGTCAGGGCGAAGGCATAGGCCGGGTACAGGTCGCGCCAGCTGCGGCGGCCCTGGCTGCGGCGCTGCTCGTAGTCACTGCGCATGTACTGCAGGTAGTCCTGGGCGACCGCCTGCGCATCTTCGGCGCGGTCGCGGCGCGCGCGGCGCCCGCTCCGTTCCGGCTGCAGGTAGGCGTTGAACAACGCAGGTGCGGCACGGCGGTCCAGGCGGGGCATGACACGACTCCGACAGCGGTGGGGCAGGCAGGAATAGACCCGCCGCCGTTATCCAGCCGTGACAGATTCGTTGACGCACCGGGATTCGCAGCGACTTCACCCGCCGCGCGCTGTAGTGGGCTGCACAGCAACTGGAGAACTCCCATGCCCCGCGATCCCCTGCGCGACGCCACCGCCCCGGTCCCCGGCGAGCAGCGCGCCAAACATGACAACCAGGACGCCGAAGACCGCGGCGCCGGTATGTCCGTGCCCAACGACGAACCCGATCACCTGCCGGTGGCGGTCACGCCCGATCCCGTCCCGCGCGACCGCAAGGATTCGGCGGCCGGCGAGAAAGGCCCCGCCGGACATCATCGCCGCGAAGATGAATACCAGCGCCGCCAGCGCAAGGAACACGCAAGCGACAACCAGGACGAGGCGCTGGAAGAGACCTTCCCGGCCAGCGACCCCACCTCACCGTTCGTGCCGGCCAAACCGCCCCGGTAAGCCACTGCGATCAGGGCGCCCACTGCCACTGCAGGCCCACGTTGTAGCGGCGGTCCGGCCCGGGCTCGAAGAAGCGTTGGTTGCCATCGTTGACGATCACCGAGCCGATGTAGCGCTGGTCCAGCGCGTTGTCGATCCGCGCGAAGGCACGCAACGTGCCCTGCGCGGTGGTCCAGCGCCGCGACATTTCCAGGTTGAGCAGCGCGTAGCCCGGCGCGCGTTCCGTCGCCAGATCGTTCACCACGGTGTCGCTGGAGGCCACCACCTCGGCCGCCCACTGCCACGCGCCCGGGCGGTACTTCACCCGCGCGTTCCACTGCTGACCGGGCACGCCGGGCAGGCGTGAGCCGGCGGCCACCGTGTTGCAGCCGGTGGCCGCGCACAGCGCATACGGGTCGCGCACGGTGGCCTCGATCCAGGTGTAGGCCAACGTGAGATCCGCCTGCGCGCCGAGCGGCTGCACGACGCTGGCCTCCGCGCCCTGGCGGCGGGTGCGGCCGATGTTGCGATAGGTGCTGCGGCCGCCGCTGTTGCTCGCCACCGCCAGCTCGTCATCGGTATCGGCGCGGAACAGCGCAGCCTCGACCTGCACGCCACTCTGGCCGTGCCACTTGCTGCCCACTTCCAGGTTGCGGCTGCGGGCCGCCGAGAGATCCAGCGCCAGCCCGGCCTGGCCATCGGCGCGGTAGCCCAGCTCGTTGAAGGTCGGGGTTTCGAAGCCACGCCCGGCCGAGGCGTACAGGCGCCAGGCATCGCTGGCACGGAACACCACGCCGGCCACCGGGGTCGTCGCTTCGTAGCGACGCGAGCCGCTGTCGTCCGGATTGCCGGTGGTGATGTAGTGGTCGTTGGACCGGAAGCGGACCGTGCTGTGGCGCACCCCCAGCAGCAACGACCAGCGCGGCGCCCACTGCCACCACGCCTGCGCGAACTGGTCCACGTTCTCGACCCGATCGCTCTGGTCGCGGCGCAGGCGGCCCTTGATGCCGACCTGATCGCCGACGAAGTTCTCGTAACCGCGGCGATCCTGCTGCTGACGGTCGGCATTGGCGCCGATCACCACGCCCAGCGGGCGTCCGGCCCAGTCGCCGTGCCAGGCCCAGCGCGCGTCGAGTCCACCGTAATCGCCGTCCAGATCGATCACCCCGCCGGCATGCAGCGGGTTGGCCTGCGGCCCCGGCGGAATCGCCAGGTACTGCTCAACGCTGCGCTGGCCGGCATAGCCCATCGCACGCCAGGTCTGCGCGCCCTCGGTGCGGGTGAAGACCAGTCCGGCCTGGGCCTGACGCACGGATTTGCGGGTGTTGTACTGGGTGGCCACCGCGGTGGCTTGGCGCGGGTTCTCGCGCACCTGGGCGCGGGTGAGACCGAGCGGATCCTGTGCGTCGGGCGCATCGAAGTAGTTCAGCACCAGATCCAGCTGGCCGCCGCCGACCTCCGTCCCCAAGCGGGCGTTGACCGATTCGCGCCGGGCCTGGCTATGGTCGCGCCAGCCATCGGTGCGGAAGTGGTTGGCGGCCACGTTGTAGCGGATCGGTCCCTGGACACCCCGCAGCTGGGCACCGGCGCTGACCGTGTTGTCGCTGCCGGTATCCAGCCGCAGGCGCCACGGGTCGCCTTCGGCGCCGTCCGCGCTCCACACCTGGACCACGCCGCCGGAAGAGTTGCCGTACAGCGCCGAGAACGGCCCGCGCAGCACCTCCACGCGCTGCGCCGAGAGCAGGCTGGCGTGGGAGAGCTGGCCCTGGCCATCGGGCATGGTGGCCGGCACACCGTCCACCAGCACCCGCACGCCGCGCACGCCGAAGGTCGAGCGCGCGCCGAAACCGCGGATCGAGAGCTGGGTGTCCTGCGCGTAGTTCTGCCGATCGCGGGCAACCACCCCGGGAATGCCGTTGAGCGCCTCGGAGAGCTGGGCCAGTGGGCCGGTACGGTCCCCGTCCACCCAGACCGTGGTCAGCGAGGCGGGCAGGTCGATATCGGCCACCTGCGCCACGCGCGCGGCCTGGACCTGGACGGTGGGCAACCGCTCGATCGGCGCGGCGGGGGCGGGGGTGTTCTGGGCCTGCGCCAGCGATGGCAGCAACACGGCCGAGGCCAGCGCACAGTGGCGGGCCAGCGGGGTAAGACGGAGCATGCGGGGCGGGATCCTCGGTAAATGGGCGTGCCGCACGCCATGGTACGGAAGGCGACGTGACGACCGCCTCGGCGCCCTCGGCGGGGCTTTGTTACGATGGGTCGGTTTTGGCTGATTCTGCCGCCAATCCTGCGTCGCGCCACCCTCCCCCTTCCGTCATCCGAATGAGTACCGCCGTGTCCTTCTTTGCAAATGTGGAACTGGTCCCAGGCGACCCGATCCTGGGCCTGACCGAGGCTTACAACGCCGACAGCCGTCCGATCAAGGTCAACCTGGGCGTGGGCATCTATTACGACGAGAGCGGCCGCATCCCGCTGCTCCGCGCCGTGAACAGGATCGAACAGCAGCTGGCCAATGACGCCAAACCGCGCGGCTACCTGCCGATCGACGGCCTGCCGGCCTACACCCAGGCCACCCGCGAGCTGGTCTTCGGCAAGGATTCGCCGCTGCTGGCCGCCGGCCGCGTGGCCACCTCGCAGACCATCGGCGGCAGCGGGGCGCTGCGCGTCGGCGCGGACCTGCTGCACAAGCTGCTGCCGCACGCCACCATCGCCATCAGCAACCCGAGCTGGGAAAACCATCGCGCGGTGTTCGGCGCGGCCGGCTTCGACGTGGTCGATTACACCTACTTCGATGCCGCCACCCATGGCGTGGACTTCGACGGCATGCTGGCCGACCTGGCCAAGCTGCAGCCGGGCACCGTGGTGCTGCTGCACGCGTGCTGCCACAACCCGACCGGTGCCGACCTCACCGTCGCGCAGTGGAAGCAGGTGGCCGAGCTGCTGAAGGACCGCCAGCTGTTCCCGTTCATCGACATGGCCTACCAGGGCTTCGACAAGGGCATCAGCGAAGATGGCGCCGCCGTGCGCATCATCGCCGAGGCCGGCATCGACAGCTTCGTGGTCGCCAACTCGTACTCCAAGTCGTTCTCGCTGTATGGCGAGCGCATTGGCGCGCTGTCGGTGGTCGCCCCGGATGCGAACGCGGCCAAGGCGGTGCAGTCGCAGGTCAAGCGCATCATCCGCACGATCTATTCCAGCCCGTCCAACCACGGTGCGGCACTGGTGGCCGGCGTGCTCAACAGCGTCGAGCTGCGCCAGGTGTGGGAAGCGGAACTGACCGAGATGCGTGAGCGCATCCACGCCCTGCGCCATGGCCTGGTGGAGAACCTGGTCGCCGCCGGCGCACCGGAGTACGCCTTCATCAACGACCAGGCCGGCATGTTCTCGTACTCGGGCCTGAGCCGCGCCCAGGTGGACCGCCTGCGCGACGAGTTCGCGATCTACGCCGTGGGCACCGGCCGCATCTGCGTGGCCGCGCTCAACCAGGGGAACCTGGCATACGTGGCCAAGGCCGTGGCGACCGTCAGCAAGGGCTGAGCAGTATTGCCTCTGTGACGCAGAACGGCCGCCATGCGCGGCCGTTCTGCGTTACGGCGTCCGCAGCGCGCTGCATGGCGTGGGAACGGTTACGGCTGCCCGCGCCTCGTAATGGCTCCGGCGAAGGGCGACAATAGGCGCTTCCCCTTTGAAGGCCGCCTGATTCCATGTCCCAGACGTCGCTGACCCGCTATCTGATCGAAGAGCAACATGCCGGCCGCATCAACGCCGATCTGCGCCAGCTGATCGCTGTCGTGGCCCGCGCCTGCACCAGCATCTCCATCGCGGTCAGCAAGGGCGCGCTGGGCGGCGTACTCGGCGAAGCCGGTACCGGCAACGTGCAGGGCGAAGCGCAGAAGAAGCTGGACGTGATCAGCAACGAGATTCTGCTGGAAGCCAATGCCTGGGGCGGCCACCTCGCGGCCTGCGCCTCGGAAGAAATGGATCACTGCCAGCCCGTGCCGGACACCTACCCGCGCGGTGACTTCCTGCTGCTGTTCGATCCCCTCGATGGCAGCTCCAACATCGACGTCAACGTCTCCGTCGGCACCATCTTCTCGGTGCTGCGCTGCCCGCCGGGCACCGAGCAGCCCAACGATGCCAGCTTCCTGCAGCCGGGCACCGCGCAGGTCGCGGCCGGCTACTGCATCTACGGGCCGAGCACGCAGATGGTGCTCACCGTCGGTCACGGCACGCACGCGTTCACCCTGGACCGCGAGAAGGGCGAGTTCGTGCTGACCACGCCGGACATGCAGATCCCGGCGGACACCCAGGAATTCGCGATCAACATGTCCAACCAGCGGCATTGGGAAACCCCGATGCAGGGCTACGTGCAGGACCTGCTGGCCGGCAAGGAAGGCGCGCGCGGCAAGAACTTCAATATGCGCTGGATCGCCAGCATGGTCGCCGACGTGCACCGCATCCTGACCCGCGGCGGCATCTTCATCTACCCGTGGGACACGAAGGATCCGTCCAAGGCCGGCAAGCTGCGCCTGATGTACGAAGCCAACCCGATGGGCCTGCTGGTCGAACAGGCCGGCGGCGCCGCCACCACCGGCCGGGTGCGCATTCTCGACATCCAGCCCGATCAGCTGCACCAGCGCGTGCCGGTGTTCCTCGGCTCGCGCAATGAAGTCGAAGAAGCCACCCGTTACCACCGCGAACACGACAGCGCGGCAGGTTGATTTCCTACACAGGGCTGGCCGATCGGTCAGCCCTGTTGTTACGTGGCAACGGCGTGACATCGGCCACGGCAGCGGTCACCATCGGCCACTCGTGCCCACGGACGATCCCATGACTGCCGACGCGCCGCTCGATTTCATCGAAGTAATCCACAACGCCGTCCCCAACGAGGTCTGCGCGGCCCTGCAGGCCCAGATGCGATCCAGTGCACAGTTGCAGCCGGGCGAAGTGGGCAGCGGTGTATTCCCGGAACTCAAGCACAGCAAGGATCTGCGCATCAGCGGGCGGCCCGAGTGGCGGCAGGCCGAAGCGGTGCTGCAGCAGGCGGTTTTCAAGGGTTTGCTGACTTATCTACGCCGTTATCCACAGGCCCTGATCTCGCCGTTGATGTTGCAGATCCAAGACAGCCACGGCCAACCGCGCCGGTTGGCGGCCGAGGATTTCCCCGACATGGACGACGCCACGCTGTCCGACCTGGCCCGCACCTGCCTGCGGCCCGGTGCCATCAATCTGCAATGGTATGCGGCGGGCGAGGGCGGCTATCCGTACTGGCACTGCGAGCTGTACCCACGCGATCCGGCCGGCGAAACGCTGCACCGCCACCTGCTGTGGACGCTCTACCTCAATGACGATTTCGAGGCCGGCGAAACCGAGTTCCTGTTCCAGGGCCGCAAGGTCGCGCCGCGCACGGGCAGCCTGTTGATCGCACCGACGGCGTTCACCCACACGCACCGGGGTAACCGGCCGCAGGGTGGGGACAAGTTCATTGCGACGAGCTGGATTCTTTTTCAGAGTGCGCAGAAATTGTTTGGTGGGAATTGATCAGCGCGCGCTTTCAATCAGCACGTGAGCAGGCATCGCCTGTTCTCATCGGCGATGCGAAGCATTCCGAAACATGGATTACTTTCGGTGGTGCTCGCTTTTACGCAGCATCGTCATGACGGTGCCGTCGGCGAGTCGAAACCGTCGCTCCCACGGTTCCAAGGATCGCCAACGACAACCCCACGAGCTCTTGCTCGCCTAGAGGAACACGGTAGGCAACTTTCAGCCCCGTAAGTACCACGAAGTTCACTGGGAGCATCCACAGGAAGGCGATCCCAAGTCGATGAATCCATTTCATCCCAACGCGGTCTCCTTGCAGTCACAGGCACCGGGTGACACGGGCAACCCATACGTTACCAAGTCGCCAGCACCACCACTACGGCTGCAACCAGCACCGCCAACACCATCACGGTGATCAGCACATTGCGCCCGGTGCGCTTTGCCTTCGCCTTCAACCCGGCCAACACGTCCAGATCCAGATAGAGACGATCAGCGCCCGCGTCGCGGATGACGCCGTTGTCGCGGTAGTACTTCAGCGCTACCTGCAATGCAGGGTCGATGGTGTCGGCCGCGATCGCACTCTGCGGAGACAGCGCCTGATGGCCGGTGAAGTGTGCGATCACCGCGTCGCGCTGCTGCTGCACCGCTGCGGCGATGGCGGCATTGATCGCGATGTTGGCCGCGTTCGACGCGGCCGAGGTGGCTGCCGATGACATGTGGTTCCCCCTGGATATCCGATGTGGACGTCAGACCACCGCGGCGCGGTGCCTGGGCCCGATTGTTGGGCGGGCGCGCCCTAAAGTCCATCGGGGGCTGATCAGAACAACGAGCCCTGGGGTGAGTCCACCCGCGGGGGCAGCGGCCGCAGGAAGCGGGTGCAGTCCAGCTTCGGCCAGTGGCTGTGCTGGGCATCGAAGCCCAGGCGCTTGCGGGCCAGCTTGAAGCGGTTGGACAGCAGGTCGGCGTAGACGCCTTCGCCGCGCATGCGCGTGCCGAACTGGCTGTTGTAGTCCTTGCCGCCGCGCAGCTGGTTGATGGTGCTCATCACGTGCGTGGCGCGGTCTGGATGGTGGGTGTCGAGCCAATCGCGGAACAGCGGCGCCACTTCCAGCGGCAGGCGCAGCAGCACGTAGCCGGCGGTGGAGGCCCCGGCATCGTGGGCGGCCTCGAGCACGGCTTCCAGTTCGGCATCGTTGATCCACGGGATCACCGGCGCGACCATCACCCCGACCGGGATGCCGGCATCGCTCAGGCGACGCATCGCGCGCAGCCGCGCATGCGGAGCCGAGGCGCGCGGTTCCAGCTTGGCCGACAGATGCGGGTCCAGCGAGGTCACCGAGAAGTGCACACTGACCAGGTGCTTTTCGGCCAGCGGCGCGAGCAGGTCGATGTCGCGCTCGACCAGCGCATTTTTGGTGATCAGCGAGAACGGGTGCTGCGTTTCGAGCATCACCTCGATCAGCTGGCGGGTGAGTTTGAGCTTGCGCTCGATCGGTTGGTAGGCGTCGGTGTTGATGCCCAGCGCGATGGGCTGCGGCACGTAGCCGGGGCGCGAGAACTCCTTGCGCAGCAGCTGCGGTGCATTGGTCTTGGCGAACAGCTTGGTCTCGAAGTCCAGACCGGGCGATAGATTGAGATAGGCGTGCGAGGGCCGGGCGAAGCAGTACGAGCAACCATGTTCGCAGCCCCGATAGGGATTGACCGACTGGCTGAAGCCGACGTCCGGCGATTTGTTGCGGCTGATGATGCTGCGCGCAGTCTCGGCGCGCACTTCGGTGCGCAGGCGCGGCGCGGCGAACTCCTCGCTTTCGTCCGGCGCCCAGCCGTCGTCCATCGCTTCGCTGACGGTGACCTCGAAGCGGCCCGCCAGATGCGTGCGGGAACCCCGGCCTTTGATCGCAATACCCATGGTCAAAGGCTATCGCCAGGATGTCTCAGGAAATGAGACGTCGTGGCGTCGGAACGGCTGGGATGGGGGATATCCATGGTTAGTAGTATTACTAACCACAGGCGTAATTGGAAGTGAAACCCTTGGCAGCAAAGGTCTGCCGGGGGAGGGAATCGGATTGATCCCCAAAATTATCCACAGGGAGGGAGCGCGTGCCAGAGCCGACCAACGGTCGGCTCTACCGGATCTCGGGCACGTTACGCGGCAGGGAGATGCGCCGCATCAGAGCAGCCGCATATACCCCTTCACCGTAGCATCCAGCCCGTCGTACAGCGCCTCGCTGATCAGGGCGTGGCCGATGGAGACCTCCAGCACGTCGGGCACCGCCTGCAGAAACGCCGCCAGGTTGTCCTGCGACAGGTCGTGCCCGGCGTTGACCCCCAGCCCGGCCGCCTGGGCGCGGCGGGCTGCATCGGCAAACACCGCCAGCATGGCCGTGGCGTCGCCGGCGGCATGCGCCTCGGCGTAGGGGCCGGTGTAGAGCTCCACGCGGTCGGCCCCGATGGTCGCGGCCTGTGCGATGTCCGGGTTGCCTGCGTCCACGAACAGGCTGACCCGGCAGCCGTACGTCTTCAACTCGGCGATCAGCGGGCGCAGGCGCTGCGCGTCACGGCCGAAATCGAAGCCGTGGTCGGACGTGAGCTGACCGTCGCCGTCCGGCACCAGGGTGGCCTGGGCGGGGCGGGTCTGCGCGCACAGCGGCAGCAGCCCCGGGTAGCCCTCGCGCGGTGGCGCGAACGGGTTGCCCTCGATGTTGAACTCCACGCCGCGCTCGGCCGTCAGCGCGGACAGCGCCAGCACGTCCTCGGCGTGGATGTGGCGGCGGTCCGGGCGCGGGTGCACGGTGATGCCGTGCGCACCGGCATCCAGGCACGCACGGGCAGCCTGCAGCACGTCCGGGTCGGTGCCGCCGCGCGAGTTGCGCAGGACGGCGATCTTGTTCACGTTGACGCTGAGTTGGGTCATGGCACTACGAGGGGTCGGATTCACCCTGAGCGGTGCGGGTACGCGCCTGGAGGGCGAGCTCCCGCAGCCGACGGAGTTCGTTGGGATCGGTGATGGCCGCGCGGGTAGGCTGCACATCGCCGAAGCGGGCCACATAGAGGCCGCGGACCCACGCCAGCAGGAACACCAGGGTACCCAGCAGCGACAGCGCCATCAGCCCCATGTGGGGGGTCTTGAGCGCCATGCCGAAACAGGCCAGCGCGAACAGCAGAAACAGCCAGTACATGTCGTTCTCCCCGATTGACCGGGCCAGTGTAGCGCCGGCGCCGGGTGGGGTTCCACGGGGAGTGCTGGCTACAGCAGCGGCGAGGCCAGGCGCGCGAACGCCTCCGGCACACGGTGCCGCCACAGCGAACGCTGGCGATCGTTGTAGACCGGCGAGGCGCTGCTGTACTCGGCCAGCAGGATCTCGGCCAGCGCCGCCACGCGGCCGGTGTCGCTGATCATCATCGACAGCTCGAAGTTGAGCCGGAAGCTGCGGTGATCGAAGTTGGCGCTGCCGACGATGCACACGTCGTCATCGGCGATGAAGGCCTTGGTATGCAGCATGCGCGGGCCGTATTCGTAGATCTTGACCCCGGCCTGCAGCAGCTCGTCGAAGTAGGAGCGCGCGGCCTGGGTGACGAACCAGGAGTCGCTCATCTTGGGCACCAGCAGGCGCACATCCAGGCCACCGAGGGCGGCGGAGGTCAGTGCCATGCGCGCGGCTTCGCCGGGTACGAAGTAAGGCGTGACCAGCCAGACCCGTTCCTTCGCTTCGTGGATCGCCGCCACGTGCAGGCGATGGATGGTTTCCCACGAGGAGTCCGGGCCGGAGACCAGCACCTGCGCGTTGATGCTGCCCTCGCTGCGGCTGGGCATCGCTTCCGGCCACAGCTGGGCGATGTTGAAGCGCGCCGGCTCCTGGCCGGTGGCGTAGATCCAGTCCTCGATGAAGACCAGCTGCAGGCTGCGCACCACGTGACCACGCAGGCGCATGTGCAGGTCGCGATACGCATCCGGGAGGACGCTCTCGTCCTCCTCATCGGTGATGTTGATGCCGCCGGTGAAGGCCTGCAGGCCATCGATGATCACCAGCTTGCGATGCGTACGCAGGTTCAACCACGGCCGCTTGAACGGCTTGAGCAGCTGCCGCGGATGGAACCAGACCACCTCGGCACCGGCATCCAGCAGCGGCTGCAGGAAGCGCTTGCGGAGGGAGGAGGAGCCCACCGCATCCAGCAGCAGGCGTACCCGCACACCTGCGGCGGCACGCTCGGTCAGCGCATCGCGCAGCGCGGTGCCGGCGTGGTCCGGATTGAAGATGTAGTACTCCAGGTGCAGGTGATCCTGCGCCTTGGCTACGGCGGCGAGCAGTGCACTGTAGGTGGCCGCACCATCGACCAGCCACTCCACCTCGGTGGCCGAGCTTGGCGACAGGCCGGTGGTGGCCTGCGCGATCTTGGCCAGCTCGGTGCAGTCCGCGTCCGGTGGGCAGACGCTGCTGTAGTGCTCCATGCCCGAGCGCGAACGGCCACGGCGCAGGCGCTGCCGCTTCACCTTCTGCGGGCCGAGCAGGTAGTAGATGAAGAGCCCGAGGTAGGGCAGGGCGGCCAGCGACAGGATCCAGCTCAACGTGGCGACCGGCTCGCGCTTCTGCAGCATGATCCAGCCGGTCAGCCACAGCAGGTAGAGAATGTAGGCCGCCACCATCAGGGGGCGCAGGTGCGGGATGGCGTCGAGCCAGTCCCCGAAGACGTCGAAGGTTGCGAGCATGGCCGGATGATAGCGGGCGGCGTGCCGCTGGCGCGTATCCACGGCCGGCGGCACAAAAAAAACGCCCCTGTTTCCAGGGGCGTTTTCCAGTCGCGTCATGACTGCGTCTTGCGTATTACTGCTGTACGAAGCCGATCTTCTTCATCTGAGCATTCTTCGCGGCAGCCAACACCTTGGCCATCACGTCGTACTCGGAGTCCGGGCTGGCATCGATGCGCAGCTCCGGCTGGTTGGTCGGATCGCGCTGCACTTCCTGCTCCATACGCTGCTGCAGTTCGCTCACAGCCACGGGGCTGTTGTTCCACGACACCTGGTTGCTGGCGTCCACCTTCAGCTCGATCGGCGGCGGCGGTTCGACAGTCACCGGCGGTGGGTTGAGCACGCGCTGCGGCAGGTCAACGGCGATCGGGTACGTCATGATCGGCGCGGTGACGATGAAGATGATCAGCAGCACCAGCATCACGTCCACCAGGGGCGTGACGTTGATGTCGGCCATGGGGCCTTTATTACCACCAGAACTGAACGCCATGGCTTACTGCCCCTTTACTTTGGTGGCGACGAAGCCCACGTCGAGCATGCCCTGTTCCTGCGCGACCTTCGTCATCTCATTGATGACGCGCATCTTGGTGGTGCGATCACCACGCAGGTTGAGGGGCGGCTGCGGGGTCTGCTGGGCGGCGGTCGCCAAGCGCGACTCGAGCGTCTGCTTGTCGATTTCCTCGTCGTTCCAGTAGATCGAGCCGTCTTCCTTGACTGCCAAGGTGATCGGGCTCGCCCGCTTTTCAGCGTCTTCCGGATTCTGCACCAGGTTGGCCTCAGGCAGATCCACCTTGACCTTGTGGGACATCAGGGGCGCCGTGATGATGAAGATGATCAGCAGCACCAGCATCACGTCCACGAGGGGCGTAACGTTGATGTCGGCCATGGGGCCGCCGCTGTTACCACTACTGAAAGCCATAACGGGCTCCGTCTAGATCGTGTTGACTACGTTCTCGCTGGGTGACGCGCGTCGCTATTAGCGAACGCGCGAACCGGTGGCGAAGAAGTCGTGCAGGTCGTGAGCGAACGTATCGAACTTGCTGATCGTGGCGCTGTTGATCTTGCTGAAGAAGTTGAAGGCGAACACGGCCGGGATAGCCACGAACAGACCGATGGCGGTCATGATCAGTGCTTCACCCACCGGGCCGGCAACGGCGTCGATCGAGGCGGAACCGGTGGCACCGATCTTGATCAGCGCGCCGTAGATGCCCCACACGGTACCCAGCAGACCCACGAACGGAGCGGTCGCGCCGACGGTGGCCAGCAGGGTCATGCCCGACTGCAGGTTGTTGCTTTCGCGGGTCACGGCCTGACGCAGGGCGCGATCGACGAACTCCGAACGGCTCAGGTTTTCACCCAGGCCACCCGAGGTGCCGCCTTCCGAACGCTGGTGGTGCGCAGCAGCCTGTGCAGCGTCCAGAGCGATCTTGGAGAAGGGCTCCGAAGCCGGCTGTTCTTCCATCGCACGGATGGCGTCCTGAGCGTTCGGGGTATCCCAGAACAGGCTCACGACCTTGTCGGCAGCAGCCTTCAGGCGGGTGGCGCGGAAGATGTTGATGACGGTCCAGTACCAGGACATGGCCGACATGATGATCAGGGTCAGCAGCACGACCCAGGAGACGGCGAAGTCACCCGGCTGGGTGGTCATCTCGTGGATCAGGTGCTCGAAGCCCATCTGCGACAGGGCGTTGGAGTTGCCCCCGGCAGCAGCGGCGATGAAAAGTTCCTGCAGCATGACGCTTACCTTTGTTGTGTGTGGTGATAAAGGGTATTGCTAGAAATAACCGCTAGGGGCGGTGGCCGGCGGGCCACCGGCCACTATCAGTTCAGCGCAAAGTTGACCGGGACGCGAACGCGACCTGCGACCTTCTTCCCGCCCGATTCCGCGGAACGGAAGCTCCACTTGCGAGCTGCGTCCATGGCGGCGCGATCGAGGTCACGGTTACGGCTGGACTTCTCGACCGACACATTGGTGACGTTGCCATTGGCATCGACGTCAATGATCAGGATGACTTCACCCTGGATACCAGCACGGAACGCGGCCGGCGGGTAACGCGGGGGGTTCATGTTCTTCGACGAGATGTCGACGCTTGCCTCAATGGTGCTCGGCGGCTGCGGCGGCGACGGCGGCGAAGGCGGCGTGACGATGTCGGTCGGACGCGGGTCCGGGATATCGACCACAGGAGCCTGCGGCGGCGGCGGAACCGGGGACGGCTTCGGCGGCGACAGGTTCTTGACCGGCGGCGGCGGGGTGTCATCCGGCGGCGGCGGCGGCGGCGGCGGTGGTGGCGGCGGCGGAGCGTCGACCAGGGTCACCATGATGTTGCGTTCTTTCTCCGCCACGGCCTTGGGAGCCACAGCCGGGATCAGAAGCATCATGAAGGCGGCGAGATGCAGTGCGATTACAAAAGCGATACCCACGATACGCGGCCAGGAGAGGCCGGTGTCATCGCGTTGTTCGTACCTGTGAACGACTAGTTGTTCCGTCATGCGCCAAGAGCTCATTAGTGGGGCCGGGATACCCGGGGACAGGTAGCCCATGATCAGCGGTGCATGACACCGCAGGAACCTCCAAGCTTATACCAATCCTGAGCGCCTGCGCATCACTTATGCAGGCGTTCAGGCGTTATTCCTACTTACTTCAGGTTGATGATTTTCTTGGCATCCGCCTGGTTCTTCACACCCTTCGCCAGCGCTTGCTGGGCGGCCTGCTTGGCCTCCGGAATGCGACCTTCCGAATGCAGCACGCGTGCCAGATTCAGGTAGGTCTCGCCGTCCTTGGAAAGCGGGGCAGCCTTCTGCCACGCCTCGATCGCCTTGTCCGCCTGCTGCGGGTCGGAGTAGTAGTACGCCTGGGCCAGTGCCAGGTATACCTGATAATCCGGCTTCAGTATGTTTTTCTGCAGGCCATCATTGATAACGGCAATGACGTCCTTTTCTTTGTTCTCGCTGTTGGCGTAGATCGAGTACAGCTGCTTGTACTCGCGCTCGTCGGTCAGCTGGCCGGCGGCGTACAGCTTGCCCATGACCGCGCCGGCCTTGTCCATCTGGTCGGCCTGCATGTACATGCTGGCCAGGTTCAGCTGGGCCTTCTTGTCGTTCGGGTTCTTGGCGGCCAGTGCTTCGGCCTGCTTGACCGCTTCACCGGTCTGGCCGGCCTCGGCCATGGCGGCCATCAGCAGCTGGTTCCAGTTGTCCTTGGGCTCGGGCGAGGCGGCGATGGCCTGCTGCAGCACCGGGATGGCCTCGGCGTAGCGCTCGGCCTGGTACAGCGCCTGGCCCTTGGCGATCAGCTCTTCGGGCTTGTTCGACTTGGTCTCGGCGAAGTACTTGTCCAGGGTCGCCAGGCCTTCGTTGATCTGGTCGTCCTGCAGCTGCAGCTGGCCGAGCATCAGCATCGACTGGTAGTGGCCGTTGTTGTCCAGGCCGCCGAGCTGCAGCACCTGCTCCAGGTACTTCTTGGCCGAGGCAACGTCGTCCAGCTGGTAGGCGGCCTGCGAGGCGAGCTGCGCGGCCAGCGACTTGTCGTAGGTGTTGGCGGCGGGATTGGCCAGGATTTCGTCGGCCTGCGCGCGCGTCTCCGGGAACTTCTGGTCGTTGTAGCTGTCAATCATTTTCTGCAGCTTCGGGCCGACCTTGGCCGAGGACTTCTGATCCGGCTCCTGGCGGGTCGCCTGCGGGTAGAGCACTTCGGCCTTGGCCTGCTTCTTCCCACCACGGGCGCCACGCTCCGACGAGCGGGCCTGGGCGAAGGCATCGGTGATCATGGCGCCACTTACAGCGGTCGCGATGAGGACGGAAAGGACGGCTTGCTTGTGGTTGCTGAAAATCATCTTTCACCTCGATCGAACCGCCGCAGCGGCATCAAAACGGACTGTCAGAAAAATCTGAGCCGCCAAACGTATCAGAAACTGATGGCGTGAGAAATCGTTTCCGATGCTGCAATACAGCATCTTTTAGTCGTATCCGGACGCGTCAACCGCACTTCGGCCTGCGCCCGGCCGCCTGGGCCTGTTGGTATACACCACTCAGGGAGGGCGCGTCTCGCTGCAGTTCGCGGATCCGGTTCGCCGGATCGGGGTGGGTGGACAGCCACTGGGGCGAACGACCGCCGCTGGCGGCCATCATGTTCTGCCACAGATCGACCGCCTGGGCAGGGTTGAAACCGGCCTCGGCCATCAGCCGCTGGCCGACGATATCGGCCTCGCTTTCCTGGGTTCGCGACCCGGGCAGCAGGAAGGCTGCCTGGGCGCCTGCGCCACCGAGCTGGCTGACGGTACTGGCCGCGCCCTCGCCATAGGCGGCACCGGCGAGCGCGCCGAGCACCGACAGGCCGGTCTGGGCGCCCATCTGACGGGTGATCCGTTCTTCATGGTGGCGCGAGATGACGTGCCCGATCTCGTGCCCGATCACCGCCGCCAGCTGATCCTGGTTCTTGGCGACGGTGAAGATGCCGGTATTGACCCCGACCTTGCCGCCGGGCAGGGCGAACGCGTTCGGTTCCTTGTCGACCATCAAGGCCGTCTCCCACCGTACGCCACGGTACTGTGGCGGCAGCTGGGCAACCAGCGCGTTGACCACGCACTGCACGTAGGCGGTCTGCTTCGGGTCGTGGCTGAGCGTGCCCTTGGACTTGGTCTCAGTGAACGCCTGCGCGCCCAGCTGGTCGAGCTCGGCCTGCGAAACGCCACCGACCATCTGGCGACGGCCGGTGGGTGAGGTCGTGGTGGCGCACGCGCTCACCAGCATGGCGATGGCAATTCCCAACAGCACCGGTTTCATGTGCGATCCCCCGTGTTCATGTGCGCAGTGTGGAACGCGGCGACGTAAATTTTCGTCAAGCCGCGTGATCGATCAATGGATGCCCAGGAACATCAGCGCGACCAAGGCGATGCCGTTGTTCAAGGCGTGCGCGGCGATCGGCGCCCACAGGGTCCCGGTCCGTTGGTACAGCCAGGCAAAGGCCGCGCCCATGCTGCCGTAGACGAGCCATAGCTGGGCGATTTCCCACGGCCCGTTGGCACTGGTCCCGGGGATTTCATGGACGAGGGCGAACGCCACGCTGCTCAGGAGGATGCCCAACACCGGGCGACCGGCCTGCCACAGACGACCGAACAGGACGCGGCGGAACAACAGTTCTTCATACGCCGGCGCGAGCAGCACGGCAAACAGGGCGAGGAACCACGGGAAGCGCGCGACGGCCTGTTCCATCAGCGCCAGGTTGGTCGGCACCGGCTCGATGCCGGCCTGCTTGGCCAGCCACGCGATCAGGTTGCTGCCGATGATCACCGCGGTGGCGACCAGCAGGGTCCAGCCCCACGTGGAAGGGCGACGCGCGGCCTGGAACGACAGCGCCCGTTCGGCGGGCGTGGCCCGGCGACGGAAGAAATACAGCACCAGTGCAGCGCCGCCGGTGGCGACCAGCGCCATCAGGATCTGGGCGAGGGCACCGGGTTGGCCCAACTGCTGGGTGAGACCGGCCACAGCCGAGGCATCCGCGCCGTCGCGGGCGGCCTGGTAACCGACGATCGCGCCGCGGTACAGGCCCCAGATCAAGCCGCTGATCAGACTCAGCGACAGCAGCACCACAATGCCGATGCCCAGATCGATGAAGAACCCCGCGAGCGGGGAACCCGGCTTGCGCGGCGACGATGGAACGGCAGGGGGCAGCGGAGGCGTCAGGGACGCCGGGGTGGTAGCAGACATCGGATTCCTGGCATCGGGGAGCGATGGCCGGCCAGGGTGCAGGTCGCACCCGGCCGGCCCGTTCCCGATTGTGTCAGATATCCAGGTTGGCGACCTTCAGCGCATTGTCTTCGATGAAGTCGCGGCGCGGCTCGACCACGTCGCCCATCAGCGTGCTGAAGATCTGGTCGGCGGCCACGGCATCCTCGATCCGCACCTGGAGCAGGCGACGGGTGTCGGGATTGACCGTGGTGTCCCAGAGCTGCTCCGGATTCATTTCACCCAGACCCTTGAATCGCTGGATCTGGCGGCCCTTCTTGGCTTCATCCAGCAGCCAGTTGCGCGCTTCAGCGAAGCTGGCCACCTCGGCCGACTTCGCACCACGGCTGATCTTGGCGCCGTCGCGAACCAGGCCATGCAGCAGCAGCGAAGACTGGTGCAGGGCACGCAGTTCGCCGGTTTCGAAGGCGGCCAGCGGCAGCACCTGGATCAGCTGTTCACCCATGTGGCGACGCGTGACCAGCACGGCGGCCGGACGCTCGTCGGTGGGTTCCTGCAGTTCCAGCGTGTAACGCGGCGAGCCGAGGCTGCCCTGGTTGAGGCGGGTCGCCAGCGCGGCCAGACCTTCGTCGGCGCCGGCCTTGCGCAGGTGTTCCAGATCCATCGGGGTGAAATCGATCAGCGCTTCCAGCACCTGGCGATCATAGCGATGGCTGTTGCGCGCGATGGTTTCCTGCGCCGAGGCGTAGGACAGCAGCAGCTTCTCCAGCGCGACACCTTCGATGCCCGGCTCGCTCTCGGCCGGAATCAGCGAGGCGTTTTCCACCGCGCTGCTGGCCAGGTACGCATCCAGCGCCGGGTCGTCCTTCAGGTACAGCTCCTGCTTGCCCTGCTTGATCTTGTACAGCGGCGGCAGGCCGATGTAGATGTGGCCGCGCTCGATCAGCTCGGGCATCTGACGGTAGAAGAAGGTCAACAGCAGCGTCCGGATGTGCGCGCCGTCGACGTCGGCGTCGGTCATGATGATGATGCGGTGGTAACGCAGCTTGTCCGGGTTGTACTCATCGCGCCCGATGCCGGTACCCAGCGCCGTGATCAGCGTTCCGACCTGGTCCGAGGCGAGCATGCGATCGAAGCGGGCACGTTCCACGTTGAGGATCTTGCCGCGCAGCGGCAGCACCGCCTGGTTCTTGCGGTTGCGGCCCTGCTTGGCCGAACCACCTGCCGAGTCACCCTCGACGATGAACAGTTCGGACAGTGCCGGATCCTTCTCCTGGCAGTCGGCCAGCTTGCCCGGCAGGCCGGCGATATCCAGCGCGCCCTTGCGGCGGGTCAGATCGCGGGCCTTGCGGGCCGCCTCACGTGCACGCGCGGCGTCCACGATCTTGCCGGCGATCGCCTTGGCTTCGTTCGGGTTTTCCTGCAGGAATTCTTCCAGGCGCGCACCGAAGGCGCTTTCCACGGCCGGGCGCACATCCGAGCTGACCAGCTTTTCCTTGGTCTGGCTGGAGAAGCTGGGATCGGGGACCTTCACCGACAGCACCGCGATCATGCCTTCGCGCATGTCGTCGCCGGTCAGGTTGATCTTGGCCTGCTTGGCGATGCCGTTCTGCTCGATGTAGTTGTTGAGCACACGGGTCAGCGCACCGCGGAAGCCGGCCAGATGCGTACCGCCGTCCTTCTGCGGAATGTTGTTGGTGAAGCAGTACATCGTTTCCTGGTAGGAATCGGTCCACTGCAGCGCCACGTCCACCACGATGCCGTTGGATTCGCCGGTGACCGAGATCACGTTCGGGTGCAGCGGCGTCTTCAACTGCGCCAGATGCTCCACGAAGCTGCGGATGCCGCCTTCGTAATGGAAGTCGTCGCGGCGGCCATCGCCGCGCTCATCGACCAGCACGATCTTGACGCCGGAATTGAGGAAGGACAGCTCGCGCAGTCGGCGGGCCAGGATGTCGTAGTGGAACTCGACGTTGTCGTGGAAGGCCTTCACCGATGGCCAGAAGCGCAGCGTGGTGCCGCGCTTGGTGCTGGCTTCGACCTGCTTCAGCGAGTTGACCGCAGCACCGTCAGCGAATTCCTGTTGGTAGTGGAAGCCGCCCTGGTAGATATCCAGCAGCAGCTTCTGCGACAGCGCATTGACCACGCTGACGCCCACGCCGTGCAGGCCGCCGGAAACCTTGTAGCTGTTGTCGTCGAACTTGCCGCCGGCGTGCAGGACCGTCATCACGACTTCGGCTGCGGAGACCTCGCGATCGAGCTTCTTGCTCATCTGCTCGTGCTTGCCGGTCGGGATACCACGCCCGTTGTCCGACACCGAGACCGAGCCGTCGGCGTGGATCATCACCGACACGTGGTCGGCGTGGCCAGCCAAGGCTTCGTCGATGGAGTTGTCGACGACCTCGAACACCATGTGGTGCAGACCGGTGCCGTCATGGACGTCGCCGATGTACATACCAGGACGCTTGCGGACAGCCTCGAGGCCTTCCAGGGCGGTGATGCTGTTGGCGTCGTAGTTGCCGCTGTTTGCGGGGATGTTCTGTTCTTCAGTCATTGCGCTTGCCGTAGGCTCCGCAGGTCGGTCCGCCGCGGTGAGGCGGGGCGCCGAGTAATAAGGGGTTGCAACAGCAATTATACCAGCCGGGCACCGTGGCCCCTGGGGGACCACTATGGCACAGGCAGGACCTGTCCATGTTCCACGTGGAACCGGGTGATATCTGTCGCGTCCGCCAGCGCCGCCGGCACTTCGGTGGCAGTGATGAAGATCTGTGCCGGGCCGGCCTTCAGGCGCTCCAGCACCCGTGCCTGGTGGTGCCGATCCAGCTCCGAAGCCAGATCGTCCAAGGCGATGACCGGCCATTCGCCGCGCTGCTCGGCATAGTCTTCGGCCTGTGCCAGCAGGCAGGTGAGGGCCGTCAGTTTCGCCTGCCCGCGTGAGAGCGCATCCCGGCCTGGAATGGTCTCGAATCCGACGCTCCAGTCGGCCCGGTGTGGACCGACCGAGGTGTAGCCAGCCATCCGGTCACGTTCCCGGGCCAGAAGCAGGGCATCGGAGAGTGAAACCTCCTGTTTGCGCCAGCCTGGGCTCAAGCTCAGTGACTGGATGCCCAGCTTGGGGGCCAGGACGGCGGCCAGTTCCACGGTCCGTTCCTGGAGCCGCTCCAGGTAGTGCTGGCGTCGTGTGGTCAGGGGCTCACCGGCCTCGGCGAGCTCCCTATCCCACGCATCCAGGGCGTGCGGATGTCCGCCCTGCTTGAGCAGGGCGTTGCGCTGCTTCAGCGCCCGGGAATAGCGCCGCCACAATCCCATGAAGTCTGGTTCCACGTGGAACAAACCCCAATCCAGGAACCGGCGGCGGGGTTCGCCCCCCCCACTGACCAGGGCATGGCTGCCCGGTTCGAAGGTCACTACCGCCAATGCGGCGCAGAGGGTTCCCAGCTGGGCGACATCTTCTCCATCAAGCCGGCCCTTCCATTCCTGGCCGCTGTGTCGAAGCCCAGCCTTGCGGCGGGTGGGTGCATCGGCGCCTTCGCGCTGCTCGTCCCACTCCACGAAGACATCCAAGGCCTCCCGGCCCTGGCGTACCAAGCCATCCCGAACCCGCCCGCGGAAGCTGCGCCCGTATGCCATGACATGCAGCGCCTCCAGGACACTGGTCTTGCCGGCGCCATTGTCGCCGGTGATCAGATTGATGCCCGGTTGCGGTGCCAGCTCGACGGTATCGAAGCGGCGAACCTGGTGCAGGGACAGACGGCGGATATGCATGCGGACGATCAACGCCGCACGGGGCGGCAGACGGGTCGGGGGAATCGATCAGCTTACTGCATTGCGCTGGTGGCACGCGGTCCCCGGCCAGCCGTGCATTGGGCGAGGGTGCAGCCGAGCGATCTCCATCGGGAGGACCGCTGGCTACCCGGCACCCCACGTGCGATGGACCCGGCGTGAACCCTGAGGGGCAGGGCAGGCACGCCGCCGTTGGGCTTGGGACATCGTCCGCCGTGCCACGTGAAACACCTTCGCCCACTCGCCATCGTCAGGCAGAAACGGCGCGAATTTCTTCAAATCTGGCGCCCGCGCAGCACCCTGGTGCTGCAGATTTCAAGAAATTCGCTCTGATTTTCCGGCACACGGGCGGGCCGATCCGGTCCGCTCGCGCGTTTTCTTTGAATTCTGCGGAGGCGGACAAAGCGGATCCCTCCAGAAACGGCGATCGCTCACGCAGATCCAAACGAGACTGTCCACATCCCCTCTGTATGACTTATGCACAACCCATGGGCAATCTGTGGATAAAAAAGGGCCCTTGGACACCCCTTAAAGATATCCACAGGATCACCCCCAGGCTCAGGCCCTGTTTTACCGGGGGTTTCGAGCCTATATTTTCCTTTCAAACCAAGCACTTAACCTACTTTTCAACCAAATCTGGCCCTACCACCACCACCTAGCTTTAGATTTATATACAGTTTTTAAAAGCATAGAGCTGTGATCCAGCCGTGCAAAAGCCGCTTGCCGCTGCGCTCCAGAGCAGCAGAGAAATCTCGTCTGTTCGCGCCGTCTGGATACTCAACCGTCAGAAAGATTCAACGGCAGGTGGTGGGCGAGGGCTCAGGATCAGGCTCCGCTCAACGCGGCTTACAGGTTCGCCTTTCCCCTGGCTGCCGGCGTGGCAACGCGATGTTGACGAGCAGGGCGCCGCGTCCAGCGAAGTTCCGCTGTGCTTTGCCGAAGGTCACGGTCTTGGGCTTGGAACAGAGAGCAGCCAGCAGGCAGCGGAAGCTCAGCCGGGCAGGGCTCTGCAGTCAAACGTTGGCGCAAGGACGTGGAATGCTCCACGTGGAACATCGCCTCTTTTGCCCAAAAAGAAACCCGGCAATGCCGGGCTTCTGGAACCACTCGGTTCCACGTGGAACCTACTCGCTTCAGGTCAGAGACGAAGCGGCATGACCACGTGGCGGGATTTCTCGCTGTTGGCCTCACGCACCAAGGCAGAGGAGTTGGAATCGCGCAGCTGGATCACGACATGCTCATCGCGCAGAGCCGACAGCGCGTCCAGCAGGTAGTTCACGTTGAAGCCGATGGCCAGATCGCTGACCGTGGTATCGGCCTCGATCTCTTCCTGGGCTTCTTCCTGCTCCGGGTTGTGTGCGCTGATCTTCAGGTTGCCCGGCGAGACTTCCACGCGGATACCGCGGTACTTCTCGTTGGACAGAATCGCAGCACGCTGCAGCGAGGCACGCAGGGCTTCGCGATCGACCTTCACTTCGCGGTCGGCACCGATCGGGATCACGGCCTCGTAATCCGGGAAGCGACCGTCGATCAGCTTGGAGGTGAAGGTCACATCGTCGCGCTTGACGCGCACGTGGCTGCGGCCGACTTCCAGTTCGATCTCGCGATCGCCGCTTTCCAGCAGGCGCTGCAGTTCGGTCACGCCCTTGCGCGGGACAATGATCTGGCGCTTGGCGCCACTGGCCTTTTCGAGCTCGGTTTCGCACAGCGCCAGGCGGTGACCATCGGTCGCCACGGTACGCAGAGCATCGCCGCGAAGGTCGAACAGCAGGCCGTTGAGGTAGTAGCGCACGTCCTGCTGGGCCATCGCGAACGCGGTGCGTTCGATCAGCTCCTTCAGGGTCGCCTCGCCGATGGCCACGCGCTCGGTCGCTTCGACTTCGTCGACAGACGGGAAGTCGTTGGCCGGCAACGTTGCCAGGGTGAAGCGGCTGCGCCCGGCCTGCACGGTGATCTTGTCACCGGTCTGCGAGACGGTGATCCGGCTGCCGTCGGGCAGGGCGCGGATGATCTCGAACAGCTTGCGGGCGGGGATGGTGGTCTCGCCGTCCTGGGCATCTTCCACCGCGATCCGCGACACCATTTCCACTTCCAGGTCCGTGCCGGTCAGCGACAGCTGTCCGTTCTGGACCTGAACCAGGAAATTAGCCAGAACCGGCAGGGTCTGGCGGCGTTCGACCACGTTGACGACTTGTGCCAACGGCTTGAGAAAGGCTTCGCGCTGCAGTGTGAAACGCATGTGGTTCCGTGCCCCTATGCTTTAAAAAAATGTGGAATAAATCAAAAGCTTGGTGGTGCTGGTAGGGCCAGAATCGCGGGAAAACACGACTAAGCCTTTGTAAACAATAGGGTTTTTGACCGCGAAACCCTCTGCATTACTAGCCCCCAAGGGGTGGGGAAAGGTGTGGATAACTTTACCGTTGAATCAGCCGGCTTTTTTATCCACAACCTATACCTCGCTTACTACCGGATTCTGCACCGTTTTATGCGATGACGCCTTAGCGGCGTACATGCATCATTCGCTCAACTTCCGGATCAGCTTGTCCCAGTCTTCCCGCAACTTGCCGTCCGCTTCCATCAACGTCCGGATCTGCCGGCAGGCATGCAGCACCGTGGTGTGGTCCCGGCCGGCAAAGGCATCGCCGATTTCCGGCAGGCTGTGCTCGGTCAGTTCCTTGGTCAGGGCCATGGCAACCTGACGGGGACGGGCCAGCGACCGGGTCCGACGCTTGGACAGCAGATCCTTGATCTGCAGCCCGTAGTAGTCGGCCACGGTTTTCTGGATGTTGGGAATGCTGATCGCCTGCTGCTGGGCGCGAAGCAGGTCGCGCAGGGTTTCCTGGGCGAAATCAGTGGTGATCGCACGGCCGGTGAAATTGGCGCGTGCGGCCAGGGTATTCAACGCACCTTCGAGGTCGCGGACATTGGAGCGCATCTTCTTGGCAATCAGAAACGCCACATCGTCGGGGATATCGGTGCCACGCTCGCGGGCCTTGGCCAGCACGATCGCTGCGCGCGTCTCGAAGTCCGGCGGCTCGATCGCCACCGACAGGCCCCAGGCCAGCCGCGACTTCAGCCGTGCTTCCAGCCCCTCGACTTCGCGCGGGTACCGGTCGCAGGTCAGGATGATCTGCTGCTTGCCGTCGAACAGGGCGTTGAACGTATGGAAGAACTCTTCCTGGGTACGGTCCTTGCCGGCGAAGAACTGGATGTCATCGATCAGCAGCGCGTCCACCTGCTGGAACTGGCGCTTGAACTGGTCCATGGTTTTTTCCTGCAGCGCACGGATCATCGCGCTGAAGAACTGTTCTGAACGCAGGTACAGCACTTTGGCCGCCGGGTTGGCCTGACGCATCGCATTGCCGGCCGCGAACATCAGGTGGGTCTTGCCCAGGCCGGTTCCGCCGTACAGCAGCAACGGGTTGTGGGCCCGGTCGCCCGGCTTCTGCGCCGCCTGGAACGCCGCGGCCAGACCCAGCTGGTTGCTGCGGCCCTCCACGAAGTTGGCGAAGGTGTAATGCGAATCCATGTTGCCGGCGAACGGCACCAGGGGTTCGGCCGGCGCCGCCGGTGCGGACAGGCCCGGAATCGGCGCGATCTGCGCCTCTACCGGACGCGGACGCGAGCCGATTTCAAGAAAAACGTCGCCGAAACCGGCGAAGTGCGCCAGCAGTTCCTTGATGCGCGGCAGATACAGCTCGCGCACCTGGTCGACGATGAAGGCGTTTGGCGCATAAAGCACCAGGCTGTCCGCGCGCAGATCTGCCTGCAGCGGCTTCAACCAGGTGTGAACATCCTCGGGCGGAAACTCCGCTTCGAGGCGTTCGAGAGAACGAGACCAGGCATCCATCGGCAATAATCGTCTGGGGCCAGTGGATAGGCGAACAAAAGCGCCGCACCGCAGGCCGGAAGGGGGGAAGAATGGATGGCGCAGACTACCACCGACGAGGGGGGCCGGGAATGGTTGTCCCAAAGTTATTCACAAAACGATCCACAGCTATTGCACAGCCCGGTGAATTCCCGTAGTGACAGACACTTGACGGGACCTCGATGAGGTCTATAGAATTTCCGGTTCTTTCCGTCCCCTTCATATAGAGGCCCGCATGGCCACCAAGCGCACTTTCCAACCCAGCAACCTCAAGCGTAAGCGCGACCATGGCTTCCGTGCCCGTATGAAGACCGCTGACGGCCGCAAGATCCTGTCGCGTCGCCGCGCCAAGGGCCGTAAAGTCCTGAGCGCTTGATTGCAATGCCGCTTCCCGCGGCAGACGCAATCCTGACTGTGAGCAGTTCCGACCCGCGCAAGCGATTTCCTCGCTCTGCGCGGGTTCGTACGCGTGCCGAATATACAACGGTCTTCAACGGCGCCCGCCGTGTGTCCGATCCGCTGATGACCCTGCACTGGCTGAAGAGCGATACGCCAGCCAGGTTGGGTCTTGCGGTGTCGCGCAAAGTCGATCCCCGAGCCGTGGGTCGCAACCGAGTGAAGCGTGTGCTGCGCGATGCCACACGCCACGTACGGCCGTGGATGAGTGCCGGCGATTACGTCGTCGTTGCCCGCAGTGCCGCCCGTACCGCCAGCAATTCTGAACTCCGCCAGGCCTTTGAACGCCTGTTGCGCCGCCTTGGCGCATTGCCCATGCCGGGCGCGGACGGCACAATGCCGCCGCCCCTGGGCGTTGCACCCCTTTCCCAGTCCGAGCCGGCATTGCGTGCCGGCCCCGTCGAGCCTGCACGCTGATGAACCAGACCCGCGTTTTCCTGATTTTTGCCTGGCTGATGGTGGCCGTGTTGCTGTGGATGGAGTGGGGCCGCGACAAAGCCGCGCCGCCGACCCCGGCCGTGGCCACCCAGACCACCCAGGCCAGCGTGCTAGGTGCGGCTGCCGGCAGCATCCCCGGTGCGCCCGTGCCCCAGGCCGACGGCTCCCTGCCGGCGGCACAGCCGGCTGCACAGACCGAGGCCGGCCCGGCCCGCGTGACCATCACCACCGACGTGCTGCGTCTGGTGCTGGACGGTGGCACGGTGCTCGACGCCGAGCTGCTGCAGTTCCCGCAGACCAAGGAAGAAGGCAGCCCGCCGGTCCGCCTGCTGACGGAAGAAGCGACCCACCCGTACCGCGCGGTGAGTGGCTGGATCAGCGAAGACAAGGCCATGCCGGTGCCGGCCGCCAACGGCTTCAAGCTGGTCGGTGACAACCACGACTTCGTGCTGGCCAAGGGCCAGGACGAGGTCACGGTGCCGTTCGAATGGACCGGCCCGAACGGCGTGACCATCCGCCGCACCTACTCGCTGGGTCGCAATGAGTACGCGATCACGGTGAAGGATGAAGTGGTCAACGGCGGCAGCGCCCCGTGGAGCGGCTACGTGTTCCGCACCCTGGACCGCACCCCGACCATCCTCTCGCGCAGCATGACCAACCCGGACTCGTTCAGCTTCAACGGCGCGACCTGGTTCAGCCCGCAGGACGGTTACGAGCGTCGCGCGTTCAAGGATTACCTGGACGACGGCCACCTCAACCGCACCATCACCGGCGGCTGGCTGGCGATGCTGCAGCACCACTTCTTCACCGCGTGGATTCCGCAGGCCGACCAGGCCGCGCAGTACTCGCTGGCGCAGAACAACGGCCGTGACCAGATCGAAGCGCGTGGCCCGGCCTTCACCGTGGCCCCGGGCCAGCAGGTCAGCACCGAAGCCCGCCTGTGGGTCGGCCCGAAGCTGGTCAACCTGATCGCCAAGGAAGACGTGAAGGGCCTGGACCGCGTGGTCGATTACAGCCGCTTCTCGCTGATGGCGATCATCGGCCAGGGCCTGTTCTGGGTCCTCAACCAGGTCCACAAGGTCGTCAACAACTGGGGCTGGGCAATCGTCGGGCTGGTGGTGCTGCTGAAGCTGGTGCTGTATCCGCTCTCGGCGGTGCAGTACAAGTCCGGCGCCAAGATGCGTCGCTTCCAGCCGCGCATCGCGCAGCTCAAGGAACGCTATGGCGATGACCGCCAGAAGTTCCAGACCGCGATGATGGAGCTGTACAAGAAAGAGAAGATCAACCCGATGGGCGGCTGTCTGCCGATCCTCATCCAGATGCCGATCTTCTTCGCGCTGTACTGGGTGCTGGTGGAATCGGTGGAACTGCGCCAGGCTCCGTGGCTGGGCTGGATCCAGGATCTGACCGCACGCGACCCGTACTTCATCCTGCCGGTGATCAACGTGGCGGTGATGTGGGCCACGCAGAAGCTGACCCCGGCGCCGGGCATGGACCCGATGCAGGCCAAGATGATGCAGCTGATGCCGCTGGTGTTCGGCGTCATGATGGCCTTCATGCCGTCCGGTCTGGTGCTGTACTGGGTCGTCAACGGTGGCCTGGGCCTGCTCCAGCAGTGGTGGATGACTAAGCGCCACGGCAGCGATCCGCTGCCGGTCGTCACCGCCAAGAAGTAAGCTGCACAGGAGACCCGCCGCAAGGCGGGTTTCCTGCATCTGGGCCCGCGCCTCCGTGCGGTCCGTAGAATGCTCCCTGATTCCCCGCCTGCTGCAGTGAGCCCGACATGACCCATGCCCCCGACACCATCGTGGCCATCGCCACCGCGCCCGGCGCGGGCGGCGTGGGCATGCTGCGGCTGTCCGGCCCGCAGGCGCGCCCCATCGCCGAGGCGATCGGCGTGCGCGCGATGCAGCCGCGGCACGCGCACTACGCGCGCTTCCGCGATGCGGCCGGCGAGGTGATCGACGACGGCATCGCGCTGTGGTTCCCGGCGCCGAACAGCTTCACCGGCGAAGAGGTGGTGGAACTGCAGGGGCATGGCAGCCCGGTGGTGCTGCAGCAGCTGGTCGCGCGCTGCATCGCCTTGGGCGCGCGCCAGGCGCGGCCCGGTGAATTCAGCGAGCGCGCCTTCCTCAACGGCAAGCTCGACCTGGCCCAGGCCGAGGCGATCGCCGACCTGATCGCCGCCAGTGATACCCGCGCAGCGCGCGCGGCCCGCCGCTCGCTGGACGGCGTGTTCTCGCGCCGCGTGGACGAGGTTGCAGAACAGCTTGTTCTGCTGCGGATCCACGTGGAAGCGGCCATCGATTTCGCCGACGAACCGCTCGATACCCTCGGCGGCGCGCAGGTGCGCAGTGGCCTGGTCACCGCGCTGCAGGCACTGATCCGGCTGCGCGACGATGCCGAACGCGGGCGCAGGCTGCGCGATGGTCTGCACGCGGTGCTGGTGGGCCCGCCGAACGCCGGCAAGAGCTCGCTGCTCAATGCGCTGGCCGGCAGCGAGCGGGCAATCGTCACCGACATCGCCGGCACCACCCGCGACACGCTGCGCGAGACCATCCGCATCGATGGGCTGGAACTGACCCTGGTCGACACCGCCGGCCTGCGCGAAGGCGGCGATGCCATCGAGCGCGAAGGCATGCGCCGGGCGCGTGCGGAGATGCAGCGCACCGACCTGGCCATCGTGGTGGTCGATGCGCGCGACCCGCAGGCGGGCCGCGACGCGGTGGGCGACAGCATCGCCGAGGTGCCGCAGCAGCTGTGGATCCATAACAAGAGTGATCTGCTGGACGCGATCCCGTCCGACGCCGCTGCGGACGTGGTGCATGTCTCGGCTGCGACTGGCCTGGGCCTGGATCAACTGCACGCGCGCGTGCGCGCGCTGGCCAGCGGCAGTGCCGGCGACAGCGTGGACGGCGAGTTCTCCGCGCGTGCCCGCCATGTGGAGGCGATCAGCCAGGCCATCGGCCATGCCGAGCGCGCCGAATCGGAGCTGGTCCACGAGCACCTGGAGCTGGCCGCCGAGGAACTGCGCCTGGCCCATGAGGCGCTGGGGGAGATCACCGGGCGGATGAGCGCGGATGATCTGCTCGGGCGGATCTTCTCGAGCTTCTGCATCGGGAAGTAGGCGGCGCCTTTCTTCGCGCTGTCACACCCTGGCAGCAGACTGACCCGGTTCTTAATCGACAGGGATCTGCAGTGTCCAAGCAGTTGTGGGGATGTGTGTTGCTGGTGTCGCTGGCCGTGGCACCATCGGTGGCCATGAGCGCTGAATCGTCTTCCTCCACGCCGGCCAAGGCGGCCGTCTACGGCCACCGCGGCGCCAGTGCGCTGCTGCCCGAGCACACGCTCGCCGCGTACGCGCAGGCCATCGCCGACGGCGCTGACTACATCGAGCCGGACCTGGTGATGACCAAGGACGGCGTGCTGGTATCGCGCCACGAGAACGAAATCGGCGGCACCACCGATGTGGCCGCGCACCCCGAGTTCGCCAGCCGCAGGACCGTCAAGACCATCGACGGCGAGCGCATCGAAGGCTGGTTCACCGAAGACTTCACCCTGGCCGAGCTGAAAACGCTGTACGCCCGCGAGCGCCTGCCGCAGCTGCGCAGCACCGCCTTCGACGGCCAGTTCCGCATCGCCACGCTGGACGAGATCATCGCCTTCCTGGTGCAGCAGGCCGGCCGCGCCAACCGCGGCATCGGGCTGGTGCCGGAGATCAAGCACGGCACCTACTTCACGCGCATCGGCCTGCCGATGGAAGACAAGGTGGTCGCCGCGCTGCAGGGCAACGCCTACACGCGCCTGGCACCGGTGACGATCCAGTCCTTCGAGGTCGGCAACCTGCGTTACCTACGCGGCAAGCTCGGCCGTGACAGCAACATCCGCCTGCTGCAGCTGCTCGGCGATCCGACGCAGCAGCCCGGTGATGTGTTGGCCGCCAAGGGCAGCCAGCGCTATGCCGACCTGATCACCCCGGCCGGGCTGCGCGAGGTGGCCACCTATGCCGACGGCATCGGCCCGAGCCTGCGCATGGTCATCCCGCTGGATGCGCAGGGGAAGCTGGGCACCCCGACCTCGCTGGTGCGCGATGCGCATGCAGCGGGATTGATGGTGGTGCCGTATACGTTCCGGCCGGAGAACTATTTCCAGGCCGCGGAGTTCCGCAAGGGCGAGCCGAATGCCCGCAATGCCGAGGGCTCGGTCGCCGAGATGCGGGCCTACCTGGCCACCGGCATCGATGCGTTCTTCACCGATGACCCGGCGCTGGGCCGGCGTGCGGTGGATGGGGACGGCACGCCGGCAACCCCGTAGGTACCGACCGTTGGTCGGTACGCTCGTGATCGGCACTGCGCGCATCGACCAACAGTCGATGCCTACCGGTTCTGGTCCTGATCAGGCCGCCGGAACGGCAGCACCACGAAGTCGCGGCCCTCGCGCGGCTGCCACAGCACCGGCACCCGGGGCGGGGAGGGCGGCTCCAGATCGGCGTCGCGCGCTGCCTCGAGGTCGTCTTCTTCCTCGTCCTCCCAGCTGTAGCGCTTGCGTGGCGCCATCGGGTCGGAGAGGCGGAACAGCAGTGCGCTGATGATGCCGGCGAAGGCACCGCCCATGTGCGACTGCCAGGACACGCCCGGTTCGTGCGGGAGGATGGTGAGCAGCATGCTCCCGTAGAACAGGAACGCGATCAGCCCGGCCGCGATCGCCGGCCGGTCGCGGCGCAGCAGGCCGAGCACGAACACCAGGAACATCAGGCCGTGGGTGATGCCACTGGCACCGAGATGGCGGCTGCCCAGATCGCCGAGCAACCAGGCACCGAGCCCCGAACCGACCCATAGCAGGGGCAGCGCGCGCAGCGTTGCTTTGGGATAGACGCTGCCGGCCAGGGTGCCGAGGATCAGCAGGGCGGCCGCATTGGCACCCAGATGCTGGATCGAGCCGTGCAGCAGCGGTGCACCGAGAATGCCGAGCAGGCCGGCCTTGTCCAGCGGGGCCACGGCCCACGGACGCCAGTCGAAATGGCCCTGGGCGGTATACACCGCGACCAGCAGCAGCACGAAGGCCAGGCTCAGATTGAACGCCCGCAGTACACCACCACGGTCGTTGCGGGACGGGACCGGCGGCGCGCCGGTGGGCTGGGGCAGGTTGGCGTTCATACCCTTAGGGATGGCGTCGCCCCGGATGAACACAAGGGCAACGCCGTGGGAGAGAGAGGTACCGCCTGCGGGACAATCCCGCAGGCGGTACGGTCGGTCAGGCGTGGCCGCCTTCCTTCGGCGGGTTCTTCAGGCTCAGCACCACGGTCGCGGCGATGATCACTGCCACCACACCCAGCGAGATCGGGGTGGGGATCTTGAAGAGGTCGATCAGCATCATCTTGATGCCGATGAAGGCCAGCACCAGGGCGAGACCGTACGGCAGCAGGTGGAAGCGATCGGCCATGCCGGCCAGCAGGAAGAACATCGCACGCAGGCCCAGCACCGCGAAGACGTTGGAGGTCAGCACGATGAACGGGTCGGTGGTGATGGCGAAGATCGCCGGGATGCTGTCCACCGCGAAGATCACGTCGGTCACCGCGATCAGGATCAGTACCACGAACAGCGGCGTGAACCAGCGCTTGCCATCGCGCATGACGCTCATCGCGTTGCCGGCATAGTCCGGCAGCAGGCGCAGGTGCTTGCGCATCCAGCGCAGAGCGGGGTTGGTCTCCAGATCCGGCTCGCTCCCGGCCGAGAACCACATCTTCCAGCCGGTGAAGAGCAGGAACGCGCCGAACACGTAGAGCAGCCAGTGGAACTTGGTCAGCAGCACGCTGCCGGCGAAGATCATGATCGTACGCAGCACGATCGCGCCCAGGATGCCGATGATCAACACCTTCTGGCGCTGTTCCTCGGGCACCGCGAAGTAGCCCATGATCATCAGGAACACGAAGATGTTGTCCACGGCCAAGGCTTTCTCGACCAGGTAACCGGTCAGGAACTCCAGGCCGACCTTGTTGGCCACCACCTGGCCGGCGGTCTCGTTCAGGTAGTACCAGAGGCCACCGTTGAAGGCCAGGGCCAGTACGACCCAGCCGATGGACCACCACAGGGCCTCCTTGAAGGTGACCTTGTGCGGTCCGCCGTGTCGCATCAAAACGAGGTCGACCAGCAGCGCGATGATCACCACCGCGCCGAAGCCGCCCCACAACCACACATTACCGATCGTCTGCATTGGGTTTATCCGTTGGAAAAATAGAATGCCTCAAGCCGGACGGCGAGGATCTGCAACGGAGGATCGGGGGGATCCGGGGACAGAGCTTCGCCATACGGCGAAGGTCTCGCTCGCAGTCCCGATGGGTGGGACTGCCGTTGCACCGGAGCCTGCGGGCTCGAATTGACGGCGACAACGTCTGGGAGCTACTCCCCTTCTGGGGCCGATTCTGCGGGGTGCCGGGGCCGGCGTCAAATGATTTCCATGCCCCATTCGTGCTGAATGATCGCCCCTGAGTCAGGGGGCAGCGCCGCAGGCGCGGGGGTGTGGTTGCGGGTATGACGGGACCCGCGGTATGCGCAGCAGACCGTGGGGCGGCAGCGCGCATGCGGTGCCGCGTCATACAATGCGTACATGAATACCCCTGCCCCCGTTGTCCGCCTCAAGAACGCCTGGCGCTCCAGCCACCCGTGGATCTTCCAGAAACTGGTCGAAAAGCCGGCCGTCCGTCCCAAACCCGGTGCCATCGTCGACGTCGTCGGCGTGGACGGGGAGTGGATCGGGCGGGGCTTCTACAACGGTCACTCGCGGATCGCCGTGCGCATCCTGGAGACCGATCAGGCCATCCCGGTCGACGCCGGCTGGTTCTCGCGCAAGATCGCCCAGGCCGTGTCGCTGCGTCGTGAGGTGCTCAAGCTGGACCAGGTTTCCGACGCTTGGCGCGTGGTCCACAGCGAAGGCGACGGTCTGTCCGGCCTGGTCGTGGATCGCTATGGCGACCTGGTCGTGGTCGAATTCTTCGCCGCCGGCATGTTCCGCCACCGCGAGTGGGTCTACGAGGCCCTGCGCGAACAGTTCCCGGGCTGCCGTTTCCACAGCTTCGCCGACGAGCACGTGCAGAAGCAGGAAAGCTTCGACTTCCATGGCAACACCACCACCGAAGCCTCGGTGATCACCGAGTACGGCGTGAAGTTCCGTGCCGACCCGGCCGGTGCGCACAAGACCGGCTTCTTCGCTGACCAGCGCGAAAACCGCCAGTGGCTGAGCCAGCAGGTGGAAGGCAAGACCGTGCTCGACCTGTGCTGCAACACCGGTGGCTTCGCGGTGTATGCCGCCGCGCGCGGTGCGGCCGAAGTGGTTGGCATCGACATCGATGAAGACGTGATCGCCATCGCCAAGGGCAACGCCAAGCTCAACAACGTGCGCCCGAAGTTCATCCAGTCCGACATCTTCCCGTGGCTGCGCGATGCGTCCAACCGGGGTGAGCAGTACGACGTGGTGATCCTGGACCCGGCCAAGATGACCCGCGACCGCGACCAGGTCATCACCGCGTTGAAGAAGTACCTGGACATGAACAAGCTGGCGCTCGGCGTGGTCAAGCCCGGCGGCCTGCTCGCCACGTTCTCCTGCACCGGCCTGGTGGCCGAGGATCAGTTCCTGGACATGCTGCGCCGCGCCGCGTTCTACGCCGGCCGCACCATCCAGATCCTGAAAGTGGCCGGCGCCGGTCCGGATCATCCGTTCATGGCCCACGTGCAGGAATCGCGTTACCTCAAGGCCGTGTTCTGCCGCGTGGTCGACTGAACACCGCCCGGTTCCCGGCCGCGTCCCGCAGCCGGTAGGCACCGACCGTGGGTCGGTGCGCTATGTTGCCGGTACCGACCCACGGTCGGTACCTACCCAGGCAGGCGCCACAGCGCTATGGTCTGACGCTTCCCAACCAAGGTGAGGCGTCATGACGTTGCGCAGTCTGTCTTTGCTGGTTTCGCTGGCGTTGTGCACGCCGCTGGCCGCCCACGCGATCGAGTTCACCCCGCAGGAGCTGGCCAAGGCGTCCACGCTGCAGCAGCGTCTGCTGACCCTGGACAGCCACCTCGATACGCCGGCCAACTTCCACCGCGACGGCTTCGACATCACCCAGCGCCACGACCACAACGCCCTGTCGCAGGTGGATTACCCGCGCATGGTGGAAGGCGCGCTCGATGGCGGCTTCTGGGCCATCTACACCGACCAGGGCGACCGCAGTGCGCAGGCGCACCAGCACGACCGCGATGCCGGCCTGCTGCGGTTGACGGAAATCCGCGAGATGCTCGCCGCGCATCCGGACACCTTCCAGCTCGCGCTGACCGCCGCCGATGCCGCGCGCATCAAGGCCGCCGGCAAGCGCGTGGTCTACATCAGCATGGAGAACGCCAGCCCGCTGGTCGACGATCCCACGCTGCTCAGTTACTACCACCTGGCCGGCCTGCGCCTGCTCAGCACCGTGCACTTCGCCAACAACGAGTTCGCCGATTCGGCCACCGATCCCAAGGGCGCCGAATGGAAGGGGCTGAGCCCGGCCGGCAAGGCGCTGGTGGATGAAGCGGTGCGGCTGGGCATCGTCATCGATCAGTCGCATGCCTCCGATGCGGTATTCGATGATCTGATCGAGCGCATGCCGGTGCCGTTCGTGCTCTCGCACAGTTCGGCCAAGGCGATCTACAACCACCCGCGCAATCTCGACGATGCGCGTCTAAAGCAGCTGGCCAAGGCCGGCGGTGTGATCCAGGTCAACGCTTATGGCGGTTACCTGATCGACACCGGCAAAAGCGAGGCGCGCAAGGCGGCCGAGACGGCCTTGATGGCGCAGCTCGGCACCGATTACGACGGCATGAGCATCCCGCAGGGGGTCGCGCTGAAGAAGGGGCTGGAGGAAATCGACCAGCGCATCCCGCTGCGCAAGGCCACGCTCGACGATTTCTTCGCCCACTTCGAGCACATCCTCAAGGTGGTCGGCCCGGAACATGTGGGCATCGGGCTGGACTGGGATGGCGGCGGTGGCCTGGCCGATCTGCCCGACGTGAGCCAGTTGCCGAAGATCACCGCGTGGCTGCTGCGCAAGGGTTACAGCGAGAAGCAGATCGCCGGCATCTGGGGCGGCAACCTGCTGCGCGTCATGCAGCAGGCGCAGGATCATGCCAGCAAGGTCGCCGCCGCCGCGAAGCCCTGAGTACTGGCGTTGCCTCGCGCGCCGGCGGTGGAGGTCCCGCACCGCCACCGCCACCGGCACCGACAAAGAAAAAGGCAGGCCTTGGGCCTGCCTTTTTCATGTTGACGCTCAGCCGGCCCTGGGCCGGCAGGTCCGCTCAGCCCTTGCCCAGCACCGCATTGCGGCGGCCATAGGCGAAGTAGGCGATCAGGCCCAGTACGTTCCACGCCAGGAAGTACAACTGCGTGGTGCTGGGCAGGCTGAAGAACAGGTACACACAGCCGATCACCGCCAGCGGGCCGACCACGTAGGCCAGCGGCGTGCGGAACTTGCGCACGCGGTTCGGCTCGCGCTTGCGCAGCACCACCAGGCACAGGCCCACCGCGGTGAACGCGGCCAGCGTGCCCGCGTTGGCCAGCGCGGCGATTTCATCCAGGCGTGCCACGCCGGCCAGGGCCGCCACCAGCACCGCGGTGAACAGCGTGGTCGCAACCGGGGTACCGGTGCGCGCGCTGACCTTGGACAGCCCACGCGGCAGCAGGCCATCGCGCGACATGACGAAGAAGATGCGGCTCTGGCCATACAGGAAGGCCAGCAGCACGGTCGGCAGGGCGATCACCGCCGCCGCGCCGATCCACTTGGCCGCGCCCGGGCTGCCCAGCTCGCGCAGGATCAGCGCCAGCGGCTCGGCGCTCTGGCCGAAGATCGTGTAGCTCATCGCACCCACGGCGGCCAGCGCCACCAGCACGTAGATGATGGTGCAGCCGACCATCGAGCCGATGATGCCGATCGCCAGGTCGCGCTCGGGCTTCTTGGTTTCTTCGGCCGCGGTGGAGATCGCATCGAAGCCGTAGAACGCGAAGAAGATGATCGCCGCAGCGGCCATCACGCCGCGCTCGACGCCATCGGCGCCCAGCGACTTGACGAAGCCGAACGGCATGAACGGCTCCATGTGGCCGGTATCGAAGTGCGGCAGGGCGATCGCCACGAACACGGTCAGCGCGATGATCTTGATCACCACCAGCACCGCGTTGAGGGTCGCGCTCTCCTTGGTGCCGGCCATCAGCATGCCGGCCACCAGGAAGGTGATCAGCACGGCCGGCAGGTTGATGAAGCCACCTTCCACGTGCGGGCCGGCGCTGAGCATCAAGGGCAGGTCGATGCCGAAGCCATGCAGGAAGCCGACCGCGTAGCCGGACCACCCGACCGCGACCGTGCTGACCACCAGCGAGTACTCCAGGATCAGGCTCCAGCCGACCACCCAGGCCACCACCTCGCCGAGCGCGCTGTAGCTGTAGGTATAGGCGCTGCCGGCGGCCGGCATCATCGTGGCCAGTTCGGCATAGGACAGCGCCGCGCAGGCGCAGACCGCACCGGCGATGGCGAAGGAAATCAGCACGGCGGGGCCGGCCAGGTTGGCGCCTACGCCGATCAGGGTGTAGATGCCGGTGCCGACGATCGCGCCGATGCCCAGCGCGATCAGGTGCGGCCAACTCAGGGTCGGGATCAATTGCCTGCCGGCTTCATGGACGGTGACAGTGTCTAGGGACTTGCGCCGGAGCAATGACATGGGGCCTCGCGGTGGATGACTGTGAACGACAAGTCTGCGAGTTTTACCGAACGCGGCGCAGCATTACTACTGCCAAGCGTCGTAAGCGGCTGCACGGTCCCCATGACTGGGGCGAAGGTGACGAAACCGGCATAAAGGCCGGCGGTCTGGCTGCCGCGCACGCTGCTGGCAGCATCGGCCGGATCGAGCCCCGCGATCCGGCCGGTGGACCTCAGCGGTTCAACGTCGCCATCGCCGCGGGGGCATAGCGCGGGCCGGCGGCGGCATTGGCCGGGAAGAGGGCGTTGATGTGGGCCAGCTCGTCGGCGCTGAGCTGCACCTGCAGCGCGCCCAGGTTCTCTTCCAGATAGGCCAGGCGCTTGGTGCCCGGGATCGGTACCAGGTCCTCGCCCTGTGCCAGCACCCACGCCAGGGCCAGCTGCCCGGGGCTCACGCCCTTGGTGGTGGCCATTGTGGTGACCGCCTCGACCAAGGCCAGGTTGCGGTCGAAGTTATCGCCCTGAAAGCGCGGCGATTGGCGGCGATAGTCATCGGCATCGAAATCGGCCGGGCTGCGGATCGCGCCGGTCAGGAAGCCGCGCCCCAGCGGTGAGTACGGCACGAAGCCGATGCCGAGCTCGCGCACGGTCGCCAGCACGCCGTTGTCTTCCGGATCGCGCGACCACAGCGAGTACTCGGTCTGCACTGCGGTGATCGGGTGCACCGCGTGGGCGCGGCGGATCGTGCCGGCCGACGCTTCGGACAGGCCCAGGAAGCGCACCTTGCCCTGCTCGACCAGGCGCGCCATCGCGCCCACCGTGTCCTCGATCGGCACCGTGGCGTCCACGCGGTGCTGGTAATACAGGTCGATGTGGTCCACGCCCAGCCGCTGCAGGCTGGCCTCGCAGGCGGCGATCACGTACTCGGGGCGGCCATCGACACTGCGCGCGGCGGTGTCGCTCGGCTCCAGCTTGATCCCGAACTTGGTCGCCAGGAACACCTGGTCGCGGCGGTCGGCGATCGCCTTGCCGACCAGCACTTCGTTGGTGTGCGGGCCGTACATGTCGGCGGTGTCGAGCAGGGTGACGCCGCGTTCCAGCGCGCGGTGGATGACCGCGATGGACTCGGCATCGCTGCCGCGGCCGCCATAGAAGGCGCTCATGCCCATGCAGCCCAGGCCGAGTGCGGAAACGGTGGGGCCGGTGCGGCCAAGGGTGCGGGTCTGCATGCGTTACTCCAGGGGGGAAGGGGGACAGGCGCATCCTCCTCCTTCCCACTATGTGGATAAACTGGCTGCCACTGCATCGTCCTTGAAGCCAGACTTCACAATGAGTGCCCCACACCCGCTGCCCGCCGTCGTCGCCTTCGCCCGCGTCGCGCAGCATGCCAGCTTCACCCGGGCCGCTGATGCGCTGGGCGTGTCGCCCTCGGCGCTTTCGCAGACGGTGCGCGCGCTGGAGGCCCACCTCGGCGTTCGGCTGCTGCAGCGGACCACGCGCCGGGTCGGCCTGACCGAGCAGGGCGCGCGCTTCCTGGCGCAGGTGCGCGAGGGCCTGGCGCGCATCGATGCCGCTTTCGAGGAGCTGGACCAGCAGCGCGACGTTCCCGCCGGCAAGCTGCGCATCAACGTGCCCCGGATCGCCGCCGAACTGCTGGTGCTGCCGCACCTGCCCGGCTTCCTGGCGCGTTATCCACAGATCGAGGTGGAGCTGTTCGTGGAAACCGCGCTAACCGACCTGGTCGCCGGCGGCTTCGACGCCGGCATCCGCCTGGGCGAAAGCCTGGCCCGCGGCATGATCGCGGTGCCGATCGGGCCGCTGGAACGCCAGGTGGTGGTGGCCACGCCGGCGTATCTGGCCACGCACGGCGTGCCCGCGACCCCGGGCGATCTGGTCGCGCACGAGTGCATCGTGCACCGGCTCAGCACGGGCCGGCGGATGGCGTGGGAGTTCACCGGCGATGGCCGCGACTTCGAGGTCGAGGTCGCCGGCCGGTTGGTGTTCAACGACGCCGGCCTGATCCAGGCGGCGGTCCGCAAGGGCCTGGGGCTGGCCCAGGGGTTCGAGGCGTTGTACGCCGGCGATGTGGCGGCCGGCCGCCTGCAGTGCGTGCTGCAGGACTGGCAGCAGCCGTTTGCCGGGTTCCACCTCTATTACCCCGCGCGCGAACAGATGGCGCCCAAGCTGCGGGTGTTCATCGACTTCCTGCGCGAGGCGATGCGGCGCTGACGGCGCCGGCTCAGCGCGTGCCGGGAAGCAACGCGCCCGCCCACTCGCCCGGCGGTGGATGACCCTGTGGATAGATCACCTGCGCATCGCCGGGGAAGCGCTTGCAGCACAGCACGCCCCGCGCATCGAACACTCGCCAGCCCTGTGCGGCGGCTTCGGCCTGCGCGATGCGATCACGCAGGCCGCGCACCAGGCTGGCCTGGCAGTCGAACAGGCAGGCGCGCAGATCGACCCGGTCCACCGGATGGAGGCCGGCGAGGATGCGGGTGACGGCCGGGTGGGCCAGATCGATGCGGCGGGTGTGCATGCCGAGCAGGCGCTCGTCATGGCCGCTCAAGTGCTGCACGAAGTAGATCGGGGCGGGCATCGGATCCTCGCGACAGGGCGATGCTGCCGATTGAACACCGCTCCGGCAGGCGAGGGAATCTCAAGGTTTGAATGAAACGCGGCCGTCGCGATGACGCTGACTATCTACGGCCAAACACGACCCGCGCGGTCGCGGTGAACCGGACCGCGCCTGCAAGGCCTCAGCCGCTCACGCCCAGGCGCACACCGAACCCGACCAGGAACACCCCCGCCACCCGCCGCAGCCAAAGCCCGACCCGCGGGTGCTGGAGAATCCGACGGCGCGCCAGGTTGCCCACCCCGATCAGCACCGAGCAGTACGCCAGGCCCATGACGAAGATGATCAGCGCCATGGTCGCGAACGTCACCACGCCCTGGTGCCGTGCCGGGTCGATGAACAACGGCAGGAAGGCCATGTAGAAAATGATCGCCTTCGGGTTGAGCAGGTTGATCAGCACCGCCTGGCGGAAGTAGTGACCGGGCTTGAGCCGGATGCCGCCTTCCTCGCCCTGGGCGCGCGGCTGGCGCAGCAGGCCGATGCCGATCCACACCAAGTAGGCCGCGCCGAGGTACTGCACCGCGTGGAAGACGAGGGGGTTGGCCTTGAGCAGCGCGGCCACCCCGGCCACCGCCAGCCACATCAGGATCTGGTCGCCCAGCAGCAGGCCGAACAGTGCCGTGTAACCACCACGGACACCGCCGCGGCCAGTGGCGGTGAGCAGGGTGAACGTGCCCGGGCCCGGCAGGGCCAGGAACACCAGCACGGCAGCGATAAAGGTCCACAGATCCTGGATGCCCATCCACGGCATGGCGGCGACTCGACAACGGGGGGAGGGGCATTGTCCGGCAGCCGCGCCCCGGGCGATAGCGTCAGCGCGCGCTGGCCGGCAACCCGGCGAGCAGCGGCTGCAGCCGTTGCGCGAACATCGCATGCAGTTGCCGGATGGCCGGGGAGAACTGCTTGCGGTGCGGGCACACCAGGTTCAACGGCAGGCTGTCGCCTGCCCCGTCCAGCAGCACCTGCAGGCGCCCGGCCTGCACATCGGCGCAGATATCCAGCCACGACTTGAACACGATGCCTTCCCCCGCCACCGCCCACCGCCGGACCACGTCGGCATCGTCGCAGACCATGTTGCCGCGCACCGGGATCACCGTGCGCCGGCCATCGGCCTCGAAACTCCAGCGGTCATACGCGCGCCCGGCCAGCTGGTGGAGCAGGCAGTGGTGCTCCTTCAGCGCGTCCAGGCTGTCCGGCGTGCCGTGCCGGGCCAGATAGTCCGGTGAGGCGGCCAGCACCCGGCGATTGCCGGGCAACAATGGCAGGGCGACATAGCTGGCGTTGTCGAACCGGCCCAGGCGGAACGCGATGTCGACCGGATCGCGGAACACATCGGCGACCTGGTCGGACAGCTGCAGGCGCAGCTGCAGCTTGGGGTGCGCGGCGCGGAACTCGGTCAGCCAGGGCAGCAGCAGATTGCGGCCCAGGTCCGACGGCGCCGCCACCTGCAGCGTGCCGCGCAGTTCGGCATCCTCGCCACGCACCCGGGCCTCGCCCTCGCGCAGGGCGGCCAGCACCTCCTGGGCATAGGGCAGGTACAGCGCGCCCTCGGCGGTCAGGCGCAGGCTGCGGGTGGAGCGCACGAACAGGCGCAGGTCCAGCTCGCGTTCCAGCCGGGCCACCGCCGCCGCGACCTGGCCGGGCAGCAGATCGGCCTCGCGCGCGGCGTTGGAGAAGCTGCCCAGCGCGGCAGTGCGGACGAACAGGGCGAGATCGTCGAACCGGACCATTTTCATTCCAGCAGTGAAAGTGCTGCCCGATTTTGCGCCTTTCTCCACCCGCCCGTGAAGCGCAGGCTGTCGGTCTTCCCCAACGGATCTCCCCCGATGAAAGCCGTCGCCTATACCCAGCAAGGCCTGCCGATCAGCGACCCCGCCGCGCTGGTGGACATCACCCTGCCGATCCCCACGCCCGGCCCGCGCGACCTGCGGGTGGAAGTCCGTGCGATCTCGGTGAACCCGGTCGATACCAAGGTCCGCAACGGCGTGGCGGTCACCGAGCCGCGCGTGCTGGGTTTCGACGCGGTCGGCATCGTGGATGCGGTGGGCGAGGAGGTGACGCTGTTCCAGCCCGGCGATGCGGTCTTCTACGCGGGTGCGATCGGCCGCGCTGGCAGCAATGCCGAGTACCAGCTGGTGGACGAGCGCATCGTCGGTCATAAGCCGGCCAGCCTGGATGACGCCGCCGCGGCCGCCTTGCCGCTGACCGCGATCACCGCCTGGGAGCTGCTGTTCGACCGCCTGCGCATTCCGGAGAACGGTGGCGAAGGCCAGACCCTGCTGGTGATCGGGGCCGCCGGTGGCGTCGGCTCGATCCTGGTCCAGCTGGCCCGCCAGCTCACCCGCCTGACCGTGATCGGCACCGCCTCGCGCCCGGATACCCAGGACTGGGTCTATGCACTGGGCGCGCACCACGTGATCGACCACACCCAGCCACTGAGCGAAGGCCTGCAGCGCCTGGGCATCGCCGAGGTCAGCCACGTCGCCAGCCTGACCCATACCGACCAGCACTATGACCAGATCGTCGCCGTGCTCGCCCCGCAGGGTCAGCTGGCACTGATCGACGATCCCGGCCAGCTCGATGTGATGGCGCTCAAGCGCAAGAGCCTGTCGCTGCACTGGGAATCGATGTTCACCCGCTCCAGCTTCAACACCCCCGACGTGCAGCGCCAGCACGAGCTGCTCGAACGCGTTGCCGCGCTGATCGATGCCGGCGTACTGCGCACCACGCTGGGCGAGCACTACGGCCGCATCAACGCCGCCAACCTGCGCCAGGCGCATGCCCTGATCGAAAGCCACCGCGCCCGCGGCAAGCTCGTGCTTGAAGGTTTCTGAGCCTCCCATCCCCCATGGATTACCCGTACATGACCCTCGCCCCCGTGGCTCGCCGCCGCCATACCACCAAGGCCTACGATCCGGCCCGCAAGCTGCCGCCGGCGGTGCTGCACGACCTGCTCGACGTGCTGCACCACGCGCCGTCCTCGGTGAACTCCCAGCCCTGGCATTTCCTGGTGGCCGGCACTGACCAAGCGCGTGCCCGCATCGCGCGCGCCACCCAGCCGGACCAGCCCTACAACACTGCCAAGATCACCGATGCCTCGCACGTGATCGTGTTCGCCACCCGCACCGGCATCGATGATGCGTACCTGGCGCAGGTGATCGAGCAGGAAACCGCGGACGGCCGCTACCCGACCCCCGAGGCGCGCGAAGGCCAGCGCGGGGCGCTGCACCACTACGTGGATCTGCACCGCCACACGCTGGGTGACGTGCAGCACTGGATGCAGAAGCAGACCTACCTGGCGCTTGGCACCTTGCTGCTGGCCGCCGGCGTGCACGGCATCGACGCCACCCCGATGGAAGGCTTCGACGCGGCCGTGCTGGATGCCGAACTGGGCCTGGGCGAGCGCGGCTTGACCAGCGTGGTGCTGGTGGCGCTGGGCTACGGCAGCGAGGCCAACTTCAATGCCGACCTGCCCAAGTCGCGCCTGCCCAAGGACCAGGTGTTCACCCACCTGTAAGCGGTCCGCGGCCGCACGCCGGCGCAGCCAATGAGACCGCCGCGGCCTACACTTGCCGCATGCAAACCGAATTCCTCATTCTCGGCGGCCTGGTGTGTGCCGTCCTCGTGCTGCAGCTGCTCGCGCTGCTGCGGCGTTCCGGCCATGGCGACCTCGAACAGACCCTGCGCGAGGAAGCGCGGATCGGCCGCAGCGAACTGCGCGAGCAGCTCGAAGGCCTGGGCCGCCAGCAGGATGCCCGGCTGGAAAGCTTCGCGCGCGCGCTGACCGATCTGTCCACCCGTACCGACCAGCGCCTGGACCTGCTGCGCGATGCGCTCGGCGAAGACGCGCGCAAGGCCCGCGAGGAAAGCACGCTCAGCCAGCAGCGCACCGGCGACCTGCTGGCGCTGCGCATGCAGGAAGTGCGCGCGCAGCTGGAAGCGTTCGGGCAACAGCAGCAGGCGCGCATCGAAGCGTTCGGCCAGCAGCTGGTGGAACTGACCACGCGCACCGACAGCCACATGGCCGCGCTGCGCCAGGCCCTGGCCGATGACGCACGGTTGGGCCGTGAGGAAACCGGGCAGTCGCAGCAGCGCCTGGCCGAATCGCTGGGCCTGCGCCTGCAGGAGATGACCCAGCGCAACGAGCAGCGCATCGGTGAGATGCGCGCCACGCTGGAGCAGCAGCTCAAGAGCCTGCAGAGCGACAACGCCGAAAAGCTCGACCAGATGCGCGTGACCGTCGACGAGAAGCTGCAGACCACGCTGGAAACCCGCCTGGGGGCTTCGTTCCAGCTGGTCTCCGAGCGCCTGGAGCAGGTCCAGCGCGGCCTCGGCGAAATGCAGCAGCTGGCCACCGGCGTGGGCGACCTCAAGCGCGTGCTGACCAACGTCAAGAACCGCGGCAGCTGGGGCGAAGTGCAGCTGGACAACATCCTCGAGCAGACGCTCACCCAGGAGCAGTACGCGCGCGGCGTCAAAGTGCGCCCGGACAGCAACGAGATCGTCGATATCGCGGTGCGCCTGCCCGGTCGCGGCCACGAAGACACGCCGGTCTGGCTGCCGATCGATTCCAAGTTCCCGCGCGAAGATTACGAGCGCCTGCTCGATGCGCAGGAACAGGGCGATGTCGAGGGGGTGCGCGTGCAGGGAGCGCAGCTGGAGCGCGCGATCCGCATTCAGGCCAAATCGATCTGCGACAAGTACATCGCCCCGCCGCACACCACCGATTTCGCGGTGATGTTCCTGCCCACCGAAAGCCTGTACGCCGAAGTGATCCGCCGCCCCGGCCTGATCGATCTGCTGCAGCGCGACCACCGCGTGGTGGTGGCCGGCCCGACCACGGTCACCGCGCTGCTCAACAGCCTGCAGATGGGCTTCCGCACGCTGGCCATCGAACAACGCTCCAGTGAAGTGTGGGGCCTGCTCGGTGCGGTCAAGAGCGAGTTCGGCAAGTTCGCCGGCATCCTGGAAAAGGCCGAGAAGCAGATCAGTACGGTCGGCCGCAGCCTCGGCGAGGCCAGCCGCAAGACCCGCACCATCGAGCGCCGCCTGCGCAGCGTGGAAACGCTGGGCAGCGAACAGACCCAGGACCTGCTCGGCGACATGAGCGGCGAGGACGAGGACGTGGCCGGCGACGAGACCAGCACCGCGCAGGAGTGAACGCCGACGCCGTGCATGCAGGTGATCGCGCATGCTGCGCGGCACGTCTTTTCCCTGCCGTCTTCAACCTTTCAAGGAACCGCCCATGCGTCTGACTCTGATGCTGTCCCTCCTGTTCGCCCTGGCCGGGTGCAGCAGCACACCGCCTGCCGATACCACCGCGGCCACGCCCGCCACGCCCGCCACGCCGAGCGCCGCCGAATGCACCGCCGCCGGTGGCAGCCTGCAGCCGCTGGGTCGCCTGCAGCGCGTGCAGTGCGTGGTGCCCTACGCCGATGCCGGCAAGGTCTGCAGCGCCAAGGCCGACTGCAGTGGCCAGTGCCTGGCAACCGGCGATGCCGCACCGGGAACGGCTGCGCGTGGCGTCTGCCAGCGTGATGTCAGCCAGAACTTCGGCTGCCGCCAGCGCATCGATGGCGGCGTGACCCTGGGCACGATCTGCGTCGACTGACCTCCCCACGGCACGGCTATGCTGTGCCTCCCCTGATCCAACGCAAGGAATCTGCAGTGAGCCAGACCGTCTACGACATTCCCGTCACCACCATCGAAGGCCAGCCGACCTCGTTGGCCGATTACCGCGGCAAGGTGCTGCTGGTGGTCAACGTCGCTTCCAAGTGCGGCCTGACCCCCCAGTACGAAGGCCTGCAGGCGCTGTACGCCGACAAGCAGGCCGCCGGCCTGGAAGTGCTGGGCTTCCCGGCCAACAACTTCCTGGCCCAGGAGCCGGGCAGTGAAGCGGACATCCAGCAGTTCTGCCAGCTGGAATACAACGTCAGCTTCCCGATGTTCGCCAAGATCAGCGTCGCCGGTGAGGACACCCACCCGCTGTACCAGCAGCTGACCGCCGCGCAGCCGGCCGCCACCGGCGAAGGCCCGATGCGTGAAAAGCTGCAGGGCGCGGTGGCCAAGTACCCCGAGCTGGTGGTCAACGCCGCCCCGGGCGTGCTGTGGAACTTCGAGAAGTTCCTGATCGGCCGCGATGGCCAGGTGATCGCGCGCTTCGCACCGGACGTGCCGGCCGATGACGCCCGCCTGGTGGCTGCGATCGACGCCGCGCTGGCGGCCTGATCGGCTGCGCCTGGAACAAAAAAAAGCCCCGCTTCGGCGGGGCTTTTTTCGTCCGGGCTCAGTTGCCCCAGCTTGGCATCGGCATCGCATCGACCGGAATCGGCGCGTCCGTATCGTCCTTGCCGCGCGCATGCTTGCCGCGCAGGTCGTTCTCGATCTGGTAGTTGCGGCGCTGCAGCCAGGCATCGCGGACCAGCGAGTACTCGTCCACGGCGTTGGCGCGCATGTCGTCCACCGCCAGCAGCTGCGAACGCGTGTCCACCAGCTGAAGCCCCTGCAGGCCGATGCGGACCTTGTCCTCTTCGATCGTGCGGATCGGCGAGAGCGGCATGTCGCCGGCCAGGCCGAACACATCGCGCACGGTGCGCGGGCCGAAGAAGGGCAGTTCCACGTAACGCGAACGGCGCCAGCCCCAGGTGCCCAGGGTCTGACCGAAGTCTTCCTTGCGGTGCGGGACCATGGCCTTGCTGGCCGGATCGAACAGACCGCCGATACCCAGCGTGGAGTTCATCAGGAAGCGGCCCAGGCTGTCCCAGGCATCATCCGGACGGCCCTGCAGCAGCTGGTTGGTGATCGTCACCGGGGCGCGCAGGTTGCTGAAGAAGTTGCTCACGCCGGTGCGGGCGAAGCGCGGCACCACGTTGGTGTAGGCCACCGCCAGCGGGCGTGCGACCGCCCGGTCGACCACGTTGTTGAAGCTGTGCACCTTGCGGTTGAACGGTTCCCACGGATCGTACGGGGTGCGGCTGGGCTCGGTGCCGTCCGCGGTCGGGGCCGGACCGCCGTACAGCGCGGCGAAGTCGTCCTCGGCATTGGTCGGCGGGGTGCCACCGGTGACCGGCGCGGCGGCCGTATCGGTGCTGCCTTGGGGTGGCGGGGCGGCAGTGTCGACGACCGCGTCGGCCGGTACCGCAGGCGCATCGGCCACATCGGTCGCCGGTGCCGCCGCAGGGGCGACCTCGACGCTGACCTGTGCGCTGTCGCGTGCGGGTTTGCCGGCACAGGCGCTCAAGGCCAGCGCCAGCACGAGGAGGGGGAGGGTGCGTATGACGTTCATGTCAGCTCGCCGCAGAAAGGGCATGGAAATCCAGGGTGGGTGCCAGCCGGTAGGCGGCACTGAGGTCGGTGAAACCGTCCGGGCTGCCGACGATCGTCGGCAGGGTCCCGGTTGCACGCAGTCGCGCGGCCAGCTCGGCCAGCAGCGCCAGCCCGGCGCTGTCCAGCTTGCTCACCGCCGCCAGATCCAACTGCTGCACACCGCCCAGCGCGGTCAGCGAAGGCCACAGGGCCGTCACCGCCGCGCGGTCGAGCACCCCGCTGAACACCAGCGAGGTGCCGTTGCGCTGCACGCTGGCGCTGTTACTTGCCACGCGGGGCCTGCCCGGCCTGCATGCTGCCGTTGCGCAGTTCGGTGGCCACCTGCTGGATCGACTTCTGGCGCAGTGGGGCGTCGAACTGGGTCTTGAAGGTCTGCACGTAGGAGATGCCTTCGATCATCACATCGAAGATTTTCCACTGGCCGTTGACGTTGCGCATCAGGTAGTCGACCGGGGTCGGCTCATTGCCGGCGCGGATCAGCTCGGTGGACACGCGCACGCCACGGTTGCCCGGCAGCGGCGACTCGCTCTTCAGGCGGAAGGTCGGCTTGCCCTGGATCTCGAGCAGGGCCGAACCATAGCGCTGCATCAGGTTGTCGGCCATCGCATCGGCGAACAGCTTGACGTCGGCATCCGAGGCGCCGCGGCCGTGCACGCCCAGCACCAGGCGGGCGGCGTAATCGCGGTCGAAGGTCTTGTTGAGCTCGCTGTTGATGAAGTCACGCAGCACGGCCGGGTTGGCCCGGAACTCGGTGCGGCGCTGCTGCAGCGAGGTCAGGATGCGGGTGCTGGCGTCCATCACGGCCTTGCTGGCCTGGCCCTGCTGCGCGGCGGCGGCCGCCGGAGCGGCCTGGGCGAAGGAGAGCGAGGGCGTGGCGGCGAGCAGGGCCGAGGCCAGCAGCGCCGGGATCAGGGTCTTTTTCATGGTTGCGGTTCCGTTGCAGGCGCGGGCGCGCCGTTGCCATCGTGGGAGTCAGCGCCACCGGTGTTGGCCGGACCGCTGAACATGTACTTGCCGACCAGCTGGAGCAGGTCCACCGCCGGCTGGGTGAAGACGATCTCGTCGCCGGACTTGAGTACGTCCGGATCTCCGCCCGGCTGCAGTCCGATATAGCTCTCGCCGAGCAAACCGCTGGTGAAGATGCCGGCCGACGTATCGGCGGGCAGATCCTTGAACTTGCCGTCGAGCTTGAGGGTCACGATCGAATCGAACTTCTGCGCATCCAGTTCGATCCCCGAGACCTGGCCGATCGTCACGCCGCCGATCTTGACCGGTGCCTGTTTGCGCAGCTGGCCGATCTGGGTGAAACGCGCCTTCAGTTCGTAGCCGCTGCCGCCGGTGCCCCACCGTTGATTGGTGGAGGCCACGGCCAGCACCAGCAGCGAGGCCAGCGCCAGCAGCAGGAACGCGCCGACGGAAAATTCGAGTCTGGGACCGCGGATGGCCATGGGATATCTCACTGTTCTTTGTCAGGTGCCTGGACAGGTGTCCGGGCGGGAAGTCTTTGCGTACTCAAGCGGGGTGTTGGCCAGGGACAACGGCCGTACCGACCAACGGTCGGTACCTACTGGAACATCATGGCGGACAGCACGAAGTTGAAGACCAGCACCAGCAGCGAGGCGTTGACCACCGCACGCGTGGTGGCGACCGAGGTGCCTTCGATGGTGGGTTCGGCATGGAAGCCGACATAGGACGCGACCAGGGCCGCGGTGCCGCCGAAGATCGCCGACTTGAGCATCGCCACGCCGAAATCGTCCCAGAAGTCCACGCTGTTGCTCAGCGCCGACCAGAACACCCCGTTGTCCAGGCCGAGCACATGCACGGCCTCGAAGTAGCTGGCACTGATCGCCAGCGAGCAGAAGATGCCGGTCAGCAGCGGCACGGTCAGTACCGCCGCCCAGAAGCGCGGGGCGACGACCTTGGCGACCGGGTCGATCGCCATCAGCTCCAGCGCCTTGATCTGGTCGGTGGCCCGCATCAGGCCCAGTTCGGCGGCGATCGAGCTGCCGGCGCGGCCGATGAACAGCAGTGCGGTCAGCACCGGCGCCAGTTCGCGGTACAGCGAGAGGCCAAGCAGCGTGGACAACGCATCGGCGGCGCCGAAGGTGGTCAGCGTCCGGTAGCCCTGCAGGGTCAGCACCAGCCCGACGAATGCACCGCCCACCGCGATGATCGGCAGCGATCGTGCGCCGATCTTGTAGATCTCGCGGGTGAGCTCGGCCAGGAAATCGGCGGTCGGCAGCGAGCCGCGCAGCACCGTCAGCGAGAACAGGCCGGCGCGACCGAGCGAGCGGGTGGCGTCAACGAACGGCATCAGGCAACCCTCGCACGTGGTGCGGCATCGAAGGGGATCGGGCCGTCCGGCTCACCGTGCAGGAACTGCCGCAGCAGCGGGTCCTGGCTGGATTCGAGCGCGGCCGGGCTGCCCTGGAACACGATGCCGCCGTTGGCGATCGCGATCACTTGGTCGCAGATCGGCAGGGTCTCGTGCACGTGGTGGCTGACGATGATGCTGGTCAGCCCCAGACTGTGGTTGAGGCGCTGGATCAGGCTCATGATCACGCCCGAGGCGATCGGGTCCAGCCCGGTCAGCGGCTCGTCGTAGATCATCAGCGGCGGGTCCAGGGCCAGCGCGCGGGCCAGCGCGACACGGCGCGCCATGCCGCCGGACAGCTCGCGCGGCCAGGCATCGGCGGCGGCCAGCAGGCCCACCGCGTGCAGCTTCATCTGCACCAGGCGGCGCAAGACGGGCTTCGGCAGGCGGGTGTGGGTACGCAGCGGCAGGGCCACGTTCTCGGCCACGGTCAGATCGGTCAGCAGGCCATTGCCCTGCAGCAGAACGCCCACGCTCTTGCGCATCTCCAACAGCGCGCGTGCGCCGGTCGGGATGGGCTGGCCAAACAGGGTGACCTCGCCGGCCACCGGGCGCAGCTCACCGGTCAGCGCGGCCAGCAGCGTGGACTTGCCACTGCCCGACGGGCCGAGCACGGCGGTGATGCTGCCGCGCGGAACGGTCAGCGAAACGTCGCGCAGGATCGTACGCCCGCCGCGGTCGATGCGGACGTTGGACAACTGCACCAGACTCTCTTCGGAAACCGTCATGGGCGCCATTAACAAAATTCCAACGTTGTAAGATCGTGGTGAACGGCTGAACATAACCGAACTGGACCGTGCAGTATTGTCGCACGGGCGGGTGAGGGCAGTGCCGCGGCGGGCATGCCGTCGCCTGCAACACAGCGTGTCGGGCCGGTATCGGCCAGCGCCTTTTTCTTTTCCAGACAGTCACCAGCGCTGCGTTCGTGCGCCGGCTGCGGCACACTCCTGCGATGACCGACGCTGCTTCAGACTTCCGCCTGTACCACTCCAACTCGCTCGATGTGCTGGCCGCCCTGTTGGCCACGACGCTGCGCACGCCGGTGCCGGGCCAATCGATCCTGGTGCCGGAGGTGGTGCTGATCCCGCAGGTCGCGATGCGCCGCTGGCTGCAGTCGACCCTGGCGGCCGAGTATGGCATTGCCGCCAACCTGGAGTTCCTCACGCCGGGTGAGCTGGTCGCCCGCGCCCTCAATGCCAACGTGCCCGGGGAACAGGGCGATCTCAACGCCGAGGGCCTGCGCTGGCGGTTGTACGCCGCCCTGCGCGACCCGGCGTTGATGGCGCAGCCGCCGATGGCCGCTCTGCAGGCGTACCTGTCCGCGGCCGATCCGCTCAAGCCGTGGGCGCTGGCGGCCGAGCTGGCCTCGGTCTTCGAGAAGTACCAGGCCTGGCGTCGCGATTGGCTGCTTCGCTGGGAAGCCGGCGCATCGCCGAACGACCCGCAGGCGATCCTGTGGCGACGCATCGCCGGCGGCGAGCAGTACCGCGCCCGCCGCATCGATGCCTATCTGTCCCGCTTCGAGGGTGCCGGCCGGCCGCTGCCGCAGGGTCTGCCGGCGCGCGTGTTCGCCTTCGCCACCCTCAACATCTCCCCGGACGTGCTGCGGGTGATGGCCACCCAGGCGCGGGTCGGCACGATGCACTTCTATCTGCCGACGCCGACCCAGGCGTATTGGGGCGATCTGCAGACCCTGGGCGAGAAGCTGCGCAGTGGCGCGCCCGATCCGTTCGGTGAGGCCGCGGGCGAGAACCGCCTGCTGCAGGCCTGGGGCGCGGCGGGTCGCGATTTCATGGCGGTGCTGGGCAGCTACGAGGTCGTGCACCCCTCCGGTGAGATCGCCGCCTACGACGATCCCGAAGAGGATGCGCATGCGGACATGGCCGAGGGCGGCTTGTCCGACAGCCTGCTGCACCGCTTGCAGCGCGACCTGTTCCACCGCCGCGGGCAGCCGGCCGGCGAGCTGCGCGACGGCCTGCGCTACGACGACCCCAGCCTGCAGGTGCATGCCTGCCACACCCGCCTGCGCGAACTGCAGGTGCTGCATGACCAGCTGCGCGGCCTGCTGCAGGATCCGCGCTTCGATCCGCCGCTGCAGGCACGCGACATCGCGGTGCTGGCACCGGACATCGATCCCTACGTGCCGTACCTGGAAGCCGTGTTCGGCGGCCGCAGCGGCGGCGAGGAGCACATTCCCTATGCGCTGGCCGACACCAGCCCGCTGGCCGGTGAGCCGTTGGCCGATGTGTTCGTGCACCTGCTGGGGTTGCCGGTCTCGCGCTTCGGCTTGAACGAAGTGCTCGACCTGCTGGCCAGCGCGCCGCTGGCCGAAGCGGCCGGGCTCGATGCGGCCGCGTTCGACCGCCTGCACGACTGGCTGCAGGCGGCCGGCGCGCGCTGGGGCCTGGACGCCACGCATCGGGGCCAGCATCAGGCGCCTATCGACGATGCGTTTACCTGGCAGTTCGCGCTGGATCGCCTGCTGCTGGGTCATGCCAGCGGCAGCGACGGCGATATCGCCGGGGTCGCGCCATGGCCGGAACTGGAAGGCAGTGCGCTGGACGCGCTGGACCGCCTGCTGGGGCTGCTGCGCGTGCTGGCGCGCTACCAGAAGGCCCTCGGTGAGGCCATGTCGCCCGGGCAGTGGCGGCAGCGTCTGCTGGCCCTGCTTGATGCGTTGCTGCCGGATCCGCCGCAGGCCGCCAACAGCCAGCGTGCGCTGGAGCGCCTGCGCAAACTGATCAACGAGTTCGCCCGCGATGCGGAGACCGCCGGCTTTGCAGGCGACGTGCCGCCGGAGGTGCTGCGCGCCCATTTCGCCGGCGTGCTTGCCCAGGCCGATACGCGTGCACCGCTGTTGACCGGCGGCGTCAGCTTCGGGCGGATGGTGCCGATGCGCCTGCTGCCGTTCCGGGTGATCTGCGTGCTTGGCTTGAACGATGGCGACTTCCCGCGTCGCGACCCGGCGGCGGGCCTCAACCAGCTCACGGCCGAACTGGGCACCGACCAGCGTCGGCATGGCGACCGCTCGCTGCGCGAGGATGATCGCTTCCTGTTCCTGCAGCTGTTCGCCTCGGCCCAGGATGTGTTCTACCTGAGTTACCTGGGCGCGGATCCGCGCGACGGCAGCGTGCGCGAGCCCTCGGTGCTGGTCAGTGAGCTGATCGATGCCGCGGCCGAGTACCACCTGGATCCCCCGGTGGCGGCGCGCAGGATGACTGTGCGGCATTCGCTGCAGCCGTTCGCTCCGGCCGCGTTCGGCGGGGGCGAGGAGCCACGGCGTTTCAGCTATCGCCGGCAATGGCACCCGGCCGCCGGCTCGCTCGGCGGTGCGCGTCGCGCGCTGGCGCCGTGGTTCACCACGCCGCTGCCGCCGATGGACAGCGGCGCTGCCGAGCCGGAGCTGAGCGTGGATGCACTGCGCCGCTTCCTCACCGATCCGGCCAGCCAGTTCCTCTCGCAACGGCTCGGTCTGCGCCTGCCCGATGACGTGGACAACGCCGACGACGTCGAGCCGCTGGTGATGGCCGCGCGCGGCGGTGACACCGTGCTGCTGCAGCAGGCGGTGATCGAGTCGACCCTCGGTGAGGACGCCGCGCCGCTGTACCCGCGGCTGCGTGCGCGGGCGCTGCTGCCCTCCGGCGCACTGGGCGAACGGCAGTTCGCGCTGCTGCAGGCACAGACCGAGCCCTACGCCCAGGCCCTGGCCCAGTGGCAGGCCGGTACCGCGGTCGACAGCCGCCGCTACGAGGTGGATATCGACGGGCTGCGCCTGCACGGCCGCGTGGACGGATTGCATCCGCACGGTCTGGTCCGCCTGCGCCCGGGCCCGCTCAATGGCCGCGCCGCGATCCGCCAGGGCCTGGACTGGCTGCTGGCCAATGCTGCCGGCGATGCACTCCCGCTGGTGCAGTTCCACGACGCCGGCGATGACGGGCTGGGCCCGCACACGCTGCCGCCGCTGGAGGCCGAACGTGCGCGCGAAGTGCTGCGTCGCCTGCTGCAGTTGCGCGCCGAAGGTCTGCGCGCGCCATTGCTGTACGGCCCGTCCACCGGCTGGGTGCTGTACACCGCAGCCGAAGCCAAGCGCGAAGCCGAGGGCCGCGCCAAGTGGCACGGCAGCGACCGCACCTGGGGCGAGTCCACCGGCGCCGGCTACCAGCTCGCGCTGCGCGGCCACGACCCCTTCGCCAGTGCCGACAGTTACCGGCAACTGCTGCACAACAGCTTCGTGGTGTTCACCGCGGTGCGCGAAGGCCGGGTGTTCCCGGGCTTCGACGAGCAAGGAGCTCTGCGATGACCGACCACGACCTGCTGACCGATCCCTACCTGGCGCTGCCGCTGGACGGCGTGCGCCTGATCGAGGCCAGTGCCGGCACCGGCAAGACCTTCACCCTGGCCACGCTGTTCACCCGGCTGGTGGTGGAGAAGGGCTGGCGCATCGGCCAGATCCTGGCCGTCACCTTCACCGATGCCGCCACGCAGGAACTGCGCAAGCGCATCCGCGAGCGTCTGGCCTTGGCCGCGCAACTGGTGGAGCGCGCGCCGGGCGAACAGGACAGCCCGGAGGTCGCGTTGACCCGGGTGATCCTGCACCGCCAGCTCGCCCTCGGCGAAGAAACACCGGCCGCGCTGGCGCGCCGGCTGCAGACCGCTGCCGACGAGATCGACCTTGCCTCGATCTTCACCATCCACGGCTTCTGCACCCGCGTGCTGCGTGAGCATGCGCTGGAGAGCGGACACACCTTCGATCCGCCGACCCTGCTGCCAAGCGAACGCGAGCTGCACGAAGAACTGGCCGCCGACCTGTGGCGCGTGCACGCCAACGACCCGGCCACGGTCGATGCGCTGACCTGGCTGTGGGCCTCACCCGAAGCGCTGGCCGGTGATCTCTCCACGCTGATCAAGCCCTTGCCGCTGCTGCCAGCGCGGCCAACCCATATCTTCGATGATCCCGCGCCGCAGCTGCGGCTCGCCGCGGCCGCGCTGGCCGAGGCGATCCAAACCCACGCCGAAGACGCGCAGGCGCAGATCGCCGTCGCCTTCGATCGCAAGATCTTCGACGGTCGCCGTGCCAAACGGCCCAGTTTCGACAAGGCCTTCGGCGAGCTGTTCGCCGGCCGCAGCGCGCAGCACTGGCCGCGCGGCGACAAGAGCCACCTGGGCAAGCTGCTGCCGGTGCAGCTGCTGGCCTTCTGCAAGGACGGCATGGACGGCCAGTGCCCGGTCTCGCCGCTGTTCGATGCACTGCAACGCTGGTGGCACGCCGCTGACGCGCGCGAGCAGTGGCTGCGCCAGCAGGCCACCGCGTTCCTGCATGACCTGCGCGATGAAGCGCGTGCGCGCCTGGCCGAGCTCAAGCGGATCGGCCGCGTGCAGACCTACGATGACCTGATCGATGGCGTCGCCGATGCCCTGGACGGCCCGCACCGCGCCACCCTGGTGCAGCAGCTGCGCGCGCAGTACGCGATCGCGCTGGTGGACGAGTTCCAGGATACCGACGACCGCCAGTGGGGCATCTTCCAGCGCGTGTTCGGCGATTCGCAGGAGACCCGCGAGGCCGGCCTGGCACCGGCGCTGTTCCTGATCGGCGATCCGAAGCAGGCCATCTACGGTTTCCGCGGCGGCGATATCCACACCTACCTCAAGGCCAAGCGCGAAGCCGACGCAGCGCCCGCACTGGACCGCAACTTCCGTTCGCGTCCGGCGGTGCTGCACGCGATCGAAGCGCTGTACGCCAACGCCGGTGAGCGCGCCTTCCTCGAAGCCGACATCGCCTTCGAACCGGTGCACCCCGGCAGCACCCGCGTGGATGCGGATTTCCTGCGCGACGGGATCCCCGCGCCTGGCCTGACCGTGCGCGTGCTGCACAACACCGAGGGCGGCGACCTCAAGGCCGATCCGTCGCGGCAGCAGGCCAGTGATGCCTGTGTGGCCGCGATCCACCAGATCCTCAGCGAAGCCCGGCAAGGGCGCGCGCTGCTGCGCGACGTGCCCGTACAACCCGGCGACATCGCGGTGCTGGTGCGCTCGCACAAGGAGGCCACGCGCATCCAGCAGGCGCTCGGTGCGGTGGGGATTCCCGCCGTCGCCGCAGGCAAGCAGAGCTTGTATGCCACGCCCGAAGCGCACGACCTGCGTCTGCTGTTGCTGGCGCTGCTGCAGCCGGCCGATGAAGGACGGCTGCGCGCCGCGCTGTCGACCGTGCTGCTCGGCGAAGACGCCGGCGCGATCGATGCGCTGGAGCGCGAAGGGGATGCGCAGCGCTCGTTCCAGGTGCGGCTGCTGGAATGGCGTGAGCGCTGGCAGCGCGGCGGCCCGTTCGCGGTGATCGCCGATCTCTGCGCCGAACATGCCGAGCGCCTGCTGGGCCTGCTGGATGGCGAGCGCCGCCTGACCAACTACCTGCAGCTGGGCGAACTGCTGCAGCAGGCGGCCGGGCAGACGCTGGGCATGCACGGCCTGCTCGACTGGCTGCAGGTGCAGATGGCGCATGCCGACCAGAACGACGAACAGCAGCTGCTGCGCCTGGAATCGGATGCGCGCCGCGTGCAGATCATCACCCTGCACAAGAGCAAGGGGCTGGAGTACCCGCTGGTGTTCCTGCCGTTCGTGGGCATCGGGGGCGGCGCGCCCAACACCGAGGCCCACTGCACGGTGTACGCCAACGGCCGCCGCGAGCTGCACTGGAAACTGGACAAGGACGAGAGCTGGAATGCGGCCAGCACGCGCAGCACGCAGGAACAGGACGCCGAGGATGCGCGCCTGCTCTACGTCGGGCTGACCCGCGCCGAGCATGCGCTGTGGATCGCCGCCGGTGATCTGGCCGGGTTGGCGAAGACCCGCCTGGCACCGATGTTGTCGAACCTGGAGGCCCTGCGTGACCATCCGGATATTGCCGTGATCGACGGTCCGGTGGACGCCCGCCCGGCGCAGCTCGCGTTCGAGCGCGACGGCGAACTGCCACCGGTCCGCGCGCTGACCCGGCGCGTGCCGCACGACTGGTGGGTGTACAGCTTCACCCAGCTGGCGCATGCCGATGCGGGGCACGACACCGACGCCGCCGCCACCGAAGTGCCCGCCCCTGCGGCCGACGAACCGGCCGGCGTGGACCTCACCCAGGAAGCCGAACAACCGGCCGTGGCCAGCGAAGAGAGCGACCCGCGCTTCATGGGCAGCCGCTTCGGCAACGTGCTGCACGATGCGCTGGAAAACACCGATTTCGCGCTGTGGGGCGGCTGGCAGGCCGGCCAGCCCGCCCCCGGCGGGGAAGCCGAGGTCCTGCGTGCCTCGCTGCGCGCCGAAGGCTATGCCGAGCCGGACTTGGACGATGGCGTGGCCATGCTGACCGGGCTGGTTGGCCAGACCCTGACCGTGCCCCTCCCGGAAGGCGGCGCACTGCACGATCTGCCGGCCGATGCGCGCCGTGCCGAGATCGAATTCCACTTCGCGATGCAGCCGACCGCCGTGCCCGCCCTGCTGACCTTGCTGCACGCGCATGGACTGGTGCGCGACCGCCATGGCTTCGGCACCCGCCGGCGGCTGGAGGGCCTGATGACCGGCAAGATCGACCTCACCTACGTGCGTGCGGACCGCTGGTACGTGCTCGACTACAAATCCAATCGCCTGCCCGGCTACGACGCGGGCCGGCTGGCCAGCGCCATGCAGCACAGCGAATACGACCTGCAGGCGCTGATCTACACGGTCGCGCTGCACCGCTGGCTGCGCTTCCGTCTGGGCGCGCAGTACGACTACGCGCGCGACATGGGCGGCATCCGCTACCTGTTCTGCCGCGGCCTGGATGCTGGCCGCGACGACAGTCCGGGCCTGTATGCGCATCGCTTCGATCCGGCCCTGGTCGACGCCCTGGATGCCCTGTTCGCCGGCGGCGAACACGCCCAGGCACGCATGGCCGCGCGCGCACGGGGGGAGGCATGAGCCTGCTCACCACGCTGTACCGTGGCAAGGTACTGCGCACGCTCGACCATGCCCTGGCGCAGAGCCTGCGCCGGCTGCGTCCGGACACGCCCGACGCGGTGCTGGTCGGGGCCGCACTGGCGTCGCTGGCGGTTTCGGACGGGCACGCCGGTCTGGATCCGACCCAGCCGCAGCGCTTGATCGAGGCCGATGTCGACTGGCCGGCACCCGACGCGTGGCTGGCGCAGCTGCAGGCGTCGCCGTGGGTGGAGGTGCCCGGCGCGGATGACGCGGTCGCCGGCGATGCACCGCTGGTGCTGGAGAACGGGCTGCTGTATCTGCGTCGCTACCGCGAATACGAACGTCGGCTGGCGCACGGTCTGCAGCGGATCGCCGCGCATGCGCTGCCCGGTGCCGATCCGGGTACCTTGGCCACGCTGTTCGGCCAGCTGTTCCCGCAGGCCCGCGACGGGATCGATCATCAGGCCCGCGCCGCGGCCGTCGCCCTGCGCCATCCGCTGGTGCTGGTGACCGGCGGCCCCGGTACCGGCAAGACCACCACCATCGCGCGGCTGCTGGTGCTCCTCGCCGCACAGGCGGTGCAGGCTGACCAGCCCCTGCCGCGGGTGGCACTGGCTGCCCCCACCGGCCGCGCCGCCGAGCGCATGGCCGAGAGCCTGCGCCTGGCCGTGCAGCGGCTGCGCCTGGTCGGTATCGCGCCGGCGCTGTGCGATGCGATGCCGAGCACCGGCACCACCCTGCATCGCCTGCTCGGGGTGATCCCCGATTCGCCGCGCTTCCGCCATCACGCCGACAACCCGCTGCCGTATGACGTGGTGGTGGTGGACGAAGCCTCGATGATCGACCTGCCGCTGATGACCAAGCTGGTCGAGGCCGTCGCCGATGGCAGCCGGCTGGTGCTGCTCGGCGATCCGGACCAGCTGCCCTCGGTGGAAGCGGGCGATGTGCTCAGTGCCATCCTGCGCGCCAGTGGCGATGGCCTGGGCACCCAGGCCGACGATGCCCAGGCCCTGCACACGCTGCTGGCGCCCGACGCGCTGCAGCCGCTGGCGCCGCCGCGCCGGTTCGCTGGCCGCCGCGTGCAGCTGCAGCGCGGTTACCGGCAGACCGACGCGCTCGATCTGGCGCCGCTGGCGCATGCCGTGCGCGACGGCAACAGTGCCACCGCGCTTGCCCTGCTACGCGTAGGCACGCTGGCCGGCGTACATTTCCACGAAGACCAGAGCGATCCGCTGCAGCACCACCGCGAGCAGCTGCTCGGGCATTGGCGTGGTCTCGGCGAGGCAGCCGATCCCGGCGTGGCGCTGGCCAATGCCGGCCGCATCCGCCTGCTCACCGCCGTGCGCGAAGGCCCACAGGGGGCGCGCGGGCTCAACGCGCGCATCGAAGCACTGCTGGCCGGCGTACCACGGCCCGGCATGGCGCCGGGCTATTTCCACGGCCGGTTGCTGCTGATCACCGAGAACAGCTACCGGCACCGCCTGTTCAACGGCGACATCGGCATCTGCCTGATCGATCGCCACGGCAGCGTGACCGCCTGGTTCCCCGGCGAGACGCCGGACCAACCGCGCGGCTTCCACCCGGGTGCGTTGCCTGCACATGAAAGCGCGTTCGCGATGACCGTGCACAAGGCGCAGGGCTCGGAGTTCGATGAGGTCTGGCTGCAGCTGCCGCGACGCGACAACCGCGTGCTGTCGCGCGAACTGATCTATACCGGCATGACCCGTGCGCGGCAGGCGCTGCATGTGCTGGGCAGCGCGGAGGTGCTGGAGGCCGCATTGGCGCGGCATGCCAGCCGCCTGTCGGGCTTGGCCGCACGCCTGCAGGGCGGCCAAGGGAACGCAGTGGCCGACACCGTCGTGACGGCGCCGGCCCAGGGGCAGCTGTTCTAGTCCCGTGTCCGGTCTTACTCCGGAATCACCACGGTGCCATCGGGGAAGACGATGGCACCGTCGCCGCTGACATCGAAGAAGCCCAGCTGGTGGGTGTTGGCCAGTACCTGCACCAGGCCATGCGCGTTTTCGGCCACCTCGTCATCGAACGAGGCGTAGACCACGTGCTGGCCGATGCTGTAGTCGGTCACTTCCGGGCGGTCGTCTTCCTCATCGGACAGCGGGCCATCCATCGGCGGGTAATGCTCGGCCAACGCGGCGAAGAATGCCTGCAGTGCCGGCACCGACACCTTCGGATCGTCGTAGTCGTGCGTCTCGTTCCACTCGGTCTGCGCGTCGTACCACTGCAGGAAGGCCTCGGCCTCGCGCGGGGCGACGGCGGGGTCGAACACCATCAGGTCGTAACTCATCGGGAATCACCTAGATCCATGCGCAAATGCATGCGTCAGGATAGCCCTGATCGGCGCGGACCGGTCGGCCCGCACCCGGGCCGGTTCAGCGCGGCGCGGGCAGGCCGGGTGCCGTTGCGGGGGTCTCGGCAGGGGTATCGACCACCGGCGCCTCGGGGAACAGGGCATAGCGCAGCCCGATCAGGCCCATCAGGGCCTCGTCGCGGGCCTTGCCGGCCTCCACGGTCTGCACGCGCTTGAGCGAGGCCTCCAGCCGGGCCTGCAGCCCGGTGGGAGCGGGCAGGGGACGCCGACGCGCCGCCTGCGCCCGGTAATGCGCTGCCACCTCGTCCAATATCGCGTCGATCGCGGCCACGCTGGCCGCCGGCAGGCCGTGCCGGGAGCGGCGCAGCTGCAGGATGTTCAGGCCGATCCGCGCCTCGGTGAGCATGTCCACCGAGGCGATGTCGCTGCCCTCCGGGGTGGCCGCCAGGCGCGGTGCGAGCAGGCCGAGCAGATCGAGCATGCGCGCGGCGAACTGCTGGCGATCCTGTTGGCCACGGCCCTCGGCCGCGTCGGCCAGCGTATTCCAGCCCTGGCGCACCAGCCGGCGCGCGGTCCACTCGGCACCCACCGAGCGGAACAGGCGGGTCATCACCACCGCAAAGCCGATCCCGATGAACATCGCCACGGCCGAGTTGATGAAGCTCTGGATGTTGGCGCTGTAGGTGTTCTGCACGTTCAGCAGCGCCACCAGATTCACCGTCAGCGGCAGGCCGATCAACGCGGTCTTGGGCCGATGCAGCAGCAGGCCCAGCGGCAGGAAGATCACCGCCAGCACCAGGGCCAGGCTGCCGAAGTCGTGCACGGCCGGGAAGATCCCGAACAGATACACGCCGGCCACCAGGCTGGCCACGATGGCCCAGAGCAGGAAGGACAGCATGCTCGGTGCGGGATCATCCTGCGCGGCGAAGAACGCGGCGGCCACCGCGGCCATCATTGCGCCGTTGCCACCGCCTTCCCAGCCCAGCCCGATCCACAGCACGCAGTACGTCATCAGCGCCACGCCAGCACTGGCCGCGGAGAACAGCGCCATGCCGTAGTCCACGTGGCGCACGTGATCCACGCGCTGGGTGCGCACGCGGTAGTGCGCGGTAGCGCTCGGCGCGGTGCCGGCATCGATGGCGGCGTGCAGGGTGGTGCAGTCCTGCCAGAGGTCCACCAGTTCTTCCAGGCGCAGCAGCAGGGTCACCAGCAGCAGATGATCCAGCTCGCCATTCACCGCCGGCTTGAGCGCGACGATGCGCGCGCGCAGCGTAGTGTAGGCGCTGGCACTGGAGCGGCCGGGCTGCTCCAGCCACTGCGCCAGATCGGCGATCAAGGGCTCCAGACCGGGCGGCAGCGCGCGGCCACCCGCGCGCAGCGCACCCAACCGGTCTGCGATCGAAGACAGCACCGGCAGCATCAGCAGCATGCGCTCACGCAGCCGCTCCATCGAGACCGCCGCACCGGCATGGCGCGGATCGTCGCGACGCATGAACTCGATCAGCGCTTCGAACTGGACCAGATCGGCTGCCAGGCGGTTGCGCGGTCCATGCGCGTGGCCACGCGAGAGGATCTGCCGGCACCAGTCGGCGGCATCGCCCATCCAGCTGCCGATCCGCGAGCGCAGCATCGGGCGCACCGAGGCGGGGAAGAACAGCGAGGCGAACAGCACCGCCACCACCGTGCCCAGGATGATCTCTTCGCTGCGCGCCACCACGGTGTCGAAGATGGTGTCCGGCGAAGTCACCGCCGGGAAGCCGATGAAGGCAGTGGTGTACCCGGCCAGCAGGAACGCATAACCGCGCGGGCCACGGTTGAGCAGGGCGATGAACAGGCACGTGGACAGCCACAGCGACATCGCCGCGCTCAGCAGCAGCGGGGTTTCCACCAGGTGCGGCAGCATCCACAGCGTGGCCGCGCCGGCGATCAGCGTGCCGAGGATGCGGTAGGCGCCCTTGGCGCGGGTCGGGCCCAGCATCGGCTGGGTCACGATGTAGACCGTGGCCATCGCCCAGTACGGGCGCGAGAGATTGCCGGCCAGCCCGATGTACAGCGCTGCCAGCGCCGCCAGGAAGGTCTTGACCGAGAACACCCAGGCCTGTCTGTCCAGCAGCAGCATGGCTTACCTCGCGGCCGTGCCGGTGGCCACGGCGTCGGCATTCCAGCCGCCGCCGAGCACCAGGAACAACTGGATCTGGTCGCGCGAGACCTGTGCCTGCGCCTCGGCAAGCGTCGCATCGGCGCTGGCCAGGCTGCGGTCCGCGTCCAAGCTGGCCAGGTAAGGCGTGCGCCCGCCCTGGTAGAGGCGACGGTTCTGGCTGGCGGCCAGATCGGCCTGCTGCTGCGCCTGCTGCAGGAACTGCAGGCGCTGCAGGTCCTGCGCATAGCGGCTCAGCGCGGTCTGGGTTTCACGCAGGGCCTGCAGCACGCTGTGGTCGAACTCGGCCAGCGCGGCATCGGCACCGGCTTCGGTGGCGTGGATGCGGGCATGCGTGCCGGAGGAGGGCAGCGTCCAGGAGATCAGCGGGCCGATCGACCACTGCTGGGTCAGCGGCGTGCCGAAGTCTTCCAGCAGGCCGGCGGCGCCCACCGAGGCACCGAGGCGGATGTCCGGGTAGAGCTCGGCGGTGGCCACGCCGATCCGCGCCGTGGCGGCAGCGAGCTTGCGCTCGGCCTGGCGGATGTCCGGGCGACGTTGCAGCAGCGCGCGGCCATCGCCGATCGGCAGCGCCTGGGCCAGGGTCGGGGCCTGGCTGCAGTCGCTCACGCCGTCGGGCAGTTGCCCCGGGGTGCGGCCGAGCAGGGCCGCCAACTGGTATTCGGAGGCCTGGCGGTGCGCGCGCAGCGGCGGCAATGCGGCCTGCAGCATCGCCACCTGGGCGTTGGCGCGGGCCAGCTCGGGCGGGGTGCCGCGGCCGGCCGTGATCAAGCGCTGGGTGACCTCGCGGCTGCGCTGCTGCAGTTGCAGCGAGTGCTCAGCCACATGCAGTTCGTGGTTGGCGTGGCAGATGTCGACATAGCTGCCGGCCACCTGCGCCACCAGCGATACGCGCGCCAGGTCCATTGCGGCGGCAGTGGCCTGCTCGTCGGCATGCGCGGCCTCGGAGGCGCGCTTGAGCTTGCCGAACAGATCGAACTGATAGGAGACCGCGAACTTGCCGTCGGCCAGGTTGATCGGCGGCAGTTCGTGTTCCAGCAGGAACGATTCGGCCGACAGCTGCGCGCGGCTCACGCCGGCCTCGGCCTCGTACTCGACGCCACCGGCATCCAGCGCCTGTTCGTACACGGCGGCGGCGCGGCGCAGGTTGGCATCGGCGACCTTCAGTTCCACGTTGTCGCGCAGCGCCTGCTGCACCAGCGCGTTGAGGGTGTCGTCCTGGTACAGCTCCCACCAGCGTGCGGGCAGCGCGGCGCCGGCGGCGACCTGCGGGTTGCCGGTGTCGAGGAAGGCGGCATTCGCCTCCGGCCGCTGGAAGGCGGACCCGGCCGGCACGGCATAGTCCGGGCCGACCGTGCGGCAGGCGGCCAGCGTGGTCAGCGCCAGCCCCAGCGCGATGCGGTGCAGCGCCGGGCGGTTCACAGGGCCGTCCGGGCCGGTTGCACCGGCGTGGCCGGGGCGGGGTCCGGCTGGATGGTGACGGTGGCGGTCCGCCCGGCGATCAGGTTCACGCCGGCCGGCACGCGGTCGATATGGATGCGTACCGGGATGCGCTGCGCCAGCCGAACCCAGTCGAAGGCCGGGGTGACGTTCGGCAGCAGGCTGCTGCCTTCGCTGCGGTAACGGTCTTCGATGCCGGCGGCGATGCTCTGCACGTGGCCCTGCAACGGCTGCGCTTCGCCCATCAGGCGGATGTCGACCTTCTGGCCGGCATGCACGCCCTGCAGGCGGGTTTCCTCGAAGTAGCCATCCACGCGGAACGAGCCGGTATCGAGCACGGCCATCACCGGGCGCCCGGCGGTCACGTAGTCACCGGCACGCACGGTGCGGTCGTTGACGTGGCCATCGCTCGGGCTGCGCACTTCAGTGCGCGCCAGGTTGAGCTTGGCCAGGTCGACCGCGGCCTGCGCGGTGGCCATCGAGGCCTGGGCGGCGAGCAGCTTGGCGCGGCGCACTTCGGCGTCCTCGGCAGCGACCAGATCCTGCAGGCTGCGGTCGCGCGCGATCTCGCGGCGCAACTGGTCCAGCGTGGCGCGGCGCTCGCCCAAGGCGGCCTGGGCCTGCTCCAGTGCGATCTCATAGCGCGCGCGGTCGACCACGAACAGCACCTCACCGCGCTTGACCGGCTGGTTGTCGGCGACCTTCACCGCTTCCACCAGCCCGGACACGTCCGGCGCGACCTGCACCACGTCGGCGCTGACATGCGCATCGCGCGTCCACGGTTCGTCCATGTAGTACGCCCACAGGTGGCGCAGCACCAGTACGGCGGCCACCACGGCCACGACGGTCAACACGACCGGGAATGTCTGCTTGAGGATCTTGTTCACGATTGCATCCAACGCATCAGGGAAAACAACCCGCCGAGCACGATCACGTACACGGCCAGGTTGAACAGGGCGGGGTGCCAGATGTGGCGGTAGGCGCCGGTGCGCTGCAGGACCACGCGCAACCCGCTCTTGAGCAGGTAGGCAAGCAGCATCAGCCCGAGCAGGGTCGGGACGAACACACCATAGAGACTGAATTCACCGTACATCGAGGCAAAGGATTCACAGGGGAGCGGAAAGGGGATCGCCCGGCGTCGAGGGACGACACCGGGCGGTACAACGGGGGAACAGGCTTACGTCACGCGGTCGGCAGCATCGGCCAGCAGCTGCCACAGCTTCAGCACGGTGCGCAGTTCATCCATGGACAGCTCGCCGAACACATCCTGGCGCAGGCCGATCAGCTGGGTTTCCAGCTCGCTGACCAGCGCCTCGCCTTTGTCGGTCAGCCACAGCAGGTTGGCGCGGCGGTCGCTGGCGTCGCATTCGCGGCGGACCAGATTGCTGGCGGCCAGCTTGTCCAGCAGGCGCACCAGCGAGGGCCCTTCCATGCCCAGCTGGTGAGCCAGCGCCACCTGGCGGATACCGCCGCCGGCGCGCCCGATCATCAGCAGCGGCATGGTGCAGGCGGCCGAGATGCCGTAGCTGCCCAGGGCTTGGTCGGCCAGGCGCTGCCACTGCCGCCCTGCATAGAGCAGGCCGGAACTGAGCTGCATCTGCAGCTGGGTGCGTTCGTCGAGGGATCGGTTCATTAGAATAGATAGGATACTACTAATTCGTCTCCTATCAATACCCGTGGCACAACCGCGGCCCAATGAACGCGTGGCCCGATCCGGCCCGCGCCTCCCGGCGCAGGACGCCCGAGGGGTCTGTCGGGTACGATGCTCGCCCCCCTTCGGGTGCTGTATGTAATGAGCAAGCAAGACAACGACGCCAACCCCGTCACCCAGGCCGAGGCCGAATCGGCGGTGCGCACCCTGCTGCGCTGGGCCGGTGAAGATCCGACCCGTGAAGGCCTGCTGGATACCCCGCGCCGCGTCGCCGAAGCCTATGGCGACTGGTTCAGCGGCTACCGCGATGACCCGCGCGCCTACATGGAGCGGACCTTCGAGGAAGTGGCCGGCTACGACGAACTGATCGTGCTGCGCGACATCGAGTACGAAAGCCACTGCGAACACCACATGGCGCCGATCATCGGCCGCGTGCACGTCGGCTATCTGCCGGCCGGCAAGGTGGTGGGCATCAGCAAGCTGGCCCGCGTGGTCGAAGCGTACGCACGCCGCTTCCAGGTCCAGGAAAAGATGACCGCGCAGATCGCCCAGTGCATCCAGGACGTCCTGCAGCCGGTCGGCGTGGGTGTGGTGGTGGAAGGTGCGCACGAGTGCATGACCACCCGCGGCATCCACAAGCGCGGCGTCAGCATGGTCACCTCCAAGATGCTGGGCAGCTTCCGCGAGGACGCGCGCACACGCGCCGAGTTCCTGCGTTTCATCGAAGTGGGCGGCAAGCGCTGATTCCCCGCGCTGTCGCGCGCGGCCGGCAGGTGCCGGGCTTCGGCCCGGCCCTGTGGGCGCGTGCGCGTCCCGTTTCCCTCCCGGCCGCTGCGACCCGCGCGGCCCGTCTTCCCGTATCCGGTCTCGAATGAAGCATCGCGAGCGCATTACCCGTTACCGCCACCTGCGCGAACAGTCGCAGTGGAAGCTGCTGGCGGCCGATCACGCGCCGGAGATCATCGGCCTGCTGCAGAGCCTGCTGATGCAGGACGAGCGCACCCTGTCCACCGCGGTGCTGCACGAACGCCTGCAGCGCGCGCTGGATGATCTGAAGGCCGATGAACTCTCGCGCGAGCTGCCGCGCACCGCGCAGGCCTACATCGCCCACTGGCTGGCCCAGGGCTGGCTGGAACGCCGCCTGCCTGAAGGTGCCGACCAGGAGCAGTACGAACTGTCCACCCAGGCCGCGCAGGCGATCCGCTTCGCCGACAGCCTGGAGCAGGCGCGCGCTGCCGCCACCGAGAGCCGCTTGGCACTGGTGATCGAGCAGCTCTCGCAGCTGGCCGCGCTGACCGAATCCAATCCGGACGCACGCCTGTCCGCGCTGCGCGACGAGCGCGACCGCATCGATGCCGAGATCGCCCGCGTCAGCGGCGGCAAGGTGTCCTCGCTGGATGGCAAGCGCGCGCTGGAACGGACCCGCCAGATCATCGGCCTGGCCGACGAACTGACCGAAGATTTCCGCCGCGTGCGCGATGACTTCGAACGCCTCAACCGCGAATTCCGCGAACGCATCATCGATGACGAAGGCGAGCGCGGCGACGTGCTGTCCAAGCTATTCGAAGGCGTGGACGTGATCGGCGACAGCGATGCCGGGCGCAGCTTCGACGCGTTCTGGCGCCTGCTCAACGATGCCGAACAGAGCGCCCAGCTCGACGCCGCGCTGGAGACCGTGCTCGCACGCGGCTTCGCCCGCAAGCTGGACCGCACCGAACGCACCTTCCTGCGCGGCTTCACCACCACCATGCTCGAGCGCGGCAGCCAGGTCCACGATGTGCTGCAGCACTTCGCGCGCAGCCTGCGTGGCTTCGTGCAGAGCCGCGGCTACCTGGAACAGCGCCGTCTCAACCAGCTGCTCAAGCAGGCCCAGGGCGAGGCGCTGGGCCTGCGCGACCACATCCCGGCCCAGCGCAGCATCGGCCGCGACCTGCAGCTGACCACCAGCCGCCTGCGCTCGCTGTCGCAGTGGAAACTGCACGACCCGCGCCAGGCGCAGGTCGATGGCAGCGTGCAGCGGAACGACACCGCCGCGATCTCGCTGGAGAGCGTCGGCGATCTGGTGGCGGCCTCGGAAATCGACTTCCGCACCCTGCGCCGCGATCTGCACGATCTGCTCGGCGAGCAGCCGCGGCTGTCGATCGCGCAGGTGCTTGAACACCGCGAGGCCCCGCAGGGGCTGGGCAGCATCATCGGTTACCTCTCTCTTGGCACCCGCCACGGCGAGGTTGCCACCGATCAACAGGAGATCGCGCAATGGCGCGGCGGCGACGGCCACTGGCGTCGCGCCCGCATTCCGCTGATCTGGTTCACCCAGGAGAAACGCCATGAGCTGGCATGAACAATCCACCGACACCCCGATCGACGGCGGCGCCCACGAGCACGACGACGAACCGGTCGTGGTGACGCCCGTCCTGCGTCGCAGCAATGACGTGTACTACATGGGCGACACCGGCCGGCTGCCGCTGGATGGGCGCCGCGCGCTGTGCCAGCTGCTGATCGGCCCGAGCATCGACCAGTTGCGGCACGCCAAGCTGTGGCCGGCGCTGATCCGCAGTGAAGCGGCGATCCGCTCGGCGCTCTCGGACCTGTTCCTGGAGCTGGTGCTGGACCGCGAGAGCGGCGTAGCTTTCACCCGCCAGGCCGACACCGAAGATATCGACGCGCCGGTGCTGCTGCGTACCTCGCCGCTGACCTTCATCGATTCGGTGCTGCTGCTGCACCTGCGCCAGCAGCTGGCCGAAGCCGATGCACGCGGCGTGCGCGCGGTGGTCGAGGATGGCGAACTGGCCGAAGCACTGGCCGTGTACGAGCGCCACCTGTCCACCGACCGCGCCGGCTTCAACCGCCGTGTCGCCAGTGCCGTGCAGAAGATGAAGGACAACCACATCCTCACCCGCCTCGGCGGTGACGATGCGCGTCATGAAGTCTCGCCGGCACTGAAACTGATGTTCTCCGCCGAAGATGTCGCCGCCCTGGCCCAGGTGTACCGCCGCCTGCGCGAAGCGCCGGCCGACCTCGACGCCTGAGCGCGCGCCCGCGCGCCGCTGCCCTGCCTGGATTGCTAGCCCTGCCATGACCGTCCACATTCCCGCACCCGCCCTGTTCCCCGGCGACCAGCCCGACCCGCGCGCGCAGCAGTTCCGCATGCGCCGCCTGCAGGTCCACAACTGGGGCACCTTCTCCGGCCTGACCGAAGTGCCGATCGCCGAACGTGGCTTCCTGTTCGTCGGCCGCTCCGGCTCGGGCAAGTCCACGCTGCTCGATGCGATGTCCGCGCTGCTGGTGCCGCCGGCCCTGGTCGACTTCAACGCCGCCGCGCGCGAAGCCGAACGCAGTGGCCGCGACCGCAACCTGGTCTCCTACGTGCGTGGCGCCTGGGCCGACCAGCAGGACAGCGGCACCGGCGAGATCGCCACCCAGTACCTGCGCAAAGGCGCCACCTGGACCGCGCTGGTGCTGGAATACCGCAGCAATGACGGCCGCATCGTCAGCCTGGTGCGCCTGTTCTGGATCGCCGGCAACGGCGCGGCCGCGGCCGATGTGCGCAAGCACTACATGGTCGCCGAGCGCAGTTTCGACATCGCGCGCGACCTCGGCGGCTTCGACCTGGACCTGCGCAAGCTCAAGCAGCGCCTGGGCGATGTGCATCACTTCGACAGCTTCGCCAGCTATGCCGAACGGTTCCGCCACGTGCTCGGGATCGAGAACGAGATGGCGCTGCGCCTGCTGCACAAGACCCAGTCGGCGAAGAACCTCGGCGACCTGAATGTGTTCCTGCGCGACTTCATGCTCGACGCACCGCGCACCTTCGATGCCGCCGAGCGGCTGGTCGATGATTTCGCCGAACTGGATGGCGCCCACCAGGCGGTGGTCACCGCGCGCCGCCAGGTCGAAACCCTGCTGCCCGCACGCGGGCATTACGCCGATCTGCAGGCGCTGCGCCGCCAGCGCGAAGACCTGGACGAAATGAAGCTGGGCATCGACGGCGTGCGCGAGCAGCGTCGCCTGGCCCTGCTGGAGGCGCGCTTGCTGGAACTGGACACCCGCGACCGCGGTCTGTCCGGTGAAGAAGGCCAGCGCCGCAGTGCGCTGGAGAACCATGAAAGCCACCTCGCCGAACTGGAGGCGCAGCGTCGCCAGCAGGGCGGCGAGCGCATCGAAGAGCTGGAGCGCGAGCAGGGCCGTGTGGCCCAGGAACGCGACCGCCGCCTGGCCAAGCGCAGCCAGGCCAACCACGCCAGCCGTGAGCTCGGCGAAACCCTGGCCGAGACCGCGCACGGGTTCGCCGAACAGCTGGCCCGGGCCCAGGCGCGCCTGGACGACGGCCAGCGTGCTGCGGCGGAACTGGACGAAGCCATCGCCGAGCGCATGGGCGGCAAGCGCGACGACGAACGCCGCTTCGCCGAGGTGCGTTCGGAACTGGAAGCGCTCAAGCGCACCCCGTCCAGCATTCCCGCGCCGATGCAGCAGCTGCGCGCGCGCCTGAGCAGCGATACCGGCATTCCCGAGGCGGCGCTGCCGTTCGTGGGCGAACTGCTGCAGGTCCGCGACGAAGACGCCGCGTGGCAGGGCGCCATCGAGCGCGTGCTGCACGGCTTCGCGCAGTCGCTGCTGGTCGATGAGCGCCACCATGCCCAGGTCTCGGAGTGGATCAACCAGACCCACCTCGGTACCCGCCTGGTCTATTACCGCGTGCGCCGCAACGACGATGCCCTGCACGGCCGCGAGCCCGGTGCACGCTCGCTGCTGCACAAGCTGGTGCTGCGCGAGCATGGCTATGCCGGTTGGCTGCGCCGCGAGCTGGGCAAACGCTTCGACTACGAATGCGTGGATGCACGCCACCTGCGCGATACCGACCGCGGCATCACCAAGGAAGGCCAGGTCAAGCACCCGGGCGAGCGCTTCGAAAAGGACGACCGCCACAACATCAGCGACCGCCGCCGCTGGCTGCTCGGCTTCAACAACCGCGACAAGCTGGATCTGTACGAGCGAGAAGCGATCGAACTGGCCCAGCGCATCGCCGCCTGCGACAGCGACGTGGCCGGCCTGCGCGCGCAGCGCGAGCACGAGGGCAAGGCCCGTCTGGCCTGCCATCAGCTGTGCACGCTGGGCTGGGATGAGATCGATGTGGCCGCACCGTTGCAGCGCCTGGACGACATCGCCCAGGCCCTGCACGACCTGCGCGAAGGCAATGCCGATCTGCGCAAGCTGGGCGAACAGATCGAGAAGACCCGGGCCGATGTGGCCCAGGCCAAGCGCACCTATGAAGACGTGCGCGTGGAGCGCGGCCAGCTTGGCCGTGAACACGAACGCCTGGAGCGGCTGCATGAGCAGTGCGCGCCGCTGGCCAAGCGCGTGGTCACGCCCCTGCAGCAACAGGGCCTGGACGAACGCCTCAAAGCGCTCGGCGTGCTCAGCCTGGAGAACCTGGAAGCCCACTTCCGGCAGATCAGCAACACGCTCAACGAACAGCTCGGCGGCTCCCAGGCCGAACACAACCGGCTGGAGAACCTGCTGCTGGGCTGCTTCCGCCGCTACTGCCAGGCCTGGCCGGAAGACAGCGGTGACTTCACCGTCAGCCTGTCCAGCGCCGAAGACTTCCTGGCCCGCCTGCAGCGGCTGGAGAACGACGGCCTGCCGCAGCACGAGGCACGCTTCTTCGATCTGCTGCAGAGCCAGAGCAAGAACAACCTGCTGGCCCTGCAGCGCCACACCGCCGAGGCGCGCAAGTCGATCGCCCAGCGTCTGGACGAAGTCAATGCCTCGCTGGAGCAGGTGCCGTTCAACCGCGGCACCCTGCTGACCATCGAACTCACCGACCGCCGCCTGCCCGAAGTGCTGGATTTCCACCAGCGCCTGCGCGACGTGCTGTCCCAACAGCAGACCGAGCAGCGCGAACTGGCCGAAGCGCAGTTCGCGGTGCTGCGTGAGCTGGTCGCCAAGCTCGGCTCGCAGGAAGGCGAGGACAAGCGCTGGCGCGAGCTGGTGCTGGACGTGCGCCTGCACGTGGAATTCGTCGGCGTCGAACTCGACGCCGCCACCCGTCAGCAGGTCGAGATCTACCGCAGCGGTGCAGGCAAGTCCGGCGGCCAGCGCCAGAAGCTGGCCACCACCTGCCTGGCGGCCGCGCTGCGCTACCAGCTCGGCGGCGCCGACGGCCAGCTGCCCAGTTACGCGGCGGTGGTGCTCGATGAAGCCTTCGACAAGGCCGACAACGAGTTCACCGCGCTGGCGATGAACATCTTCGACAACTTCGGGTTCCAGATGGTCGTGGCCACCCCGCTGAAGTCGGTGATGACGCTGGAGCCGTTCATCGGGGGCGCCTGCTTCGTGGAGATCAGCGGTCGTCACGACTCCGGCGTGCTGCTGATCGAGTACGACGACGAGGGCAAGCGCCTGAAGCTGCCCGAGCGCGCCCGTGCCGGCGGTGAGGCCGCGGTGGCGCCGGCAGCGGCCGTGACCGCAGCGCCGGACGTGGTCGAGGTGCCCGAAACGGCGGCCGACGCGGTGATCGCCGAACCGCACGCCGGGCAGGCCGACGCCGCCACAACGGCGCTGGACGCACCGGTACCGGCATCGCGCCCGAAGAAAGCCGCGGCCAAGGCGCCGGCAAAGAAAGCCGCCAGCAAGGTGGCCAGCAAAGCAGCCCCCAAGGCCGCCGCCAAGAAGCCGGCCAGGCCCAAGCGCTGAGCAATCGGCGGGTCAGCCCCAGGGCTGACCCGTCCTGCTAACCGGCGAAGGTATCCCAGCCCATCCGGGCGATCAGCACCACCACCAGGCCGACGAACAACTTGCGGATGAAGGGCGTGCCGCCGCGCAGGGCCATCCGCGTGCCGACCACCGAGCCGATGATGTTGGCCGCGGCCATCGGCAGCGCGAACAGCCACAGGATGTTGCCGGTCGGCACGAAGAACGAGATCGCCGCCACGTTGGTCGCCAGGTTCACCACCTTGGAGGCGGCCGAGGCGCGCAGGAAGTCCAGCCCGAAGAAACGCACGAACAGGAAGATCAGGAAGCTGCCGGTGCCGGGCCCGAAGAAGCCGTCGTAGAACCCGATCACCGCACCGATCGCCAGTGCGGTCACCAGCTCCTTGCGGCCGATCTCGCGCGGGCGGTGCAGGGCACCGAAGTCCTTCTTCCACAGCGTGTAGCCGAGCATCGCCACCAGCAGCACCAGCACCAGCGGGCGTACCGCGTCCTTGGGCAGCAGGCTGACGGCCGTGGCCCCGGCGAAGGAGAACACGAAGGCCGTGCCCGCGGCGAACAGTACCGGCCGCCACGGGAAGCGCACATTGCGCGCATAGCGGAATGCCGCGGCGGCCGTGCCGAACATCGAGCTGAACTTGTTGGTGCCGAACAGCATCGCCGGCGTGTGCTGCGGCAGGACGGTGAACAACCCGGGCAACTGCACCAGCCCACCGCCACCGACGGCGGCATCGACCAGGCCGGCGATGAAGGCGATCGCCACCAACCACAACAGCTCAGGGGGAACCAGCTCAAGCACGGCGGCACATCGCGGCAGAAGGCGCGCCAGCATACGCCCCGTCATCGCGCGACAATACCCCCATGACCACCGCCAACTCCGATCCCTGTCCCTGCGGCCGCCCGCAGGCCTACAGCACCCGCTGCGGCTGCTACCACGCCGGCACACCCGCTCCGGATGCCGAAGCGCTGATGCGCTCGCGCTACAGCGCTTACGTGCGCCACCTGGCCGAGTACCTGCTGGCCAGCTGGCACCCGTCCACGCGCCCGGCCGAGCTGTCGCTGGAGGAAGCACCCGGGCAGCGCACCCAGTGGCTGGGGCTGACGATCCAGGACCACACGCAGTCAGATCCGGACCACGCCCAGGTCCTTTTTCTGGCCCGCTACAAGGTCGGCGGCGGCAGCGCGGTGAAGATGCGCGAGCACAGCCGCTTCGTGCGCGAAGACGGCCGCTGGTTCTATCTCGACGCGCTGCCCTGAGCCAGCGCCGCCGTGCGCACCGCCACGGCACCCTGCTGGCCATGGGCGCGCACACAGTTGCGGCCGGCGTCCTTGGCCGCGTACAGCGCCTGGTCGGCCGCTTTGATCACGCCCTGCGGGCTGTCAGCCACCCGGCTGTCGGCCACGCCGATGCTCACCGTCACCTGCACCACCGCGCCACTGCCACCGCGTCCGCGCTGCAGCTGCCCCACCGCATCGTCGCGGCTGCGCGCGGCGCGGTCGCGCAGGTGCATCCGCGCGCCTTCGATCGTCGCGCGGATCTCCTCCACCGCCGCCACACAGGCCGGGGCTGGGCGATCCAGGAACACCAGTGCGAATTCCTCGCCGCCGTAGCGGAACGCGCGGCCCCCGCCGCCGATCCCGGCCAGGCGCGCGGCCACCAGCTTGAGCACGTCATCACCGGCATCGTGGCCGTGGGTATCGTTGAAGCGCTTGAAGTGATCCACATCCACCATCGCGATGGTGTAGGTGGGCCCCACCCGCTGCAGGCATTCGTTGAATGCGCGGCGGCCGGGCAGCCCGGTGAGTTCATCGCGGAAGGCCATGTGGAAGGCCTCCTGCAGCATCGCCGAAACAATCAACAGCAGCGCCATGCAGCTGACCGCCGGCAGCAGCGCGGGCGAGACGAACACCCGCGGCAGCATCCACCACAGGCAGAGCAGGGCGATCAGCAGGGCGGTGTGCAGCGGCCGCGGCTGGTGCCAGGCCTGTACCCCCAGCGCGAGCGTTGCCACCATGAACAACAGCGCCGGCAGCTGCGCCAGCGCGTTCCAGCCGCTCGGCAGCCACGCCAGGTGTCGATCCGACAGCAGTGCCTGCATGCCGTCCGGGCCCTGGGCGGCCAACAGCAGGAAAACCCCCAGCGCCGTGCCGCTGACCACGCCGCGCAGCAGCAGGTCCTGGCGCAGCCGCCCGCGCTCGGGCCACAGCCCATGCACCAGGAACAGCAGCGGCAACCACCACGACACGGCATGAAAAATCAGCGGCGTGTGGTCCGAGATCACGCCCTCACGCAGGAACGTACCGACCACCCCGTGCAGCAGCGCGAAGGCCAGTGCGACCGCCAGCATCAGACAGACCGCCCGCACGCGGGCGTAGATCAACGCCAGCCCGATGCCCAGGCAGGCCAGCACCAGCGGCAGCAGGCGGTGCACAGGATTGCCGACCTCGGCCGCCGGCGTGGCGCCCCACAGGCCCACGGCCACCAGCACGGCAGGCAGCACGAACAGATAGTGGCTGGGCTGGCGTAGCAGGTGCGTCCGCAAGAAGGGGTCCACGTCGTGGGCCGGCGCGCCGTGGCTGCAGCGTGCAAACCGGACAACACAGGCAGGGAGTCTCCCCCGATAGCGGCCCGCGCGCATTCAACTTGAGCGCTGTCACCGCAGCGATGCCCTGCCATGACGTGACACTCACCCCGGCTGGCCGATCCTGATCGCGATGAATACCGCCGTCGCTGCCGCACCACCGCTCACTGCCGTCCCGCCCGCGTCGCTGGCCGCCCGTTACGCTGGCGTGCGCGCCCGCACGGTCGCGCTGGCCGCCCCGCTGAGCGCTGAGGACGCCATGGTGCAGAGCATGGCCGATGCCAGCCCGGCCAAATGGCACCTGGCCCACACCACCTGGTTCTTCGAGCGCTTCGTGCTCGCCACCCGGCCCGGCTACGCCCCGATCGATGCGGACTGGCATTACCTGTTCAACAGCTATTACCAGAGCATCGGCCCGGCGCATGCGCGTCCGCAGCGCGGGCTGCTCTCGCGCCCGTCACTGGATGAGGTGCTGCATTTCCGCGCCGAGATCGACCAGCGCGTGATCACCGCACTGCAGGCCGGCAGCCTGAGCGAACAGGCCCAGCATCAGCTGCTGCTCGGCCTGCATCACGAGCAGCAGCACCAGGAGCTGCTGCTGACCGATATCAAGCACGCGTTCTGGTCCAACCCGCTGCAGCCGGCCTACCGGGAGGATCTGGCGGTGGCACCGGCCCGTGCGCTGCCGCTGCGGTGGCTCAGCAGTCCCGAGCGGATCGTGGAGATCGGCGCGCCGGTCTGGCCCACCCAGCCCACATTCGCCTATGACAACGAATCGCCTGTACACCGCGCGTTGGTCCCGGCGCATGCGCTGGCCAACCGCCCGGTCAGCAATGAGGAGTACCGGCGGTTCGTGCAGGCCGGTGGCTACCGCGAGCCGCGCTGGTGGATGAGTGAAGGGTGGACGCTGTGCCAGGACCAGCATTGGCAGCATCCGCTGTACTGGGATGACGCACTGGAGCGCGAGTTCACCCTGGGGGGCTGGCGCCCGCTCGATCCGCACGCACCGGTCTGCCACCTCAGTTACTTCGAAGCCGACGCCTACGCGCGCTGGCAGGAGGCCCGTCTGCCCACCGAGTTCGAATGGGAGGCGGCCACCGCCGGTCGCCCGCTGCGGGGTCGCTTCGCCGATGCCGATCAGTTCCACCCCGGTGGGGCCGAAGAGGACGGCGACATCGTTCAATTGTTCGGCGATGTCTGGGAATGGACCAGCAGCGCCTACGGGCCATATCCGGGCTTCCGCACCTTCCCGGGCAACCTGGGCGAGTACAACGGCAAGTTCATGTGCGGGCAGTGGGTGCTGCGCGGGGGCAGCTGTGCCACCCCGGCCGATCATCTGCGCGCCAGCTACCGCAATTTCTTCGCACCGTCGGCCCGGTGGCAGTTCGCCGGCCTGCGCCTGGCCCGGGACATCGCATGAGTTCGGTCCGTGATGCACTCGAGGCGTTGACCGATCTGCAGCCGGACCGTGATCAGATCACCGCCGACATCCTGCGCGGCCTCTCGTCCACGCCGCGGCAGCTGCCGTCCAAGTATTTCTACGATGCGCAGGGCTCGGCGCTGTTCGAGCAGATCACCCAGCAGCCGGAGTACTACCCGACCCGCACCGAGCTGCAGCTGCTGCAGGAGTGCGCGCGCGACATCGCCAAGGTGGTCGGGCCCCGCGTGCATGTGGTCGAACTGGGCAGCGGCAGCGGGCGCAAGACCGAACTGCTGCTGCATGCGCTGCGCGACCCCGTGGCCTACACCCCGATCGAGATCTCCCGCGCCGCGCTGCTGGACAGCATCACCCGGCTGGCCCCCTCGCTGCCGGAGATCGAAATGCTGCCGGTCTGCGCGGATTTCACCCAGCCGGTGCAGTTGCCGTCACCGCAGCGCGAGCCGGCACGCCACCTGGTGTTCTTCCCCGGTTCGACGCTGGGCAACTTCGCCCATGACGATGCCATCGCACTGTTGAAGGCGATGCGCCAGACCATGGGGCCCGATGGCATGGCCCTGATCGGCATCGACCTGCACAAGGATGCGGGGCTGATCGAGGCTGCCTACAACGATGCCGCCGGCGTCACCGCCGACTTCACCCTGAACCTGCTGCGCCGGCTCAATCGCGACATCGGCAGCGATTTCGATCTGGACGGTTTCCGCCACCGCGCCCGCTACAGCGTGCCGCGCCTGCGCATCGAAACCGAACTGGTCAGCCAGCGCGACCAGCGCGTGCAGGTGGACGGGCAGAGCTTCGCGTTCGCCGAAGGCGAAGCGATGACCGTCGAATACAGCCACAAGTACACCGATGCGGTGTTCGCGGCGATGGCCGCTGCCGCGGGCCTGCGGGTCAACGCCCACTGGAACGCGACCGATCCCGCCTTCGGCCTGCGCCTGCTGCAGCCGGCCTGATCCGCGCGGCATTGCCGCTATGATGCAGGTCCACTGGCTGCAAGGATTCCGCCAATGCGATGGTTGCCCCTGTTGTTGACTGGGCTGTGGCTCGGCGCACCGTCGCTGGCGGTGGCCGCGCCGGATGCGTTTGCCAGCTGCCTGGTCACGCTCAAAGCGCAGGCCGGCAAGCAGGGCATCCATGCCGAGCGCTTCGACGTGCTCACTGCCGGGCTTACCCCGGATCCCAGCGTGCTGCCCCTGCTCGATGCACAGCCGGAGTTCACCACCCCGCTGTGGGATTACCTGGCCGCCCTGGTGGATAGCCAGCGCGTCGACGATGGACGCGCCCGTCTGGTCGAGCACCGTGATCTGCTGGCCCGCGTGTCGGCCGAGTACGGTGTCGATGCCGCCACCATCGTCGCCGTGTGGGGTGTGGAGAGCGATTACGGCCGCGTGTTCGGCAAGCGCCCGCTGCTGCAGTCGCTGGCCACGCTGTCCTGCGAAGGCCGTCGCCAGCCCTTCTTCCGCGGTGAACTGCTGGCCCTGCTCAGGCTGATCGACGCCGGTGACCTGCGTGCCGAAGGGCTGACCGGTTCGTGGGCCGGCGCCTTCGGCCATACCCAGTTCATGCCGTCCACCTATGCCCGCATCGCGGTCGACGGCGACGGCGATGGACGTCGCGATCTGGTCGCCTCCATTCCCGACGCCCTGGCCTCCACCGCCAACTATCTCAAGAAGGCCGGCTGGCGCACCGGGCAACCGTGGGGCATGGAAGTGAAGATTCCGGCCGGCTTCAATGCCAGCCTGGCCGGCCGCACCCAGCGCAAACCGCTGGCCGACTGGCGCGCGCTGGGCATCCTCCCGGTGGCGGGCGGCGCGTTGGCCCCGGCCGGGCTGCCCGCCGACAGCACGGCCGCCTTGCTGCTCCCGACCGGCGCCAAGGGGCCAGCCTGGCTGGTGTTCCGCAACTACGACGCGATCTACGCGTACAACGCTGCCGAGAGCTACGCCCTGGCGATCGCCACCCTGGCCGACCGCCTGCGCGGTGGTCCGGGCATCGTGGCGGCCTGGCCGACCGACGATCCCGGCATCGGCCGTACCGAACGCCGTGAACTGCAGACCCTGTTGCTGGCCCGCGGCCACGATATCGGCACGGCCGACGGCATGATCGGCACCGCCACCCGGCGCGCCATCCAGACCGAACAGCAGCGCCTGGGCTGGACCCCCGCCGATGGCCGCGCCGGCCAGCGCATCCTTGCCGCCCTGCGCGGCGCCCCTCCTTCGTCACCACCGACCATGCCCGCATCCACCGTGTTCACCCTGCCGCCCAACCACGCCCAGTACGTCCAGTCGCCGGCCGCGCCGCGCGCTGCCCTGCCCAAGGTGCCCGGGCTCAGCCTGGCCGACATCCAGGGCTTCCCTGCCTGGAAGGTCGAGACGCCGTTCGCCACCGCCGCGATCAGCGTGTTCGGCGGCCAATTGCTGTCCTACGTGCCCAAGGGCGGGCAGGACGTGATGTGGCTCTCGCCCAGTGCCCAGCCGCTGCCAACCCCGATCCGTGGCGGCAGCCCCGTGTGCTGGCCGTACTTCGGCCGCCAGGGGCAGGGCAATGACGTGCCCTCGCATGGCTTCGTCCGCAACGTGCCATGGACCCTGCAGCAGGCCCGTCGCGAGGCCGATGGCACCATGGTGCTGACCCTGGCCCCGCCGGTGCTGGAGAACCTGGACCTGCGCCTGCGCATGGAACTGCGGATCGGCCGCACGCTGGAGCAGCGCCTGATCACCGAGAACACCGGCCGCCAACCGGTCGCCTTCACCCAGGCCCTGCACAACTACTTCCATGTCAGCGATGCGATGCAGGTCAGCGTGGAAGGCCTGGACGGCCTGTCCTACCTGGACAAGTTCGAGAACTACGCTGCCCCCCGCCAGCAGCAGGGCGAGTGGAGCCTGCGCGACCCGCGTGATCCGGGCCGCAGCGACCGCATCTATACCCAGGCCGGCGGCCGTTACCTGCTCAAGGACCCGGGCCTGAAGCGCCGCATCGAGATCACCACCACCGGCAGTCGCTCGCTGGTGGCGTGGAATCCGGGCGAGGCGGGCGCGAGCAAGATGGCCGATGTCGGCGCCGGCTGGCGCAACTATGTGTGCCTGGAGGCGGCCAACGCCGGTCCGGACGTGGTGACCCTGGCGCCGGGCGCGCAGCATGTGCTGCAGCAGACCCTGGCGGTTCGCCCGCTATGAGTACCGCGCCGGGCGAGGAGACTGCCGGCAATCCTTATCGCGCGCCCAGCGCCGCCATGCACGAGGCGATGATCGACGCCCAGATCGATGCGGCCGTGGCGGTGCATGACCGCCATCCGTTGCTGGCGAGCGTGGTGGGCGACAACTTCGCGCTGTATGCCCGTCGCTGGCATCTGGATGACGCCGGTGGCCGCTGGCCGCGCCCGTGGCACTGGCCGGCTTTCCTGTTCGGGTTCCACTGGCTTATGTACCGGCGCATGTACCTGGTGGCGTTGGCGGTGCTGATCGCCAATCTCGCCATCGGTACGGCCATGGCCCTGCTGAATCTGGCATGGGTCGGCATCGTGCTGTCGCTGGGACTGCAGGTGTCGCTGGGCATCCTCGGCAATGCACTGTACCGGTGGCATTGCCGCCGCATGGTGGCGCGGACCCAGGCCCGTTTTAGCGGGCAGCCGGAACGGATCAACGCCGAACTGGTACGCCGCGGGGGCACCAGCCGGCTCGCGCTGGGGCTGGGCTTGGCGCTGTTCGTCGTGCTGAGGCTGCTGGAAGGCGCGTGACCGGTCAGCGTGCGGCCGGGCGCGGCCGCAATGCCACCAGACAGATCCCGCCGGCCACCAACCCCCAGAACGCCGAACCGATCCCGGCCAGCGACAGGCCCGAAGCGGTGACCAGGAACGTCACCAGCGCCGCTTCGCGATCGGCCTCCTCGCGCAGGGCCGTGGCCAGGCTGTTGGCGATCGTCCCGAACAGCGCGATGCCGGCCACGCAGGCCACCAGCTCCTTGGGGAAGGCGGCGAACACCGCCGCTACCGTCGCACCGAACAGCCCAACGACGATATAGAAGGCGCCCGCGGCCACCGCGGCGGTGTAACGGCGAGCCGGATCCTCGTGCGCTTCGCGCCCCATGCAGATTGCGGCGGTGATCGCGGCCAGGTTGAGCCCATAGGC